>CAZFHV010000102.1:0-12477 GCA_964519095.1 uncultured Chromatiaceae bacterium | reverse complement strand
GCGGCAGCGAGGGCAACGCCACCCAGACCAGTATCCCCGGGGTGTTCGCGGCCGGGGGAAGAAGAACTGCAGAGAACTGGGTCAGGTCTTGCAATCGCGCATTTGTGAGCCCAGAGGTCAAGAACGGGGGTCTTGCACGGGTCGCGCGTCGGCGCACGGAAGCAATGAAAGAGCCGGCAGGCGAGTGGGACTACTCCACCTGGGCGGTCGGCTCCGGGTCAGGAAAAAACAAGGTCAGGCGTCGCGGTTTGCCCCCCTCCAGGGTGACCGCCTGCTGCACGCGGGCCCGGCCTTGGGTGGCGGTGATCCGGTAGATCCCCGCCGGCAGGCCGGCCAGGAGCTTGGGCCCTGTCCCGGAGATCTCCACCAGGACCTCCCCGCCGCCATCGGCGGTCCGCAGGTCCACGTCCGCCACATAGGCCCCGGTCCGCGTGGCAAAGGTGAGGCTCAGGCTGTAGCCGGTGGCGAGGCGCTCGATCTCCGCCAACTCCTCCTCGCCAAACCCCCCGCTCACCGTTGCGATGCCCGCGGGACTCAGGGCGTCGGACAGGGCAAGCCCTTCGCCAGAAAACAGGACCATCCCCAGCAGCGCACCGAACCGCCGGCACCGACGGGCAATGGCGGTGGGATGCTTATTCAATATTCTGGATCTGCTCGCGCATCTGCTCGATTAGCACCTTCATGTCCACGGCGAGGCGGGTGATCGCGAGGTCGCTGGACTTGGAGGTGAGGGTGTTGGCCTCCCGCTGCAGCTCTTGCATGAGGAAATCGAGTCGCCGCCCCACCGCCTCCGCCGAGCGCAGCACCTGGCCGACCTCCTGGATGTGGGCGCCGAGGCGATCCATCTCCTCGTCCACGTCGAGGCGCTGGGCGAGGAGCACCAGCTCCTGCTCCACGCGGGTGGGGTCCAGCTCCGCCATCACCTCCGCCAGCCGGGTCTGGACGCGCTGGCGCATCTCCGCCAGCACCTCGGGCATGCGGGTGCGGACCTGGGCCACGCAGTCGCCGAGGCGCTGGCAGCGCTCGCGAATGAGCTCCGCCAGGCGCTCCCCCTCGCGCTTGCGGGTGGCCTGCAGGGTGCTGAGGGCGCGGCCCAGCAGGGCCAGCGCCCGCTCCTGCAGGGGGGTGGGGTCCATGCCCTGCTCTTGGAGCACGCCGGGCCAGCGCAGGATGTCGGTGGCGGTCAGGGACTCGCCATGCCCGAGCAGACCCGCGACCTCCCCGTGGGCAGCGATGAACTGCTCCACCAGCGGTCGGTTGACCCGCCACTGAGCGGCTGCGCCGAGGGTCGGCTGATAGCGCAGGGTGGCGTCCAGCTTGCCCCGGCGCAGGCGGGCGGCGATCCGCTCCCGCACCGCACCTTCGAGCCCCCGCAGATCCTCTGGCAGGCGCACGTAGACCTCCAGGAAGCGGTGGTTGACGCTGCGCAGCTCCCATACCAGGTCGCCCTCGACCCCGGCCTCCTGCTCCCGCGCGAAGGCGGTCATGCTCTGGATCATGTTCGGTTCCTCATCGCCGGGACGGCGATACCTCGACGGCTATCATAGCGAAGCCCCCCGGGGGCCGCACCGCGGAGCTGCTCGGAGGTCCGCCAGGCCTTATAGCAGGGCGCGGCGGGCGAGGAGCCGTCCCGTCAGCCCTGCCGCACCCAGGGCATCAGGTGGATCCCCTCGGGGAGGAGCGACAGGGTCAGGGTCATCCCCTCGGCCACGCCGTGGCGGCGGGCCACGTACAGGGGCACGGTGAAGTGGATCGGCAGATCCTCGCCCCCCCGGGGCAGGAAGCTGAGGTGGGCGGTCTGACCCAGGGGGACCAGCCTCGCCAGGGTTCCCTCGATGCAGTTCGGCTGCCCGCTGCGCAGGGGGCGGTCGGGCCGCTGCAGCACCACGAAGCCGCCGGGGATCACCCAGCTCACCCGGCTGCCCACGGCGACGGCGGGGGCATGGGCGGTCTCGAGGCGCACGCCACCCCAGTCGAGCAGGGTCTTGCCGGCCTCCGGGAGCTGCGCCACCACCAACCCCTCGAAGAGGTTGCGCAGGTGCACCAGGCGGGCCACGTCCGGGGAGACCGGTCGGGTCACAACCTCCTGGGGTGGGCCGGTCTGCAGGGTCCGGCCGCGGTGCAGCACCGCAACCCGATCGGCGAGCATGAGCGCCTCCTCGAGGTCGTGGGTGACCAGCACCACGGGGATCTCCAGCGAGCGGCGCAGCTCCGCGATCTCCAGGTAAAGGCGCTCGCGGGTGGCCCGGTCCACCGCCGAGAAGGGCTCGTCGAGGAGCAGCACCCGGGGGTCCCGGGCCAGGGCCCGGGCCACGGCCACCCGCTGCTGCTGACCACCCGAGAGCTGCCCGGGGCGCCGCTCCTCCAGGCCACCGAGGTTGACCGCCGCCAGCAGGGCTTGGGCCCGCCCCCGGCGCTCGGCCTTCGGCCAGTGGCCCAGGGCCAGGCGCACGTTGTCCAGGGCGCTGAGGTGCGGAAAGAGGGCGAAGTTCTGGAACACCAGCCCCACCCGGCGCCGATGGGGCGGGAGGTCCTGACCCGTCTCCCCGTCGAACCAGGGCTCCCCATCCACCTGGACCCGCCCGCTGCGCGCCCGATACAGGCCGGCGATGGCCCGCAGCAGGGTGGTCTTGCCGCTCCCCGAGGGGCCCACCAGGGCGAGCAGCTCACCGGGGGCACAGGCGAAGCGGACCGCCAGGGGGACCGGGCCCTCCTGCTCCAGCTCGACCCAGAGACCGGAAGCGCTCAGTCGAGTCTCCGACCCACCCGGCGCGAGAAGGCGAAGCTCAGGGCGATACTCAGGAGCGAGAGGCCGAGCAACAGCGCCGACATCCGCCCCGCCGCCTGGGTGTCGAAGGCCTGCACCCGGTCGTAGATGGCGATGGCCGCGGTGCGGGTCTCGGCGGGGATGTTGCCTCCCACCATCAGCACCACCCCGAATTCCCCCAGGGTATGGGCAAAGCAGAGCACCAGGGCGGTGAGGATGCCCGGCCAGGCCAGGGGCAGCTCCACCCGCCAGAGCACCTGCCAGGGATGGAGACCGCAGCAGGCCCCCGCCTCCACCAGCTCCCGGGGGATGACCTCGAAGCCGCGCTGCATCGGCTGGATGGCGAAGGGCAGGTTGAAGACCAGGGAGGCGAGCAGCAGGCCCTCGAAGGTGAACACCAGCGGCTGGCCGAACAGGGCCTGCCAGAGCTGCCCGAGGGGGGAGGTGGCACCGAAGGCCACCAGCAGGTAATAGCCGAGGACGGTGGGCGGCAGCACCAGCGGCAGGGCGACAAGGGCCTCCCAGATGGCCTTGCCACGGAAGAGGTGGTAGGCCAGCCAGCGACCGGCGGCCACCCCAATGGGGAGAAGCAGGAACGCCGTGAGGCCGGCGAGCCGCAGCGAGAGCGAAAGCGCCTCCCAGTCCACCCCGGCGCCTTCCCGCCTCAGTCCCCTGGCGCGACAGGGGCCGCCGGGAGGGCGAAGCCGTAGCGCTCCAGGATGGCGCGGGCAGCGGGCCCCTGGACGAATCCATAGAAACCGCGGGCGACGGGACCGGCCCCCTTGAGCAGGACCAGGCGCTGGCGCAGGGGGGTATGCCACTCGGCGGGAATGAGGGCGAAGGCTCCGAGGGCGGCCACCCGGGGCGTGAGGGCCAGGGAGTGGGCGACGAGCCCCCCTTGGGTGGAGCCCGAGGTGGCGAACTGGGCGGCCTGGGAGGCATTCTCACCCAGCACCAGGCGATCCCGGATGGGCTCCCACAGGCCGCGATGGCGCAGCACCTCGGCGGCCCTCTGGCCGTAGGGGGCATGCTCGGGGTTGGCGATAGCAAAGCGGCTGAGGCGGCCGTCGCTCAGGGCCGTGCGCAGGTCCTCCAGGGTCCCGTCCGCCCTGAGGGGGGAGCCGCTGGGGACCAGGATCGCCAGGCGTCCCTCCCCGTAGAGCGCGCCCTCCCCTTCGGTCAGCCCCTCGCGGGAGAGGTCCAGGGCATACTGCTCATCGGCGGAGAGGAAGACCTGGAACGGAGCCCCCTGGCGGATCTGGCGGGCCAGGTTGCCCGAGGAGCCAAAGGTGAGGCGTACCCCCTGCTGGGTCTCCCGCTCGAACTGGGCAGCGATCTCCGGGAGGGCGAATTGGAGGTCCGATGCGGCAGCCACCACCGGTGGGCCGTCGGCGGCGGCGAGATCCCAGGAGAGCAACAGGGCAGCGAGGCCGAAGAATGCCCCGCCCCTCACTCAGCCTCGACGACCAGGCCGGGGGCGCCCTCCTGCTGGCGGACCAGCACCACCCGCCCCAGGGTGGGGTGTCGCCCGGCCACCACGCTGCAGGTGGGGCCGTTGTGGGTGGCCACCACCTCCATCTCCTCGGTCAGGTCCCGGATCAGTTGCTCTTCCGCCTCAAGGATACGCATCGCCCCTGCTCCTCTAAGTCAGCGCCCTGCGCCTAGGATAAGGGATCGACCCGCCCCCTGCACCGCCTTACCAGCACAGCGGCGGCGGCTCACACCCGCTCGGCCCGCAGCTTGATGGCGGACTTCTCATCCGCCTCCAACACCTGGAAGCGAAAGCCATGCTCGGTGACGGCGTCGTCCACCCGCGGGATGCGCCTCAGGCGGTGGCTCACCAGCCCGCCGATGGTGTGGGCATCGGAGATGGGCAGCTTGATGTGGAGGGCGTCGTTGATCTCGGTGATGGGTGTGCGTGCACTCATGAGATAGACCGAGTCCTCGACCTCGTCGACAAAAAACTGCCGCGGCGTCTTGTACTCGTCGAAGTCGTAGCCCACGTTGATGTCGCCCACCACCTCCTCGAAGATGTCCTCCATGGTGATGATGCCGATGGCGGAGCCGAACTCGTCCACCACGATGCCCATGTGGTCCTTGCGGGCCTGGAGCAGCGGGAGGGTCTGGTCGATGCTCTGGTGGGGCGAGAGGAAGAGCGGCGGGGCCACGTAGTCGGACATGGACTTCTCGGCGATTTGCTCGTCGAGGAGGTCCCAGGTGGTGAGGGTGAGCACCCCCTTGATGTTGGTGATATTGCCCCGGAACAGCGGCAGCCGATTGAAGCCCTCGCGGATCACCACCTGCACCGCATCGGCCAGGCTCCGGGACTCGCTGTAGCCCACCACGTCGGCGAGGGGGATCATCGCCTGACCCACAGTGGTGTCCGCGAAGCGGATGATGCGGCGGATGCTGTTGCGATCCACCTTACCCTTGCTCCCGGGGGATTCCGACATGTCGAGCAGCACACCCAGCTCCTCGCGGGTGATGAAGACGCGCTTCTTGGCACCCCCACCCACCAATCGGGCGGCGAAGCGGGCGATACGGCTGAACACGAACACCACCGGATAGAAGATGTAGGTGGCGGCCCGCAGCCCGTAGACGATGTAACCCACGATGCTGTTGGCCTTCTGCTGGAAGACGCTCTTGGGCACTATCTCCCCGAAGATCAGCAGGATCGGGGTGAGTACCAGCACGGAGATCAGGTCCCCCAGGTCACCGAAGAGGTGGATGAAGATGAGGGTGCCGATGGTGGTGATGGTCACCGTGGCCACGTTGGTGCCCACCAGCGTGGTTCCGAGGATCATCTCGGGGGTACGGAACATCTTGAGGACCAGGCCAGCCCCCTTGTCGCCCTGCTTCGCCCGGTGACGCAGCTTGATCTTGTCGGAGTTGACGATGGCGATCTCGGATCCCGAGAAGAACCCCTTGAGGACCAGGAAGAAGACCATGATCAGCACACTGGTGATCCACTCCATCTCAGCGCTCCTCGGTAGCGGGGGTGGCGGGCAGGGGCTCGTCGCCACCCGATGAGGGGACCGGCGGGAGAGGGCCATCGGGTGGCTCCTCGGCGTCCTCCCTGGCCGACTCCAGCGCCATCGCGGCAGCCGCCTCGTCCCGGTACTCCTCTTGCTCTGCCGGTCCCGCGCCCGCTTGCTTGACCCGCAGCCGGCTGATCCGCAGCCCCTTGACCTCAATCACCGTGAAGTCGTAGCCCTCGAAGACCACGGTATCGCCCACCTTGGGGAGGCGACCGAATAGCCGCAGCACCACCCCGGCCACCGTGGTCATCACCGGGTCGCGCAGCTCGATGTTAGTCAGGTCAGAGAAGTCGAGCAGGCGCATATCGCCGGGCACCACAAAGCCGATCTCGTCCTGCTCGTAGTCCTCCATCCCTTTCATCCTGCTGCTGATCTCCCCGAACAGGAAGGTCAGCACGTCCTTGATGGTGACGATGCCCAGGATCTCGCCAAACTCCCCCAGCACCATGGCGACCCGGGTGTTGTGGGTCTGGAAGAAATTGAACATCTCGTCCACCTTGAGGGTGGGCGGCACGAAATGGGCCGGACGCAGCAGGTCCTTGAGCTCTACCCGCTCCAAATCCACGCCCCCGCGTACGATGCGCAGCACGTCCTCGGAATGGAGAAAGCCGATCACGTTGTCCCAGTGCCCCAGAAAGACCGGGATGCGGGGGTGCTGGTGGCGCCGGAAGGTCTCGAAGATCTCCGGGACCGGCCGACTGCCGTCGAGGAAGCGGATACGCGGCCCCGGGGTCATGATGTTGGAGATCTCGGTCTTGGAGGCCTCGAGCAGGTTGTCGATCAGCACCCGCTCGGCGGCGTGGATCACGCCCGTCTGCTCCCCCTCCTCCAGGATGGTCTTGAGCTCATCGGTCTGGAGGATGTTGACCCGATCCACCGATTCGCCCACCACCAGGGTGGTCACCCGGTCCGCCACCACCCGCACCGCCTCCCGCAGGGGGGCGATTATCTGGATCCACTTCGGCAGCACCCGAGCGCTGATGTTCTTGGCGAAGCCCATCGCGTTTGAGACGGCGATGGTCTTGGGGGTGACCTCGCCGAACAGCAGCAGCATGGGCACCATCACCAGGATGTTGATCCAGCTCGCGTCGTCCTCCCCGTAGAGCATCACCAGGATCGAGGCCATGTTGGCCGCCGAGGCGATGTTGACCAGCTCGTTGCCGCACAGGAGCGAGATGATGAGCCGGCGCGGCTCATGGAGCAGGGCGTGGATGGTTTCGGAGTCCTTGTCGCGGCTATTGCGCAGGCGCTGCAAGTCGATGCGGCTCAGGGAGAACAGGGCCACCTCCGAGCCGGAAAAGGTGGCCGACATGGTCAGCAGCACCACCTGCACCAGGACGCGGATGCCGATCTCCAAGTCTTGGACGGAGACTTGCATGAACCCTAGGTTGATCAAGTGCTCTTCCATCGGATGGTCTCGCTAGGGCGCCAGATGAGGAGGCAAGACAGAGAAGCGTCCCCCCGACCACAGGCCGTGGTTAGGAGCAAGGCCGCGAGAAGCTCGGAGAAGGCGTCGGCTGAACGGGACCCCAGGCAACCGAAAGGCCTTCGCGAAAAAAATGATAAGTGGTTTTTCAGGACTGGGACAGTGACCCTGGGGAAAGCGCGGCACAGAATGCCGATCGGATCAGTGGGTTATTGGTCAAATTGACGGCGAGATTGCAGAGGGTCTAATCTCTGATGTTCTCCTTGCGCAAGCACCTGAATGGATGGGTCGGCAGGCCGCCGCGCCCCTGCGGGGCCCGGTGAGCGAGAGCCGATCACCCGCGAGGGCGCTATCCAGGTGATGACCCTGCCAGCCCGGACCTTGCCCGCCCGGAGGACGCGATGAGACCGATCCACCCCTTTGCGGCCCTCTTTGGTCCCTCCCCCTTTCGGCCCATGCAGGAGCACATGCGCCTGGTGGCCGACTGCGTGGCCGAGATGCCGGGGTTGATGCGGGCCCTGATCGAGCAGAATCCCGCCAACCTGACCGCACACCAGGAGAACATCTTTGCCCTGGAGCGGGCAGCGGACGGCATCAAGAACGAGCTGCGGAAGCACCTCCCCACGGGGCTCCTGATGCCGGTGGACCGGCGGGATCTCCTGGAGCTGCTCACCCTGCAGGATGCCATCGCCGGTATCGCCCAGGACATCGCCGGACTGCTCATGCTGAGACCGCTAGAGGTCCCACCCGGCATGGCGGAGCCCCTGATGAGGCTGGTGAGCCGGGCGGTGGACGCCTGCGAGCAGGCCCATCGGGTGATCGAGGAGCTCGACGAGCTGGTCGCGATGGGGTTCTCCGGGCGCGAGGTCACCGAGGTCGAGTCCATGATCGCCGCCCTGGTACGCATCGAGCAGGACACGGACCTCTTGGGGATGGGGCTCTGCCAGCGCCTGTTCGCCGAGGAAGACAGCTTGGGCCCCGTCTCGGTGATGCTGTGGCATCAGATCATCCACTCGCTCGGCGCGCTGGCCGACGGCGCCGAGCGGATCGGGGAGCGACTGCGCCTCCTCGTCCCCCGCTGACCCAGAGCCACTGGCGCAACCCTCCGCCGCGGCCCTTTCACACCTTCGGGTTATCCGGACAGACCATGGAAATCATCCACGCCAACGCGACCCTCTTCACCCTCCTGGCGATCGCCTTCGCCTTCTACATGACCTGGGGGATCGGCGCCAACGACGTGGCCAACGCCATGGGTACCTCGGTGGGCTCCGGGGTGATCAGCGTGCGGGAGGCCATCATCATCGCCGCCCTATTCGAGTTCTCCGGGGCCTTCTTCGCCAGCGGCCAGGTCACCGCGACCATCCAGAAGGGGATCATCCACCCCGCCGCGGTAGCCGGTCACCCGGAGCTACTGGTGTATGGGATGCTGGGCGCCCTGTTCGCCGCCGCCATCTGGCTCAGCCTGGCCACCCAGCGGGGCTGGCCTGTCTCGACCACTCACTCCATCATCGGCGCCATCGTGGGCTTCGCCCTAGCGGGGCTGGGCGTCGATGCCGTCCGATGGGAACAGATCAGTGAGATCGCCATCGCCTGGGCCATCGCACCCTTCCTCGCCGGCATCCTGGCGCTGGTGCTGATGCTCAGCATCCGCAAGCTGATCCTCAACGCGGAGCACCCCTTCCGGCGCGCCAAGGTCTGGGGACCCCTCTACGTGTTCCTGGTGGGCTTCATCGTCAGTCTGGTCACCCTCTTCCGCGGACTCTCCCACATCAAGCTGGAGCTCTCCGATGCGGAGACCCTGTTGATCGCGGCGGGGATCGGGTTGGTGGTGGCCCTGATCGGGCGGATGATGATCGCCGGGATCAAGATGGATCGGGTGGCGGATCGGGTGTTCCACTACGCCAGCGTGGAGAAGGTCTTCGTGCCCATGATGATCTTCACCGCCTGCGCCATGGCCTTCGCCCACGGATCCAACGACGTGGCCAATGGCATCGGACCCCTGGCGGCGGTGCTGTCGGTGCTCGACTCCGCCAAAGTCGGTGCCGGGGCACTCGCCGGGCACAAGGGCGGCGTGCCCCTCTGGGTGCCGGTCCTGGGGGGCGTGGGTATCGTGACGGGGATCGCCACCCTCGGCTACCGGGTGATGCAGACCATCGGCAGCCGCATCACCAGCCTCACCCCCACCAGCGGCTACAGCGCCACCCTCGCCGCTGCCGTCATCGTGGTGCTGGCCTCCAAGGCGGGTCTGCCGGTATCCACCACCCAGATCGCCGTGGGGGCGGTGATGGGTGTGGGGTTCGCCCGGGGCCTCGGCGCGGTGGACCTGCGGGTGGTGGCGCACATCCTGCTCTCCTGGCTGGTCACCCTGCCGGCCAACGCCGCCCTCTCCGTCGGCTTCTTCTTCCTGTTCAAGCGCCTGTTCGGCTAGACACCAACCGCCGGGCGCTGCCTGGTGCTTCCCAAGGATCCCTGGGCCCCGAGGTCGCCGTCGATACTGACTTGTTAGCGCAGAGATTCGGTCCCTGGGCAGAGGGCGGGGACCGCCCGCACGAGGTACCTTGGCAGGCGGCCGGCTTGCCGGCGCTCTGGGCCTGGAGTGCACCGCCGGCCGGGTTCCCCCGAGACCCTCTCTCGGCGGGAGCGCGGGGGTACTGAACCACGACCTCCACACCCTACCACGGTCCTCCCGGAAGGGTGTCCGGTGACCTTCCTGGGATCTTGTACACTTAGAATTCAGTGAATTGAGGCTTCCCCAGAAAGCCACCGCCACCACCGGAGAGACCCATGGCCGAACCCAAGCTCAGAGCCGTCCCCAGCGCCCCTGACGACCTGGAGATGTCCCCCCGGATGCCGGCGGAGGAGCCCGAGGCCCACACCGAGATCGATCTCGACGCCCCCGAGCTCTACCTCAACCGTGAGCTGACTTGGCTCGCCTTCAACCGGCGGGTGCTCAACGAGGCGGCGGACGAGCGCACCCCGCTCCTGGAGCGGGTGAAGTTCTTGGCCATCGTCAGCAACAACCTCGATGAGTTCTTCATGAAGCGCATCGGCGGGCTCAAGCAGCAGATTGCCGCCGGGGTACGCAAGCTCACCGTGGACGGACGCTCCCCCCAGGAGCAGCTCCGGGCCTCCCATCGGGAGGTGCTCGGGATCCAGCGCGAGCACAAACGGATCTGCGATCAGGTGATGGGGCGGCTCGCGGAGGAAGGGATCCGGGTGGTCGGCTATCAAGCGCTGGGCGAGGCCCAACAGGGGCGGCTGCGGGAGCATTTCCGGGACAACATCTTTCCCATGCTGACCCCGCTGGCCATGGACCCGGCGCACCCCTTCCCCTTCATCTCCAACCTCACCCTCAACCTCCTGGTAACCCTGCGCTTCCCCAACGGCACCGACGCCCACCTGGCGCGCCTCAAGGTCCCGGTGAACAAGGACGTCTCCAGCCGCCTGATCCGGGTGGGCGAGGGGCACACCTTCGTGACCCTCGACGACCTGATCGCCAACAACCTCGACGCCCTCTTCCCGGGCATGCTCATCGAGGCCTGCGAGCTGTTTCGGGTCACGCGCAACGCGGTGGTGGAGTTCGAGGAGGAGCAGGCCAACGACCTGCTCGAGATGATCGAGAGCGAGCTGCGGGAGCGGCACTTCGCCCCCATCGTGCGCCTGGAGGTGGGCAAGGGGATGAGCGAGGTGCACCGCGGCATGCTGGCGGCGGAGCTGGGTCTCGACGAGGCCCAGGACGTCTTCGAGGTGGACGGGCTGATGGCGCCCCGGGACCTCTTCGAGCTGGCCTCCCTGGACGTCCCCCACCTGCGCGACCCCCTGCACGCGCCCAGCGACCACCCCTTTCTGATCAAGGACCGGCGCAACATCTTCCACGTCGTCCGCGACCACGGCTCCCTGCTGCTGCAGCATCCCTACGAGCCCTTCAGCACCACGGTGGAGCGCTTCCTGCGCACGGCGGCGGAGGACCCCAAGGTACTGGCGATCAAGATGACCCTCTACCGTACCTCCGCCGAGGGCGCCATCCTCGACTCCCTGGTGCGGGCGGCCCAGAACGGCAAGCAGGTGGTGGTGCTGGTGGAGCTCAAGGCCCGCTTCGACGAGGCGGCCAACATCCGTTGGGCACGGCGCCTGGAGCAGGCCGGCATCCACGTCAACTATGGGGTGATCGGCCTGAAGACCCACAGCAAGCTGATCCTGGTGGTGCGCAAGGACTACTCCCAGCTTCGGCGCTACTTCCACATCGGCACCGGCAACTACCACTCTGGCACGGCGCGCATCTACACCGATCTGGGGCTCCTGAGCTGCGACGAGGAGATCGGCCAGGACCTCACCGAGCTGTTCAACTACCTCACCGGCTACTCGCCCCCGCCCAGCTACCGCAAGATCCTGGTGGCCCCCTACGCCCTCAAGCGCGCCATCATCGAGAAGATCCACCGGGAGATCGCGGCGCACCGGGCCGATTCGCCCGGCCTCATCCAGATGAAGATGAACGCCCTGGAGGACCCCGATGTGACCCGCGCCCTCTACGAGGCGGCCCAGGCAGGGGTGAAAGTGGACCTGATCGTGCGCGACACCTGTCGTCTGCGACCCGGGCTCCCCGGCCTGAGCGAAGGGGTGCGGGTAGTGAGCATCGTCGGCCGCTTCCTCGAGCACGCGCGCATCCTCTACTTCCGTAACGGTGGCGAGGAGGAGTACTTCATCGGCTCCGCCGATCTGATGCGGCGCAATCTGGAGAGTCGCGTGGAGGTAGTCACCCCGGTGGAGCATCCCGATCTGCGCCAGGAGCTGCGCATGATCCTCGACCTCCAGCTCAACGACCAACG
Source organism: uncultured Chromatiaceae bacterium (assembly GCA_964519095.1). Lineage (GTDB taxonomy): Bacteria > Pseudomonadota > Gammaproteobacteria > Chromatiales > Chromatiaceae > JAEHCY01. Next base: position 420 of record CAZFHV010000102.1, on the reverse strand, counting down.
GGCCGCCTGGGACATGCACCCCGACGGTAGCTACCGGCAGCGCCAGCCGAGCGAAGAATCGGAGGCCCAGAGCTGCCAGGAGGCCCTGATCGCCATCGCTGCCCAGCGGGCCCTGGCCTCCCAGGAGCACAAGGAGAAGGAGGTGCGCACCCAGATCGCCAACAACATCCACCAGGGGCTGCCCCGGCGCTTCATCTTCGACATGGAGCTGGACGACGGGGAGCTCTGAGCTCAGGACCCTCGCCCCAGCATCGATCGGAGACCCTTGCGCGAGGGTCGCGGACCGGGCCAGCGGCTGACCGAGGGGCTGCCCCTCTCCGACCCCCGGGAACCCCTGACGGCCTTCGTGTAGGACGACAGATGGTCTGGCCACCGGGAAGAAACGGGAAGAAACGGGAAGAACGCGGATAGGGCAGCAAA
>CAZFHV010000101.1:11232-12629 GCA_964519095.1 uncultured Chromatiaceae bacterium | reverse complement strand
AGGCTGGCGGCCAGCGCCAGACCGGTGTGGCCCATCGGCCCCATCAGCAACAGATTGAGCCCCAGGTTGAGCCCCAGGGCCAGAAGGGCGATCTTGACCGGGGCCCTCACGTCGCCCCGCGCGTAGTAACCCGGCAGCAGGGCGCGAATCCCTAGGGCCGCCAGCAAACCCACCGCGTAGGCCATCAGGGCCCGGGCGGACATCTCCACGTCGGCGGCGCTGAAGGCGCCATAATGCAGCAGGGTAACCATGATGGGCCGCGCCAGCACCACCAGCCCCACCGCGGCCGGAAGCCCGAGCAGCAGGGCCCAGCGCAGGGCCCCGTCGAGGGTCTGGGAGAAGGCCTCTGGCGAACGGGCCGCATGCTGCTGGGAGAGGCTGGGCAGGATCACCGTGCCGATGGCGGCCCCCAGGATGCCCTGGGGGAATTCCACCAGCCGACTGGCATAGTACAGCCAGGAGATGTTCCCCTCCTCTAGAAAGGAGGCGAAAAGGGTTTCGAGTACCAAACCGATCTGGGCCACCGAGGCCCCGAACAGGGCAGGCCCCATACGCCTCATGAGCTGGCGCACAGGGGGGTCCCCGGGCGCCCAGCGTGGCCGTGGCACCAGTCCCATCTGGCCGAGAAAGGGCCACTGGAGGGCAAGCTGCAGGGCGCCGGCAAGGAGCACCCCCCAGCCGAGGGCCAGGATCGGCCGTTCCAGGAGGGGGGCGAGCCAGAGGGCGCAGCCGATGAGCGACAGGTTAAGGAGCACTGGCGTAAAGGCTGGCACCGCGAAGCGCTGAAAGAGATTGAGGACGCTGCCCGCCAGGGCGGTGAGTGCGACGAACCACAGATACGGCAAGGTGAGCCGGAGCAGGTCCGTGGCGAGGGCCTGTTTCCCGGGGTCCGCCACGAAACCGGGGGCGAAGAGCAGGATCAGGAGGGGTGCGCCGACCACCCCCAGGGCGGTCACCCCCAGCAGCGCCCCACCCAGGGTCCCCGTCACCTGGTCCAGGAACCCCTTGAGGCCCTCGATCCCCCGATGGGTCCGCTGCTCCGCCAGCGCCGGGACGAAGGCCAGCGAGAAGGCCCCTTCGGCGAACAGTCGCCGGAACAGGTTGGGGACCTTGAAGGCCACGAAGAAGGCATCGGTATCCAGATCGGCGCCGAACAGCCGCGCCACCACCAGATCCCGGAGGAAACCGAGCACCCGGGAGGTCAGGGTGCCCGCCCCCACCGCCAGGCTGGAGCGCATCAGGCTTGGCATGGCCGCCCCCCATCCGGGGCCCGGGCAGGGTCGCAGCAACCCCGCCGAGCCAGTCGCGGCGGCAAGCGCCCCATCGCCCCATGACCTGCCGTTGACATTCCCTTGACCCTACGTCAGAATTATTTGCCCTATCGGATCGCCTGTTTC
>CAZFHV010000101.1:0-11222 GCA_964519095.1 uncultured Chromatiaceae bacterium | reverse complement strand
GCCTGTTTCAATTCGGAGAACAGAGTTGGCCAATTCCCCGCAAGCCATCAAGCGCGCTCGCCAGGCCGAGGACCACCGTGCCCACAACGCCGCCCGTCGCAGCATGATGCGCACCTATATCAAGAAGGTCATCAAGGCCATCCAGAGCGGCGACAAGGGCTCGGCGGAAGAGGCGTTCAAGCAGGCCACCCCCGTGATCGACCGGGCGGCAGGCCAGGGCCTGATCCACAAGAACAAGGCCGCGCGCCACAAGCACCGGCTGAGCGCCCACATCAAGGCCATGGCCTGAGGGCATCCGCCCCGGCGCTGACAAGAAACCGGCAGCCGCCGGTTTTTTGTTGCCCGCTCCCCCACCCGCCCGCGTGCCCCCCAAGCACAACCTCTTCGCGGACGCCCAGCCACCCCCGAGCGGGGAGCGCTTCGACACCCTGGTGCGCTGCCGCAACGTCACCATCGAGCGTATCTCGAGCAGCGACCGGCCGGACCCCCAGCCTTACGATCAGCCCCAAGACGAGTGGGTGCTGCTGCTTCGAGGTCAGGCTCGCCTCGAGATCGGGGACCAAGTGGTGGTGCTGGGGGCCGGTGACTACCTGCTGCTGCCGGCCCACACCCGCCATCGGGTGGTCGCCACCTCCGCCGATCCGCCCTGCCTCTGGCTCGCGGTGCACATCCACCCCGAGTCCGACTGAGGCCGGACACCCCCATGGACCTCAGGCAAGGACCAGGTTGTCGCGGTGGATCAGCTCGTCCTCGTCGAGATAGCCCAGGATCTCCTCGAAGCGGCTGCTGGGCTGACCCAGGATGCGGCGGGTCTCCTCGGCACCGTAGTTGACCAGGCCCCGCGCCACCTCCCGGCCCTGCTCGTCGAGGCACACCACCACGTCACCCCGGGCGAAGCTGCCGCTCACGCCCCTGACCCCGACCGCCAGCAGGCTACTGCCCCGCTCACGCAGGACCCGCACCGCACCCTCGTCCAGGATCAGCCGGCCACGGCTCTGTAACTGCCCCGCCAGCCACTGCTTGCGGGCGGCTTGGGAGCCCTGCACCGGGGTGAGCAGGGTGCCCAAGGCCTCGCCCCGGGCGATTCGCTCCAGCACCCCCTCGGCGCGGCCAGGGGCGATGAGGGTGGGGGTGCCCGAGCGGGCGGCGAGGCGGGCGGCGCGCACCTTGGTGACCATGCCCCCCAGCCCCAGCCCGCTGATGCTGCCGCCCGCCACCTCGTCGAGCCGGGGATCGTCGACGCGCGTTTCGGGGATCAGGGTCGCATCGGCATTCAGACGCGGGTCGCCGGTATAGAGCCCGTCCTGATCGGTCAGGAGGATCAGCAGGTCCGCCTCGATCAGGTTGGCTACCAGGGCGGAGAGGGTATCGTTGTCGCCGAAGCGCAGCTCCTCGGTGGCCACGGTGTCGTTTTCGTTCACCACCGGCACCACCCCGAGCCTCAGCAGGGTGCGCAGGGTGCTGCGGGCGTTGAGGTAGCGGGAGCGGTCGGAGAGGTCGTCCCGGGTCAGCAGGATCTGGGCGGTGTGCAGCCCCCGCTTCTGGAAGCAGGCCTCATAGGCATGGATCAGGCCCATCTGGCCGATGGCGGCGGCGGCCTGGAGCTGGTGAAGGGTGCGGGGTCGGCGTGCCCAGCCCATGCGCGACATCCCCTCCGCCACGGCCCCCGAGGAGACCAGCACGATCTCGTTGCCGCCGTGGCGCCAGGTGGCCATCTGCTCCACCCAGGCGGAGAGCACCTCCCGCCGCAGGCCCTGGCCGTTGCGGGTGAGGAGCGCGCTGCCGATCTTCACCACCCAGCGGTGCGTGGTGGGGATCTCCTCGCGGGTGATCATGGCCGGGAATCCCCCTCGAGTGCCATCAGCCGAGGGGATGCCAGGGCACCGCCGGCTCCGCCGCCGTCTCTTTGATCAGGCGCTTGTTGCGTTGCTTCTCCAGCCGGCGCATGACGGCCTCCATGAGCTCGGCGGCGCCCTCGCCGGTGAGGGCCGAGATCTCGAACAGCGGCCCGCGCCAGCGCAGCTTGTCCACCAGCCGCTCGCGGCACTTCTCGCGCTGCTTCTTGGTGAGGAGGTCCACCTTGTTCAGCACCAGCCAGCGCTCCTTGCGCATCAGCCCGCGCCCGAAGCGCTTGAGCTCCCGCTCGATCTGGCGCACCTGCTCCAGGGGATCCACCGACTCGTCCAAGGGGGCGATGTCCACCAGATGGAGCAGCAGCTCGGTGCGGGTGAGGTGCTTGAGGAAGCGCACCCCGAGCCCCGCCCCGTCTGCGGCCCCCTCGATGAGACCCGGCAGATCGGCCAGCACGAAGCTGCGATCCTGACCCTGGCTGACCACCCCCAGCGTGGGGTAGAGGGTGGTGAAGGGATAGTCTGCCACCCGCGGGCGCGCCGCGGAGACCCGGCGGACCAGGCTGGACTTGCCGGCATTGGGAAAGCCTACTAGGCCCGCGTCCGCCAGCAGGGCCAGCTCGAGCTGCAGGCCACGCTGCTCACCCGGGGTACCGGGGGTGAACTGACGGGGGGCCTGGTTGATGCTGCTCTTGAAACGGGCGTTTCCCAAACCGTGAAAACCGCCCTGCGCCACCAAAAGCTGTTGACCGGCCTCCAGCAGCTCGCCGATCAGCTCGGCGGTCTCCTCCTCGAGGACCCGGGTCCCCACCGGAACGCGGATGAAGAGATCCCGGCCGCTGCGACCGGTGCGGTCCTTGCCCATGCCGTCCTGGCCGCGCTCCGCCCGAAAGACCCGCCGGGAGCGGAAGTCCACCAAGGTGTTGAGGCCCGAATCCGCCCTCAGGTAGACACTGCCACCGTCACCCCCATCGCCGCCATTGGGGCCACCCCGGGGGATGAACTTCTCGCGGCGGAAGCTCACGCAGCCGTTGCCGCCGTCGCCAGCCTCCACTCGGATGAGCGCCTCGTCGATGAACCTCATGCTGCCGTCGGAACCCTCCGAGCTGCGCGGTAGTCGTGCCCCTTCATCCCCACCCCAGAAAGCAAAAAGCCCCGCCCGAGGACGAGGCCCCTTGCCCGAAGCGCCAGGGTGGCGCTAGGAAGCGGTCACGGTCACGAACTTGCGCTGCTTGGGTCCCTTGACCTCGAAGCCGACGACGCCATCGGCCAGGGCGAACAGGGTGTGGTCCCGCCCGCAGCCCACGTTCTCGCCGTTGTGGAACTTGGTCCCCCGCTGGCGCACGATGATGGCACCCGCCGTCACCCGCTGGCCACCGAAGATCTTGACCCCTAGCCGCTTGGCCTCGGAATCACGCCCGTTGCGCGAGCTACCGCCTGCTTTCTTGTGTGCCATGGCTCGGTCTCCTTAGCCGACGCTGATACCGGTCACCTTGAGCTCGGTGAACCACTGGCGATGACCCTGCCGCTTGAGGTGATGCTTGCGGCGGCGGAACTTGAGGATCTTGACCTTGTCGGCGCGCCCATGCCGCTTGACGGTGGCGCTCACCTTGCCGCCCTCGACGAAGGGGGCACCAAGGGTGACCCGGTCGCCGTCGGCGATCATCAGCACCTGACCGAACTCCACCGCCGCGCCTTCGTCGACCTCCAGCTTCTCGACCCGCAAGGTGTCACCCTCGGCCACCCGATACTGTTTCCCACCGGTCTTAACCACCGCATACATTAGGTGTGCCCTCGCCCTTGCCTCAACTGGTACCAACGCCAAAGTGGCTCAACAAAGAAGGGGAATGATAGTTTTCACCACCAATGACGTCAACCGGCTCGAGAATCCAACGGCGGCCGAGGCCGGGCCCCGGCCGCACTGCTGCTTGACACCCCCAGGGGGGCACCCTAGCATCCGGCGTTTGTCCTCGTCTCGGTTTGTTCAAGGGGCCCATGGACCTAGCGGCCATCCGCGCCATCGTCGCCGACGACCTGCAGGCGGTCAACGACCTCATCCTGCGGCGCCTCAGCTCCGATGTGGTCCTGATCAACCAGATAGGGCACCACATCGTCTACAGCGGCGGCAAGCGCCTGCGTCCCTTGCTGGTCCTGCTGACCGCCCGCGCGGCAGGCTACCGCGGCGAAGGGCACCTCACCCTGGCCGCGATCATCGAGCTCATCCACACCGCCACCCTGCTGCATGACGACGTGGTCGACAGCTCGGAGCTTCGGCGCAACCAGGACACCGCCAACGCCCTCTGGGGTAACGAAGCCAGCGTCCTTGTCGGGGATTTTCTCTACTCGCGTTCCTTCGAGATGATGGTGACCCTGGACTCCATGCGGGTGATGGACGTGCTCTCCCACGCCACCAATCGCATCGCCGAGGGCGAGGTGCTGCAGCTCCTCAACTGTAACGACCCCGACACCACCGAGGAGAAATACCTGGAGGTGATCCAACGCAAGACCGCCACCCTGTTCGAGGCCGGCACCCGGCTTGCCGCGGTTCTCGCCCAAGCGCCCCAGGACCAAGAAGAGGCCGCCGCCAGCTTCGGACGCCATCTGGGCATCGCCTTTCAGCTGGTGGACGACGCCCTCGACTACCAACCCAACAACACTGACCTCGGCAAGAACGTCGGCGACGACCTCGCCGAGGGTAAACCGACCCTGCCCCTCATCCGGGCCATGGGGAACGGAACCCCCCAGCAACGGGACCTCATCCGCGAGGCGATCGCCCAGGGAGGCCTTGCCCAGCTCGAGCCAATCCTGGCTGCAATTGAATCAACCGGGGCCATTGATTACACTTTAGCGTTCGCGCGGAGGGAGGCACACATGGCTAGAGAGGCCATCGCACTGTTGGAGCCCACGCCGGCGCGCGACGCCTTGTTCCATCTCACCGACTTTGCGGTCAACCGCAGTTACTGATTCGGGGTGTAGCTCAGCCTGGTAGAGCGCTGTCTTCGGGAGGCAGAAGTCGCTGGTTCGAATCCAGTCACCCCGACCAAATTACCCTCATTTATCAATTAGTTGCAGAACCCTCTCGGGACCGCTCGCCGGCTTTTTCGGCCAACGTGAAACCGTGCCCCTGTTAGGGGGTTGATCGAGCACCTCCACCGCTGCCTGAACCGTGCTCTGGGACAGGTGCGCATAGACCCGATCCGTGATGCGGATGAGGCGCACGAGCGGCTCGAGCAGAGCCCGGGCAACAGTTCGCGCTCATCGAGCAGCCGCGCACTTTGGCAGGGAGCGACGAGGGATGAAGCGCCGACACAGGCCGCCGCCGACCGTGGCCTATGATCCTCATCGGTCAGCGGAGCGGGAAGACCCCCAGGGGCGACGCTGGCGAGGCGAGTGGGGTGAGCCAGCCAGAGGCTGAAACAGCGGGCCGAGCGGGACGCCGCCCTGGCGGGTCCCGCCGTCCTCCGCCTTGCCTAGCCGCGCCAAACTCCTTAGTCTTAGCCCCACACGTCCGACCCTGCCAGAGAGACCCAAGCCCCATGCAGCCCGCCACCCCAATCGCCCGCTTCAACATGATCCAGCAGCAGGTGAGGCCCTGGAACGTCCTCGACGACCGCGTCCTTGAGGCCATGGCGGTCATCCCGCGGGAGGACTTCTCCCCGGAGGTCTACCGGGGGCTGGCCTACGCGGACATCGAGATCCCCATCTCTGGGGGGGAGCGGATGCTGGCGCCGAAGATCCTGGGGCGCCTGCTGGAGGCCCTGGCCGTGGCGCCGGCCGACCAGGTGCTGGAGATCGGCACGGGCACGGGTTACCTCACCGCCTGCCTGGCCCACCTCGGGGCACAGGTGCTGAGCCTGGAGCTGCGCGAGGACCTGGCCGAGCAGGCACGGGCCAGCCTGGCGGCGCTGGGGATCACCAATGCCGAGGTGCGCTTGGGCGACGGGCTTGCCCCGTCTGCAGCGGATGGACCCTTCGACGCCATCGCCCTGACCGGCTCCCTGCCCACCGACGCCCCCCTCGCCCACCTCAAGGCCCGCCTCAAGCCCGGCGGGCGGCTGTTCGCGGTGGTGGGCGAGGATCCCCTGATGGAGGCTATCCTGATCGAGCGCCTCCCTTCGGGCGAGTACCGACAGAGGGTTCTGTTCGAGACCAGCCTGCCCCCCCTGGCGGGTGCACCCCAGCCCGAGCGGTTCGTTTTCTAGCGCAGCCAGGCCCGAGGACACAACGCCGGCGCCCCGTCGCCGCGCCAGCGCTGCTTTTCCAAATAGTGTGTAGGCGCCCGCTTGCCGGCTCTAGGTGCGGGCGGGCAAGCCGGCGCCCACCGGCGCGGTGACGGCGATGCCGATGAGGGACCCTCGTCCTCCATCGCCCTCCAACCCGCGCGATGCTATGGTTCGCAGTCCCTGGTGACGGTCGGGCGAGGCCCTCCCCGCCGCGTCACCGCCCCCCACCCAGGCCCGCTCCGGCTCGGGAGCCACTCCCGGACGGAACAGCCTCTGACCAATGGAGCGCAAGAGATGTCACAGCCCCCCTCCCCCGGGCGCGCCCCTGACCTCCCTCGCCGACCTGCCGGGGGAACCCCCTACCAGCGCCGGGCCAGCGCCCTCTGCCTGACGGCCGCCCTGGCCGCTGGCCCCGCCGTGGCGGCAGATCCGCCGGCGACCACCGCGGCGCCCGTCGACGAGGCCCTGGTGCAGCGGATCACCGAGGCGGTGATCAAGGCCCTGGGCGAGAACGAGCAGATCTTCGACCAGGCGGTGGACCGGGGCATCCAGCGCTATCTGGATCGCCAGCGTGCCGATCGGGACAAGGCCAAGACCGAGCAGGCGCGGATGGCCCAGGAAAAGGCCAAGAAGGTGCGCCGCCCCGCAGCCGATCGGGACCACATCCGCGGCAACCCCCAGGCCACCCTCTCGCTGATCGAGTATTCGGACTTCGAGTGCCCCTACTGCAAGCGCTTCCACGAGACCCCCAAGAAGCTCCTGGAGGCCCAGAAGGATCAGCTCAACTGGGTGTACCGCCACTACCCCCTCCCCTTCCACAACCCCGGCGCCCAGAAACAGGCGGAGGCCACCGAGTGCGCTGCGGAGCTGGGCGGCAACGACGCCTTCTGGCGTTACACCGACGCCCTCTATGAGCGCACCACCTCCGGTGGCAAGGGCTTTCCCGTCGAGCAGCTCGGCCCCCTGGCCGCAGAGCTGGGCCTGGATCAGCCCCGTTTCGAGCAGTGCCTGGAGAGCGGCCGGCACGCGGAGCGGGTCAAGACCGATACGGAGGAGGGTGCCGCGGTGGGCATCACCGGCACGCCGGGCACCATCCTGCTCAACACCAAGACCGGGGAGGTCCGTCTCCTCTCCGGGGCCCTGCCCGAGGCCACCTTCAAGGCCGCCTTCGCGGAGCTGCTCGCCCCGGCCGAGCCCAAGGGCCCGACCAAGTAACCCAGCGCCCCCTGGCTCTCCGTCGGTCCAGGCCGACGGGGGCCAGGGGAGATGCCGCCTTCCGCCCCCCACCGCTCGACACCGCCCATCGGGCGACGCGGCGGGCGGCACGTCGCCTTATACTGGTGGGACGACGAGGGTCGGTTGTCCGGGAGGGAGCACTGAGATGCGCCTATGGGTCTATTTACTGGTGGCTGTGGCGGTGGGGGGCTGCTCGCCGGCCCTGCCGCCCAACATCCGCAACGCCCCGGAGGTCCCGGTCAGCCTGGCCGAGGCCCAGCAGGAGCCCGCCCGCTTCAAGGGCCAGCCGGTGCGCTGGGGTGGGCGCATCCTCGCCGTGCGCAACCTGGAGCGGGCGACCGAGATCGAGGTCCTGGCCCTCCCCCTGGGCAGCGAGGGGGAGCCGGTCGCAGAGGGCGCCACCGAGGGTCGCTTCATCGCCGAGGTGTCGGGCTTCCTCGACCCGGCCAACTACCCCGAGAAGCAGCGGCTGACGGTGGCCGGGCGGCTCGACCGTCTGGACACCCGGCGGGTGGGCGAGTATCCCTATCGCTACCCGATCCTCAAGGCGGAGACCCTGTTCCTCTGGACGGACCCGCCGCCCTATCGCCCCTACCCCAGGCCCGGCCCCTGGCCCTGGTATGACGGCTGGTACTATCCGGGCTATGGGCCCTGGTGGTACGGCCCCTGGTAGACTGCCCGATGCGACGACCGCTCCTCGGGATCGGCCTCGCCGCGGCCCTGCTGCTGGCCGGTTGCGCGGGCAGCCCCTGCCGCCCCCCCACGGCTGATCCGGCCCTGCTCCCCAGCATGGCCGCCTCCGGGGACTACCTCGGCCGTCAGGTCCAGTGGGGTGGGCTGCTGGTGGCGACCCGCAACCTCGCCGACCGTACCGAGCTGGACGTGGTGGGCTATCCCCTGGATCGCTGCGGCCGCCCCCAGATGGGTGCCAGCCCGGTGGGACGGTTCATCCTGGTGCGCCCGGGCTACCTGGAACCCACCGAGTTTCAGTCGGGTCGCCAGGTGACGGCCTCGGGCAAGATCGTGGGCGTATCCGAGGGCCGCGTCGGCGAGGCCCCCTACCGCTTCCCGCGCCTGGAGAGCCCAAGTCCCTACCTCTGGCCGGTCCAAGGGGACGGGGGCCCCTTTCTCTGGCCTACCCTGGGCATCGGCATAGGCGCCGGGGGAATCGGCATCGGCGGTGGGGTGGGGATCTCCTTCTGACCCCGGCTACCCCAAGGGGGGCGGCTAGGACTCGGTCCTGTCGAAGGGACCCGTGGTGGCCAGCAAACGATCGAGGGCGTCGGCGAAGGCCTTGCGGTCCGCCTGGCTGAAGGCCGCCGGACCGCCGGTGACCAGGCCGGCGCTTCGCAGGCTGTCCATGAGGTCGCGGATCGCCAGCCGCTCCCCGATGCTGTCGTGGGTATAGCGCTCGCCGCGCGGATTCAGTGCCTGGCCGCCGCGGGCGATGACCTGGGCCGCCAGGGGGATGTCGGCGGTGATCACCAGGTCCCCCGGGGCCATGGCATCCAGGATGTAGCGGTCCGCCTCGTCGAAACCGCCCCGCACCTGCACCGCGCGCACCCGTGCGGAACGGGGCACCGCCATGGGCTGATTGGCCACCAGGGTGAGCCGGATCCCCACCCGCTCCGCGGCTCGGAACAGGATCTCCCGGATGGGGGTCGGACAGGCGTCGGCGTCGATCCAGATCTGCATGCTGTCGGCTGATCTCCTATCCCCAGAGCCCGAGCTCAATGCCTCGGGGTTTCGGAGACCCGGGGAGGCAGTATCACCAACAACGCCACCCCTGTGAGGAGCAGGAGCCGGGCGATCTCCAGGGTGAAATAGATCCGATGCTGGGCCTGGAACTGCACCAGCTCGGGGGGTGGCGGCAGGCGGGGGACGAAGTCGAGCCCGCGGCCGAGCCGCAGAATCTCGGGCTCCGCCCAGAAATGGAGGTAGCCGACCAGCGCCAGGGCCCCGACCAAAGGCACCAGGACCAGCCGGCGGGCCCTACCGGCGACCGCCAGCCCAATGGCAAGACCGCCCAATACCAGCTGGGCACGATTCCACTGCTCGAACAGCACCCGGTTGAGCTCCGAGGCATGGACCCACAGCAGGCTGGTCTTCTTCGCCGGCTCGTCGGCGGGCGTGAAGCCGGCACGCTCGGCGAGCCTGGGGTTGCGGGCGAAGAGGTCCTCGAACCCGCCGAGCTGATAGCCCGCCACCCCGCCCACCAGGAGCGACCCGCCGAGCCAGGCACCCAGCACCAGACAGAGCCAGCGTTCGGTCCTCATGACGCGCCTCCTTGGAAAAGCACCATCGAGCCTATTCTCATCCGAGAAACGGCCAGGGGCTACGGGTTAGCGCCACCGCGAGGATGTAGGCCACCGCCGCGACGGCACCGGCACCGGCCAGCGCACGCACCCTTGGGGTACGACCCCGCTTGAGGGCGAGGGTCCCGAGCAGGATATAGGCCAACAGAGCCAGCAGCTTGGCGGTCAGCCAGGCCTGCTGGATAGGGTACTGCCCGAGCAGGACCACCATGCCGATCCCCGCCGAGAGCAGCAGGGTGTCGTTGACGTGGGGCAGGATGCGGGTGGCGGGATGCTGGAGATAGGGGGACCCCTGCCACTTCCACCAGAGCCGCAGCCCGAACCCCGTCACCGTCAGGGCGGCGCAGCTCACATGAACGGCCTTGAGGATCGGGAAGAGCTCGGTCATCCTCTAGGGCGCCCCCGCCCGGCGCCGCTCCCTCAGGGTCCGATAGGGGCAGAGGGACTGGCAGCCCCGGCGCAGCTGGGGCCCCGGGTGAAGACCTCGGTGGCATCGACCAGGAGGTCACCGCCCAGGAAGTTGCGACCGATGAGCAGGGGGGTGTCGAAGTTGGCCCGGTCCGCGAGGGTCACCTCCACCTCCTTGGTGACACCGGCGATGCAGAGGCGCAGCCGCACCACGGGGCGCTCTTCGGGTGGCAGGCCTTGGCGCTTGATCGAGGCGAAACGGACCAGGGGTCGCTGGAGCCAGAGCCCAGGGGCCTCGCGGGCCTGGAGCCGGAAGGCGATGACCTCCCCAGCCTCCAGGGTGAAGCGTCGAACCTCCACGGCGCCGATGGAGGTGGTGTCCGCCCCCGTATCCAACTTCGCCGCCAGAGGGATCCCTTCGGGGGCCAGCACCGCCCATTCGAGCCAACCCGCGACCTCCCGTCCCCCCGCCGCGCTGGTCAGGGCACAGAGCCCGACCGCCGCGACCCCGCGCCAGGCCATCCTCAGTCGTGGGCGATGGGCTGATCGGTGAAGAGGTAGTCCCGCAGCTCCTTATCGAAGCTCGGATCCCGGCGGCGGATCCACTCCAGCACCATGGCGGCGTGCTCCTTCTCCTCGTCGCGGTTGTGGCGCAGGATCGCCCGCAACTCCGCATCGGAGCAGGCATCGGCCCGCTGGTTGTACCAGTCCACCGCCTCCAGCTCTTCCATGAGGGAGAGGATGGCCCGGTGCATGTCGCGAGTGGCCTCGCTCAGCGCCTCGATGGGCTCGTGGTAGCCTTCGTTCGCCATGGGATGCTCCTGGTTGGTTGAGGTCACCGGTCCCGCTGAGCAGAGCGTCGGCCGCCAGCAGGATCTACTCCACCGCTTCGGCGCCCGCGAGGGGCCATCGCCGGTATGTGCCCGGGGCGGGACCCGAACCCGCATCGCCGAGGCAGGGGGATCTCTAGTCATTCAAGATCAATAAGTTACAACAGCACACCACAGGCAGCAACACAAAACTGAACAACCACCCGTTAAAGCCGGTGGGTTGTTGAAAACGACTGAAAGTCTGCGTATGGGTCCAAATCCCTTCTAGGGCTCCGCCCCGAACTCCGTGGCGGGATCGGGTTTAAAGCATCCCATTACACACATTTCATGCCCCATGAGCTTCTCGAGCGAATTTGATCC
>CAZFHV010000100.1:0-12693 GCA_964519095.1 uncultured Chromatiaceae bacterium | reverse complement strand
AGCGCGCCGGGCGCAGGGGGTACAGCAACCCATCGCCGCCTGAGTCACCAACCGGGGCCGGGCCCGTGCGGGTCCGGCCCCAACGGGACCAGTCACCAGGACCTACCCAGGAGCCCCCCGATGAAGATCACCAACCACAGCCACCTGCCCGAGGCCATCGTGCGGGCGGTGGTCAACGACCCCTATCCCCACGGACGCACGGGAGACATCTCGGTCACCCGCCTGATCGACTCCCCACGCATTCGGCTTCTGACCCGCCGCCACTGGGCGGAGATCGAGGAGGACGCCTCCGAGCGCATCTGGGCCCTGTTGGGCCAGGCGGTGCATGCGATCCTGGAGCGGGCCGAGACCCGGGCCCTCACCGAGGAGCGGCTGTTCGCCGAGATCGCGGGCTGGCAGGTCTCGGGTCAGTTCGACCGGCTGGCCTACTTCGCCGACCGGGGTCTGCTGCAGGACTACAAGGTCACCTCCGCCTGGTCGGTGTTGGAGGGTCCCAAGCCCGAATGGGTGCGCCAGCTCAACGCCCTGCGCTATCTCGCCACCCGCAATGGCTATCGGGTGGACCGCCTCGAGGTGGTGGCGATCCTGCGGGACTGGTCACGGGGCAAGGCGCTGGCGGGGGGCGACTACCCGGCCCAGCAGGTCGTGACCCTGCCCATCCCCGTCTCGCCCATGGCCCAGACCGAGACCTACCTGTGCGAGCGCCTCTGGTGGCACCAGGAGGCGGAGCGCCGCGCCGAGCGCGGCGAGTCCCTGCCGGAGTGCACCCCCGAGGAGCGCTGGGAGCGACCCGCGGTGTACGCGGTGCGAAAGCCCGGGCGCCAGACCGCGGTAAGGTTGCTCGACGACGAGCTGGCAGCCGAGCGGCTCGCCGCTACCCTCAGCGGGGGATACGTCGAGACCCGCCCCGGGGTCTCGGTGCGCTGCACGGATTACTGCCCGGTGCGCGCCTTCTGCGACCAGCGGGCCGGGCAGCAGGGCACCACCCGCGAGGAGCGAGCCGCATGAGCACCCGCACCCCAAACCCCATCGCCGTTCACCTCAGCACCCCGGTGCGGGACGCCGAGCGCCTGGCCGAGGCGATGGACTGCGATCTCATCCTTGCAGGAGGCCGCGCCTACCTCAGGCCCAGGGAGCCGGAGCCCAACCTCAATCCCAACCCTATCCAGAGGAGTCCCCAAGATGCCCGCTAGACCCACCCACGACCTCGCCGTGAAGACCGGCGAATACCAGGGGCGCGACGGCCAGAACAAGGGCCGCTGGCAGCGGATCGGCACCGTCTTCCGTCACGACGATGGGGGCACCTCCATCAAGCTCGACTGTGTGCCGGTGGGGCTTCCGGACTGGGACGGCTGGGTCTCTGTGTTCAAGCGCGAAGAGCGCCAGGAGGGGCAGGGGACCTTGGGTGGCAGCAACTACCACCAGGCCCGCGCCCAGGGCCGATCGAGCGCCCCACCGCCCATGCCCCAGGACTTCGATGACGACATCCCGTTCTGACCCTTCGACTCCGCTCAGGGCGGGCCCTTCGGCTTCGCCCTTCGACAAGCCGTTTGCTGAGCGGAGCGGAAGCATCACGACAGCGCCCAGGGCAGGCCCTTCGGGGGAGACGCGGGCCGACACCCTGCTGTGGGACCTCGCCGAGACGGCACGCCAGCTCGGTGGGGTCTCGCTGCGCACCGTCCGGCGACTGACCCTTTCAGGTCAGCTGACAACCCACCGCATCGGGCGCCGGCTGCTGGTGCGGGCCGAATCGGTGCGCCGCTACTTGGACCAGGGCACCGCCCCCGCGGATAATCCACCTTGCGCGGGGAAGGCTGTGCTTCAGGAACAGGAGTCAAGCACATGCCGAGAAAGCGTACACGCGATCAGGACGGGATCTTCGCCCGTCCCGACTCGCCGTTCTGGTGGGCGAGCTTCCCGGACCGAGATGGCCGAGCGGCTCGCCGAAGTACTGGCGTTCGACAAGCCGAAGACCCGAACCAGGTCAGAGCCAAGGCGATAAGAGCCCAATGGATACTGGAGACGGAAGCGGAGCGGCTGCAGGATCAGATCCCCGCCGCCCTAGAGCACAGCTTCGACGAGCTGATGCTGGCCTACCTGGGCGCGGTGACGGTGCTCAAGAAGGCAGGAGAGCGCGACCACACCAGCGCCAAGCAGCTCTATCCGGTGTTCTCGGGGCGAGTGCTGGAGAGCCTGAGGGCTGTCGATGCGCGTGCCTACGTGGCAAAGCGACAGGCCGCGGGAGCTGCTGCCGGCACCATCAACAAGGAAGTTGGCCTTATGAGCGCGGCACTGAACTGGGCCCGGAGGGAGCTCGAATGGGAGGTGCCGAATCCTTTTCAGGGGCGCCGCCTGCGCGAGCCTCCAGGGCGGACTCGCTGGCTGACGAGGGCCGAGGCCCAGGCCTTGCTCCGGGCGGCGGAGGCCAACAAGCGGGCGCCGCACCTCGTCGAGTTCATCCGATTGGGTCTCTACACCGGAATGAGACCGGGGGAGATCCTCGGGCTCGAGTGGAGACGCATCGACCTCCAGGCCGCTCTCGTGTACCTGGAGGCCGATGATCAGAAGAACGGGAAGGTGGGAAGCGTGCCTCTGAACCAGGAAGCCCGCCGGGCAATCGTAGCACGGATGCGGTTCCGGGCGACCTACTGCCCAGCAAGCCCCTGGGTGTTCAGCGACCGACGGGGACAGCGGATCGCCTCGATCAAGAAGGGGTTCGCGACGGCCGTCGCCGGGGCGGGACTGACCGACGTGCACCCCCATGACCTGCGACGGACCTGCGGGAGCTGGCTGGTGCAGCAGGGTGTGCCGATCCAGGTGGTCAGCCGCCTGCTGCGCCACTCGGACATCCGCATCACCGATCGGGTCTATGCGCACCTCTCCCCGACCACGGTTCAGGCGGCGGTGGAGGTGCTCGATCAGCCCGCTAACAGGGGCACGGTTTCACGTTGCAGTTTCACGTTGGCCGAAAAGGCCACGACAGAGAGCGGAGAGCCTGGGGTATGTTAATGAGTTTGCTGGTAAATTTGGTGGGCGCGGCTGGGTTCGAACCAGCGACCCCCGCCGTGTGAAGACGGTGCTCTCCCGCTGAGCTACGCGCCCGACAACGGGGGCGAATTCTAGGGACAACCGGCGGTGGCGTCAAATTGACCCGGTGGCCTGCCATAGAGGGCCGCCGATATGTTCGGCCGTCAGGGGAACAGGGATTGAAGAATCTCTTGGGTATGGAAGAGGGGCAAGGAGTAGTGCCCGGCATCGGCGAGGAAACGGGCCTGGGCGCTGGGTAGGGTTTGGGCATACCAGTGGGCGTGGGCGATGGGCACCATGGCATCCTCCTCGCCATGCCAGATGGTGGTGGGTACCTGGATGGTTCGGCACTCGAAGCCCCAGGGCTGGACGTAGAGGGAAAGGTCCTGGAGGGCGCCGTGGCCGTGCCCTTTCATGGCATCCCGCACCGTGGCCGCCAGCACGTTTCCGACCTCCGGGTCAGCGAGGGCCTGGCGGTCGGAGGGGCAGGCGGCCACGTCGCGAACCATCCCCTCGATGATCTGCGGCCAGTGGAACAGGAGGCTGCTGGTGAGGCCCCCGTAGAAGGCGTGCACCAGCGAGGGCATGTAGAGGGCCGCCTCGAAGTTCATGCGGATCGGCAGACGCATCTGGGCGAGGATGCGGTGGTCGTAGACGGGTCCCAAGGGGCAAACGAGCGTCAGGGCGGTTAACCGCTCGGGGATGGCAGCGGCACAGGCCAGGGCGAAGGGTGCGCCGCCGGAGACGCCGAGCAAGGCGAAGGCGGGCAGGCCCAGGTGGTCGGCCAACGCGGCGATATCCCGAGGCCAGTGGTTGATCTGGCGTTGGGCCTGGTGGTCGGAATCGCCGAAGCCCGGCCGGTCCGGCGCGATGACACGGATGCCCAACCGCCCCGCGTCGCGGTGGAGCAGGTGGGCCTCGCGGCGGGAGCTGGGGAAGCCGTGGCAATAGAGGGCCGGGCGACCCGCCGGGTCACCGTAGTCCGCGTAGGCCAGGTTACGGCCGTCCGGGAGGCGAACGAAACGCGCCAGCATCCTAGCCCCCTCGCGGAGCAGAGGGGAAGCTGGAGGCAACGGCGGTTGGGGCCGTGGGGATCATGGCGGGGGTCTCCGGTGACTGGCCGGCGCGGAGTATGCGCAATGTCCGACCCGTTGGCTATTGCGCGGCCCCCACAAACAGACGGACGATGAATCCCGCACCCGGAGCCTCACTGGAAGGGGGGTGAGCTTGGGTCCCGGATCGATCGCACGATCCTCAACTTCCCACTGTGCGGATCGCACCGGTGTCATTCGTCCTCCACGGGTTTATTATCTAGGGCGAGAGGGGGATTGGTTACAGGGTGAGCGATCCCGCGTTCTCGGCGGGGGTCGCCCGATGGGCCGTAGGGTCGGGCGCCCGTGGACCTGGTTGATCATTGGGGTTGAGAAGAGGGTATGAATATCTACGTCGGCAACCTGCCCTATACGCTTTCGGACGATGAGCTGCGCGATCTCTTCAGCCAATTCGGGGAGGTCTCCAGCGCCTCGGTGATCCGCGACCGCGAGACCGGCCGCTCCAAAGGCTTCGGTTTTGTCGAGATGTCCAATCGAACGGCGGCGGGCGAGGCTATCAAGGCCCTCAACGACTCCGAGCTCAAGGGCAGGAAGCTGGTGGTCAATGAGGCCCGTCCCCGGGAGGACCGCCCTCGTCCGCGCTTCGGGCCGCGCCGCTAGGCGGCGACCCTTGGTCGGGCGCGCCCGACGCGCCCGGTTCCCTCGCTTCGGTCCGGCAGGCGGGGTCGAGGCTGTGGGCAGCAGCCTTAGCCGAGCCCCGGCCGCGGGCGTTGTTGCGCGCCACTCCCCATGAGGCCCCTTCGGCTGGGCGGGCGCTGCTGAACGGTCCATGAGCACCGATTCCCTTCAACTCGGCACCAAGGGCCCTCGGGTGGGCCTCTTCGTCACCTGCCTGGTGGACCTCATGCGTCCCTCGGTGGGTTTCGCCGCCGTTCAACTGTTGGAGCGCGCCGGTGCCAGGGTCTCGGTCCCCGCCGCCCAGACCTGCTGTGGTCAGCCGGCCTTCAACAGCGGGGACTTCGAACACGCCCGTGGCGTTGCCCGCGGCGTCATCCGCACCTTCGAGGGCTTCGACTACCTGGTGGCGCCCTCGGGCTCCTGCGTCGGGACGATCCGCGTCCATTACCCGCGGCTGTTCGCCGAGCACCCGGAGTGGCTGCCCCGCGCCCAGTCCCTGGCCGCCCGCAGCTACGAGCTCACCAGCTTCCTGGTGGACGTGCTCGGCTGGGAGGGGATCAGGGCCTCTTGCCCCCGGCGCCTGACCTACCACGATAGCTGCTCCGGTCTGCGGGAGCTCGGTATCCAGGGGCAGCCGCGACGCCTGTTGCGCGGCGTCGCCGGCCTTGAGCTGGTGGAGCGGGCCGACGAGGCGGTGTGCTGCGGCTTCGGCGGCCTCTTCTCGGTGAAGTTCCCGGAGCTGTCCCAGAAGCTGGTGGACGACAAGGCGGCGGCCATGGAGGCGAGCGGGGCGGAGCTGGTGGCGGGCGGCGATCTGGGCTGCCTGCTCAACCTCGCCGGCCGACTGCGACGGCGGGGCTCTCGGTTACGGCTGTTCCATGTGGCGGAGGTCCTGGCGGGGATGGCCGAGGGTCCCGGCATCGGCGAGGGCAGCGGCTGATGGGCGCCGGCGCCTTTCGCCAGCGGACGGCGGCCGCCCTCCAGGACCCAACCCTCCAGGCGGCCCTGGCGCGGGCGAGGGATGGCTTCGTCCTCAAGCGGGCCCGGGCGCTGGAGGCCCTGCCAGAGCTGGAGCGGATGCGCGCCGAGGCCCAGGCCCTCAAGGACGGGGTCCTCAGCCATCTCGACCAATACCTGGAGGCCTACGAGGCCCAGGTCCTGCGCCGGGGCGGTCAGGTCCATTGGGCGCCCACCGGGGAGGATGCCTGGCGCATCGTCGTGGCTCTCTGCCGGGATGCCGGGGCGCGGCGCATCGCCAAGGGCAAGTCCATGGTGAGCGAGGAGGTCGGGCTCAACCGGGCCCTGGAGCAGGCGGGCCTGGAGGTGGCGGAGACGGACCTGGGCGAGTACATCATCCAGCTCGCCGGGGAGACCCCCAGCCACATCATCGCCCCGGCGGTGCACAAGACCCGGGAGCAGATCGCCAGGCTGTTCCAGCAGCATCATGGGTACCAGACCCCATTGAACGGGGTGGCGGAGCTGGTGGCGGATGCCCGCCGCGTGCTGCGGGAGCGCTTTCTCAGCGCCGAGGTGGGGATCACCGGTGCCAACTTCCTGGTCGCTGAGACCGGCAGCAGCTTCATCGTCACCAACGAGGGCAACGGCGACCTCTGCTCCACCCTGCCGCGGGTGCACATCGTCATCGCCGGCATCGAGAAGGTGGTGCCTACCCTAGAGGACGCCACCGCGCTCCTGCGCCTGCTCGGGCGGAGCGCCACCGGCCAGACCCTGACCAGCTACACCACCCTGAGCACGGGTCCGCGCCGGGCCGGGGACCCGGATGGCCCAGAGGCCTATCACGTGGTGCTGGTGGACAACGGCCGCTCGGCCCTGCTGGGTACCCCCTTCCAGCCCATCCTGCGCTGCATCCGTTGCGGGGCTTGCCTCAACCACTGCCCGGTCTATGCGGCGGTGGGCGGTCATGCCTACCAGGCGGTCTATCCGGGCCCCATGGGCGCGGTTCTGACCCCCTTGATCTCCGACCGGGAAGGCGCAGCGGATCTGCCCCACGCCTGCACCCTCAACGGGCGCTGCCAGGCGGTGTGCCCGGTGCGGATCCCCCTGCCAGATCTGCTGCGGGAACATCGGGAGCATCAGTTCCGGCAGGGCCTGACCCCGAGTTCGCAGCGCTGGGCCCTGGGCCTCTGGGCGGGGCTGGCGCGCCACCCAAGGCTCTACCAGGCCCTGACCCGCCTCGTGATAGGGGTGCTGGGATGGGCCGGTCGGCGTGCGGGAGCGTTCCGCCACCTGCCCCTGCTCGGGAACTGGACCGCGGGGCGCGACCTTCCCGCCCCCCAGGGTCACACCTTTCAGGCCGCCTGGCGACGACGGGGCAAACCCCATGGCTGAGGGGCGCGAGCGGATCCTGGGCCGGGTGCGCCAGGCGCTGGGTAAGGGTCGGGGCGCCGGCGCCGAAGGAGGGATGCCGCCGCTTCCCCAACGGCCCACCGCCTATGCCCGACCGGTGGTCAGCGGGGACTTGCTGGAGCGCTTCGCGGCTCAGCTCACAGCCGCCGCCGGCACCCTCGCGCGGGTGGAGACCGAGGGGGGCGTCCCGACGGCGGTAGCGGCCTACCTGGACCAGCAGGGCCTGCCGAAGCGGCTCGCGGTGGCCCCGGCTCTGCGGGGGCTCCCCTGGCCGGCGGATTGGGCGGTGCGTTTCGGGCCCAGCAGGGGAGAGGATCGGGTGGCGGTCACCCCCTGTTTCGCCGCCGTGGCCGAGACGGGGACCCTGGCCCTGCTCTCCGGTCCCGACTCACCCACCACCCTGAACTTCCTCCCGGACCATCACCTGGTGGTGGTGCGCGCCTCCCAGGTGGTCGCCCATCTCGAGGACCTCTGGGAACGGCTCCGCCAGCATTCCCAGGACATGCCGCGGACCCTCAACCTCATCACCGGCCCCTCACGCACCGCCGACGTGGAGCAGACCCTGCAGCTCGGGGCCCATGGCCCCCTGGCCCTGCACCTGATACTCGCCGGCGTCTGATCCCCCGGCCCGGGCGATGCTTGCCCCCTGACCCGGCTGGGGCTGCTAGCCCCCCTCCGCCGCGGGGCTCTCCAACTTGAGCCAGAGGCAGCCCTTCTCGCTGGCCGCATCGATGGCCGCGAGCCGCGCCCGGTGGGCCGCCAGCTCCGCGGGGGTGGCCCGCACCACCCGCAGCCGGGGTCGGTCCGCGGGGAGGCGTCGCACCACCCCGAGGCCCGAGAGGGGGGAGACCTCCGGCCCCTGGTCGAGGAGCAGGCTTGCCTGGCCGCCGGTCATGCCCAGGTAGACCTCCGCCAGCAGCTCCGCGTCCAGCAGGGCCCCGTGCAGCTCCCGGTGGGTGTTGTCGATGCCGTAGCGCTTGCAGAGCGCGTCGAGGCTGTTGCGCTGCCCCGGATGCAGGCGCTTGGCCATGGCCAGGGTGTCGGTGACGCTGCACAGGGCCTCGATGCGCGGGGCACCCTCCCGCCAGAGCCCCAGCTCCTGGTTGAGAAAGCCCAGGTCGAAGGCGGCGTTGTGGATGATGAGCTCCGCCCCCTCCAGGAAGGCCGTGAGCTCCCCGGCGATGTCGGCGAAGCGCGGCTTGTCGCTCAGGAACTCGTTGGTGATGCCGTGGACCTCGGTGGCGGCCTCGTCGATCTCCCGATCGGGCTGGAGGTAGCGGTG
Organism: uncultured Chromatiaceae bacterium; assembly: GCA_964519095.1. Classification (GTDB taxonomy): domain Bacteria; phylum Pseudomonadota; class Gammaproteobacteria; order Chromatiales; family Chromatiaceae; genus JAEHCY01. The sequence continues at coordinate 4,287 of CAZFHV010000100.1, read as the reverse complement.
GAACCGGTTGTGGGTCAGGCGGCGCCCAACGAGCTCCACGCAGCCGATCTCGATGATGCGGTGGCCCTGCTCGGGCTCCAGGCCCGTGGTTTCGGTGTCGAGTACGATCTGTCGCATCTCAGCCTCCCTGGAGTGCAGCGATGCCGCGGTTGGCGAGCCCGTCCGCCCGCTCGTTCTCGGGGTGCCCGCTATGGCCCCGCACCCAGTGCCACTCGATCTCGTGGGGGGCCAGGGCCGCATCCAGCGCCTGCCAGAGGTCGCGGTTCTTCACCGGCGCCTTGTCAGAGGTACGCCAGCCGTTGCGCTTCCAGTTGGCGATCCACTGGGTGATGCCATGCATCAGGTACTGGGAATCGGTGGTCACCCGCACCCGACAGGGCCGCTTGAGGGCCCCGAGCCCCTGGATGAGGGCGGTGAGCTCCATGCGGTTGTTGGTGGTGTGGGGCTCGGCGCCGTAGAGCTCGCGATCCACCCCCCGGTAGCGCAAGACCACCCCCCAGCCGCCGGGTCCGGGATTGCCCTTGCAGGCCCCGTCGCAGAAGATCTCGACGGGCTCAGACACGACGCACCGAACGGGTGGTGGGCTCCGTGGCGCGGTGGCGGATGACACTCGGCCGCATGGACCAGGAGGGCCGGATGGGGGTGAGGGTGGAGACCCGCTTCACCGCCCGCAGGGCGTAGACCCCCGCGAAGGCGGGCCAGAGGGTGCGCCCGGCCCGGTCCATGAAGGCGAGCCGCCGCATCAGGCCCCCGTAGCCCAGGGGTGGCCGAAACATGAGCGGCTCCTGCTGCTCCAGGTCGAAGCCCAGCAGCGAGAGCCAGTCTCGCACCCGAAAGGCACTGAGGGAGCGTGCGGACCAGGGCATGCGGCCCCGCCCCCCGCCCAGGGCCCTCCAGAGTCCCCAGAGGCTCCAGGCGTTGAAGCCGAACAGGATCAGGCGCCCCTCGGGGATCAGCACCCGCTCGGCCTCCCGCAGCACCAGCGCGGGGTCCTGGGCGAAATCGAGGGTGTGGGGCAGCACCACCACATCGACGCTGTCCGTGGCCACGGGCCAGCGGCAGGGGTCGGCGATGCTCTGTAGCGGGCCCGGCTCCCCCCCTTCCCGGCCCCGGAGCAGGAGCTGGTGGCGCACGCGACTGAGGGCGGCGACGCGCCGGAAGCTTCCCGGGAGGCCTACTTGCAGCAGGTAATAGCCGAAGATATCCGAGAGCATCCCCTCCAGGCAGCGTAGCTCCAAGTCCACCAGGTCCCGTCCGGGGGACTCCAGGAACCAGCGCCAGGGCTCGGCGGCGGGGCCGGTCATCGGCGATCCCCGGGGCTCGGGGTGCCCGGGCATAGAGCCAGGGGGCTCGAGGGCAGGGTCCGGGGAGGCTCGAACAAGGGTGGAAAACGCAGGGGCATTTGGTTATAGTTCGCGGCCATTGCCCCGCCGGTGGGTGGGGCGACGAGGTACGGCCGGTACACCATAGCAAGAACGAATCGCATGCGACCAGTACCCCCGACGCCATGCCCACAGCGCTAACCCCCCTGCGACTGGCGATCACCCTGGCCGTAGCCGCCGTTGGCACCAGCGGCTGTGTGACCACGGGCGGTCCAGGCTACTCCGCCTTCGCCGAAGACAACCTCCTAACCAGCCAAGCGGGCCAGGGTACGCGCCAGGTCGCGGACAAGAAGCCCCAGACCGTCCGTACCAAGGCCAAGAAGACGCCCCCCAAGGCCCAGACCCCCACCGCCGTGGCGGGACAGCCCCAGGGCACGGGTCCGGTGGACGAGGACCTCTGGCAGCGCATCCGCGAGGGGCTCCAGATCGAGGCCCCGGAGAATCCCAGGCTCGAGGCCGCTCGGCGCTGGCTCGAGGAGCATCCCCAGTACCTGACCCGGCTGGCGGAGAAAGCGGAGCCCTTCATCTACCTGGTCACCGAGCAGGTGGAGGAGCGTGACCTGCCGCTCGAGCTGGCGCTGCTTCCGGTCATCGAGAGCGCCTATAACCCGGCCGCCACCTCCCACAAGAATGCCGCCGGCATCTGGCAGTTCATGCCGGGTACGGCTCGGGCGCGGGGGCTCAAGCAGGATTCCTGGTACGACGGCCGCCGCGACGTGCTGGCATCAACGGACGCGGCCCTCGGTTACCTCCAATACCTGTCGGATCAGTTCGGCGGCGACTGGCACCTGGCGCTCGCCGCCTACAACGCGGGGGAGGGGACCATCCGCCGCGCCATCGACCGCAATGCGCGCCGGGGAAGGCCCACCGACTACTGGTCCCTGGACCTCCCCACCGAAACGGAGCGCTACGTGCCCAAGCTGCTGGCGGTCTCCGAGGCCATCGCCAAGGCGGAGGGGCAAGCGCACGCCCTACCGGCCATCAAGAACCAGCCCAAGCTGGCGGCCATCGAGGCGCCCACCCAGATCGACATCTCCACGGCCTCCCAGGCCTGCGATGTCCCAGAGACTGCCCTGCGGGCCTACAACGCCGGATTGCGCCGCGGCGCCACCTCGCCCGAGGGGCCCCACCGCCTCCTGTTGCCGGTGGATGAGGCCAACAGGTGCCAGCACACCCTGCTGGCGTCGGGCTCGACCCTCGAGCCCCGAGGCTGGACCCGTCACCTCGGCGTCCGAGGCGAGATGGTGGCGAAGGTCTCGAGCCCCAGCCGCGGCGAGGAGGATCCCTTCGCCGCCTTCGGGGGACGGGTCGCCGAGGCGGCGCCCGCGAGCCCGGTCCAGGTAGCGGTCGGGGCGGTGCCCCAGCCGGAGCCCGCGACGACCCCTGTCGAGGAGCCCTCCCAGGAGGCGACCCGGATTGCAGGGCAGATCCGCGAAGAGGGGGACGCCGCGGCGAGCGACGAGCCCCACCAGAGCGAGCGCACCCTCACCCAGGAGAAGGACAGGACCGGTGGACATCTGATCAAGGTCAAGGCCGAGTCCCCGAAGGCCGGGCCATCGCCGCGCCAGCACCGGGTGCGCGATGGCGAGACCCTCTACAGCATTGCCCGTCAGTACAAGGTCGACGTGGACGACCTCAAGCGCTGGAACAAGCTCAAGGGCGATCGCGTGGTGGAGGGGCAATCCCTATCGGTAGTCCAGGGCGAGGGGCTCCGCCGGCTCTAGCCCGGGAGCGTCTGCACCCAACCGGCGGTGTAGTGACCGAGTCGCCGCCGGCGCCTCAAGCGTCCTGCGCTTTCCTCCGTCCGCTCGTTTCGGGAACGACTCCCTTGTCCTCCCCGGCTTCGCCCCAACGCTAAGGGCATCCTGCCTCTTCACAGGTGCCCCATGGACCCCACCGTCACAACCAGCCTCATCGATTCCCCCAGCGGGCGAGATCCCGGGCCCGAAAAGCGCCAGCCCCTGGAGCGTACCGGCCCCCGGGCCCTGGCGCGCATGCGCTTCGATCTCGATTGGGTGAGCCCCGTTGGACACCACCGAGACAGCCTGGTGGCCACCAAGCTCAATCTCTGGCGGGACCTCTTCCCGCCGGCCCTGGAAATGCAACTGATGAACCAGCCGGTGGGGACGCGGCTCAGCCACCGCTTCGGCGCCGGCGAGCTGACTGCCCCCTGGCAGAGGAGCCAACTGCTGAGGGTCCCCAACCAGCGCTTCGACCGCCGCTACACCCGCCGCGGTTACGTCCAACCCCGCATCGGACGTTTCTACCCCCGTGGCATCCTGGAAGGGGTGGATGGCCTGTTCCGCCAGGACCGCCATCCCATGCGCATCCTCGAGGTCTCCGGGGAACAGCTTCTCGTGGACCTCAACCACCCCCTTTCCGAATATCCGCTGGATCTGACCCTGGCGATCGAAGAGATCTGGGCCCAGGGCGAGGAGCGGGGCGGTCGCTGCAACGAGATTGGGGATCTGGTGACCGGGGACGGGCCAGGGATGCAGGCCCGCTGGCGCGACATCCCCACCGACTTCTGGTCCGACCTGCCCTTCGGGCGTAAGGACCCGCGGCCGGACGCCGAATTCTACCGGGGGCCCCGCTTCGTCGATCACCTGGACGCGGCGGCCATCGGCGAGATCTCGGCCCTGTACGTCCGGCTGCTGCCCCGCGGCGGACGCATCCTCGACCTGATGGCGAGCTGGCACTCCCACCTGCCTGGGGATCTGGCGCCGGCGCACCTGGCGGGGTTGGGGCTGAATGCCGAGGAGCTGGCCGCCAACCCCCAGCTCCAGGAACGGAGCGTGCAGGACCTCAACACAGACCCGCGCCTACCCTATGGGGACGCCACCTTCGATGCGGCGGTCTGCACCGTCTCGGTCTTGGAATAGGCGGTGCCGACGGTGAAATTCCG
>CAZFHV010000099.1:0-12933 GCA_964519095.1 uncultured Chromatiaceae bacterium | reverse complement strand
GCTCAAGCCCCGTCTCGCGCAGGAGCAGCAGCAGTGAGGGGGCGAGTAGTTACACCCGTTCTTTGGTGTCGCTGTCAGCCGTGACACCGGTCTGATGCGGATTGGGGTCAACCTTTGGTCCTCGTCGATCCGCCCCCGGCTTATTCAATCCAGAGTCGTCCGCCTTGACTGAAGCGTGATCTTTCGCGCGGGCCGGCGCGGGAAACTCCCCATGCAATTCAATCAACTCGGCCTTTCGGCCGACCTTCTGCGCGCTGTTGCCGCGCAGGGTTACCACACCCCGACGCCGATCCAGGTCAAGGCGATTCCCGCGGTTCTCTATGGTCGCGACCTGATGGCTGGAGCCCAGACCGGTACCGGCAAGACGGCAGCCTTCGTCCTGCCGATCCTGCAACGACTTTCGGTAACGCCACCGGCGGTCGCCGGTGGCCGCGGGCCCCGCGTGCTGGTGCTGGTGCCAACGCGCGAGCTTGCGGTCCAGGTCGAGGAAAGCGTGCGTACCTACGGGAAGTTCAGCCGCGTCCGTTCGGTCGCGGTCTACGGCGGTGTCGGTATGCAGCCCCAGGTGGCAGCGCTGCGCCGCGGCATCGACGTTCTGGTGGCCACGCCAGGCCGTTTGCTCGACCACATGGGCCAACTGACCTGCGATCTGTCCGCGGTGGAGATTCTCGTTCTCGACGAGGCCGACCGCATGCTCGACATGGGCTTCATCCACGACATGAAGAAGATCCTGGCCAAGGTGCCGCGCAACAAGCAGAGCCTGCTGTTCTCGGCGACCTTCTCGGACGAGATCCGCGAGCTCGCCCACACCCTGCTGCACGACCCGGAAACGATCGAGGTCGCCCCCCGCAACGCCGCGACCGCATTGGTCGCGCACCGCATCTACCACGTCGATCGGGAACGCAAGCGCGAGTTACTGCTGCACCTCTTCGAGAGCCACGGCTGGAATCAGGTACTGGTGTTTACGCGCACCAAGTACGGTGCGGATGCCCTGTCAAGAAAGCTCGATTGTGCCGGCATCCGGTCCACCGCATTGCACGGCAACAAGACCCAGGGGGCGCGCCAGCGCGCCCTCAACGACTTCAAGAACGGTAAGGTGGTGGCGTTGGTGGCAACCGATATCGCGGCCCGCGGCCTCGACATCGATGCCCTGCCGTATGTCGTCAATTACGAGTTGCCGCACGTCGCCGGCGACTACGTGCACCGTATTGGGCGAACCGGTCGCGCGGGCACCGAGGGCGAAGCGATCTCGCTGGTCAGCGCCGACGAGCGCGGCCAGCTGCGCGAGATCGAGCGCCTGATCAGGCGCAATCTCGACGTCGTCGCCTTGCCGGGTTTCGAGCCGACGCCCGGCGCATCGCAGCAGCCCCCACCGAACGAGCGACGCGGCGGGCAGGGACAGCCACCAAATAGCGGCACTCGGTGGGGCAGTGGTCGCAGCGGCGCAAGCCCTGGGGCGGCTACGGAGGGCACCAAGCCCAAGAGCGGCTTCCAGGGGCCGAGCGACAAAACGCGCTCGGGATCGGGCCGGACCGCCCGCACAGGGAATGCGGGCATGCCGGGTCACCGGAGGGGTACTCGGTCCTACTGAGCGCACGAGGCCGTCTGGTGGCCGTCGGCCAGCGCCGAAGGGGCTCCCCCGCCGCAGCGCCTGGCAAGGTCGCGCCACCAGGCGCTGGGCCGCTGCGCCGATGATCTGGCGCACGCTGTCGTCGGCCCCCGCCTGCTCGAGTAGCTGGGACCCACGCATCCCGTCTCGGGTCCTCCCGATTGGGTTGTAGTCTCCCGACTCCCACTTCACCGAAGACGGAGCTCGCGGGGGCGAGGACGCAGCCGCGGGCGGCGCAGAGGGGAACCCTGTGCCCGCTGGGGGTCACTTGGGGGCAAGATGCATGAAGGGGCACAAAGCCTCGCTCGCGGCGTTCAGGCGGAGCGCCGGACCAGGAGCGCCCACAGGCCCGCTGCCCACAGGAGGGCAGCACCGCCCAGGTTGAGGTGGCGCTGGGCCCGCGGTGAGGTCAGCAGGCGTCGCGCGGCGGCGGCGAACAGGGCATAGAGGCTGGCGTTCACCGTGGCCAGCGCCACGAAAGTGGTCGCGAGGAGCAGTAGCTGCCCGGTCGTGTCCGGCCCGGGCGTGACGAACTGGGGCAGGAAGGCCACGAAGAAGAGGATCCCCTTGGGGTTGAGGGCGGTGACCAGGTAGGTGTGGCGGAGCAGTCTCCAGGGAGAGCCGGCCTGGGCCGGCTCCAGGGTCGTGGGGTCGAGCATCCCGGCGCGCGCGAGCCGGAAGCCCAGGTACAGCAGATACAGCCCGCCGGCCACCTTCACCAGGGTGAACCAGGAGGCCGAGGTCTGGAGCAGGGCGCTGAGTCCCAAAAGGGAGGCGCAGAGGGCAGTGCAGTCCCCCAGGGCCACGCCCAGCACCAGGGGCAGGGTGGCGCCTCGGCCATGGGCCAGGGCGTAGCCGATCACCGCCAGCACCGTGGGTCCGGGGATCACCAGCAGCAGGATGGTGGCGGCGACGAAGGCGAGCCAGGTCTCGAGGGGCAAGGTTGCTCCGAGGGCGCTTGGGAATCGGCGGGCCGCTTCACTCTACCACGGCGACAGGGCGGCTCCGGCGCCGGGTTCTGCTCCTATCAAGACGGGGTGCAGCCAGGCATGATAGGCATCGATGACGGTATCCGGAGACCCGGCGATGAATCCCCTCCAAGCCTTGCTGAGATTCGGCGGCATCCCTTCGCACCTGGGCGGGTGGCTGCTGCTCCTTTGGCTCCCCTTCTTTGCCGGGGCCGCAGAATACCCGCCGGCGGGGGTGGAGATGCGCCTGCAGCGGGTATCCGAGCACGTCTACTACGTTCAAGGGGCGGCGGGGATCGCCACCGAGAACGAGGGCTTCATCTCCAATGCCGCGGTGGTGGTGACCTCCCAGGGTCTGGTGATCGTCGATACCCTGGGCTCGCCCTCGCTGGCGGTGCGCTTCCTAGCCCTGGCGAGGGAGGTGACCGACCAGCCGGTCCGGGTGGTCGTCCTCACCCACTACCACGCCGACCACATCTACGGGCTGCAGGTCTTCCAGGACCTGGGCGCCGAAATCCTTGCCCCGGCGGGCTTCGAGGCCTACCTGGACTCTCCCGCCTCCGCCGAGCGGCTGGCGGAGCGCCGCCAGTCCCTCGCCCCCTGGGTCAATGACCAGACCCGCCTGGTGCGGCCGGGGCGGGTGATCGGCGAAGATACCGTCCTCGAGCTGGGTGAGATCAGGCTGCGGCTCGGCTATCTGGGCGCGGCCCACTCCGACGGCGACCTCAGCGTGCTGGTGGAGCCGGATCAGGTGCTGATCTCCGGGGACATCCTCTTCGAGGGGCGTATCCCCTTCACCGGTGGCGCCGATACCCGCCGCTGGATCCAGGTACTCGAAGGGCTCCAGCGGGAAGGGCTCCGCGGCCTGATCCCAGGACACGGACCGGCGGCGACCGACCCCGAGACGGCCATCGGCGCCACCCTGGGCTACCTGCGCTACACGCGGGAGCGGATGGCCGCGGCGGTGGCGGAGATGATCCCCTTCGACGAGGCCTATGGGTCCACCGACTGGTCGGCCTTCGCTCGGCTTCCGGCCTTCGAGGCCACCCACCGGCGCAACGCCTACGGCATCTATCTCGCTCTCGAGCAGGAATCCCTGCAAGGGCAGTAGGCCCCGAGGCGAGGCTCGTGCTGCCCTTCGATCTCACACCCCTTATCCCCCGGGCCTATGCCTCCTATGGGCCGGTGATCAGGGATGCCCTGGCCTTTTTCCTCCAGCATCTGCCCGAGGGCCGGCGCGCGGAGATCCTCGCCGAGCAGGCCCGTCTGCCCCCGGACACGGGCATTGCCCAGCGATTCACCGCCCTGCTGAGGCGCTGCCCGACACTGCACAAGCTCGGGCAGGTGCTGGCGCGGGATCGACGGCTGGACCCCGAGCTTCGCCGTTGGCTGCAGACCCTGGAGTCCCTGCCCCCACCCCCCTTGGGGCGGGCATTCCACCAGCGGCTCCAGGCCGAGCTGCCGGGACTCGACCGGGCCCGGGTGCAGATCGCCGACGCCGCCCTCGCCGAGGCGAGTGTGGCCCTGGTCGTCCCTTTCACCTACCCCGACCGCGCGAGGACCGGGCGGGGCGTGCTCAAGGTGCTCAAACCCTGTGTGGAGGGGCGTCTGGAGGAGGAGCTCGGGGTCTGGCAGGCCCTGGGGGGCTTTCTCGACCGGAGCTGTGAGGACTACCGCCTGCCCCCCATCCAGTACGCGGAGACCCTGGAGTCGGTGCGCACCTTGCTCGCCAACGAGGTACGGCTCGACCAGGAGCAGCGCCATCTCGCCGAGGCCGCGGAGCGCTACGGGGGACCGGGGATGCGCATCCCCCGACTGTTGCCCTTCTGCACCCCGCGCATCACCGCCATGGAGCGGATCGACGGGGTTAAGGTGACGGACACCTCCGGGGTCTCTGCGACCGAGCGGCGCCGGCTCGCCGTCCAGATCGTCGCTGGGTTGGTGGCCCGTCCCCTGTGGAGCGCCGAAGACCCGAGCATCTTCCACGCCGATCCCCATGCCGGCAACCTGTTGCGCACCTCCGACGGCACCCTCGCCGTCCTCGACTGGAGCCTGGTGGGCCGCCTGGGCAAGGGGGCGCGCGAGCAGCTCGTCCAGGCCCTTCTCGCCGCCTGGCGCCTGGACCCGGCCGGTATCGCCCGGGCCATCGCGGCGCTCCTCCTCGCCCCGCCGCCTGAGAGCGAGCTGCGGGGATTGGTGGAGCGGGCACTCGCGGGCCTGAAATCGGGCAGGGTGCCGGGCTTCCACTGGCTGCTCGATCTCCTCGATGGGGTCGCTCTCGCGGGGATCGGGCGGTTTGGACCGTCGCTCCTGTTCTTCCGCAAGTCGCTGCTGACCCTCCAGGGGGTGCTGGCGGATGTGAGCGAGGAGGAGGTCCTGGAGCCGGTGCTGGTCTGGACCGCCTGTTGGCAGCTCCTGGGGGAGTCCGGGCTTCGGCCCTGGGCACCGCCGGGCTCCCGGGCCTTCGGATCGCACCTTTCCAATCTGGATCTTCTGGGCCTGGGTTGGGCCACCCCGGCGGCGTTGAGGCTCTTCTGGCCAGCGCGTGGATTCCTTGGCCCTTAGGTGCGCCGCACGGGCGGGCTGGCCCTGGGTCTCCCCTGCAATTCAAGGGCGCCAGAGATCCCGGCAATCCCGCAGGGCCCGAGGGGCCGGTGGGCGGATGGCTTGGCAATAGGGGACCAGGGATCTCCCCACGCCTTGTTCGCCCGCCGCTAGGATGTTAGCGTTCCCCGCCTTTGCATCCTGCCGCGGCTCAGCCTGTACCCCAGATCGAAGCCTCACTCGGGCCACTCGCGCCATGACGTCTCCGCCCACGCTGGTATTGTTCAACTTCGACTGGGACCTGGCCGGCTTTTCCCGCTGGGGCGATCTCTTCCCCCAGCGGAGCGCCGGTTTCGACCTCTTCGGCTTCCCGAGCAACCTGCGCCTGGTGGGCTTCGATCTGGAGCGGTTCGTGGACCGCCTGGCCCGCCAGGCGGGCCGTCGCGGCTGGGGGGCGGTGGTCTCCAACCATGAGCAGTTCGGCGCCTTAGCAGCGGCCCTGCTCGCCGAGCGCATGGGCTGGCCGGGAACCCCCGTGGCGGCCCTGCTGGCTTGTCAGCACAAGCTGCACGCCCGGCGGGTGCTCGAGCGCGTGGCCCCGGAGGCCAATCCGGGCTTCGAGCTGCTGCCCTGGAGCTATGGCGACCCGGTCCCGGATGGGCTCGCCTATCCCCTGTTCGTCAAGCCAGTGAAGGCGGCCTTCTCGGTGCTGGCGCGGCTGGTCCGCAACCGCGACGAGCTGGAGGCCCTGACCCGCTTCGGCCCCTGGGAGCGCTGGGTGCTGCGCCACCTGGTGGAGCCCTTCGATCGTGTGGTGCGTGCCCGGCTGCCCGAGGCCGGGAGCGCCCATCGGCTGCTGGTGGAACGGCCCGTGACGGCGGCCCAGTACAACCTGGACGGCTACGTCTTCGCGGGCGAGGTGCGGCCCCTGGGCTTCGTGGAATCGGTCATGTACCCCGGGACCCAGGCCTTTCAGCGCTTCGTCTACCCCTGCGCCCTCGCCGAGGCGGGGCGGGCGCGGGCCCTGGAGGTGGCGCGGCGCTTCCTGGCTGCGGTGGGTTTCGACCAGGGACTGTTCAACATGGAGTTCTTCTACGATGCGGCCAGGGACCGACTCAGCGTCATCGAGCTCAACCCGCGCCTGGCGGCCCAGTTCGCCGACCTCTACCGGCGGGTGGATGGGCTGGATCTGCACCGGATCGCCCTGGAGCTCGCCCACGGCCGTGATCCCGCGCGGCTGCCGCGCACGGCGCCGACTGCCGGGGTGGCGGCCAGCTTCGTCTACCGCAGCTTCGATCCCACCGAGCGACCCCCGATGCCCAGCCGTGCCCGCCAAAGGGCCCTGGCGCGGGCCTTTCCCGATGCCCTGCTGTTCCAGTTTCCCAAGACCCCCGGGCAGATCGCGCGTGACTTCAAGTGGCTGGGCAGCTACCGCTACGGCATCCTGCACCTGGGCGGGCAGGATGCCCTCGATCTGCATGCCCGCTTCGTGGCGGCGAGCGCCTTGCTGGGCTGGAGCGCCGCTGGCCACCGGGCGGAAGAGGCGGATCGCTGGCGGGCTGCCGAGGGGTTGGCCGGCGTGACCAGCGAGCTCTCCCTGTGAACCGACCGCGCCTGATCCAGATCGCCCGCGAGGACCCGGAGGCGGTCCGTGCCGAGCTGATGGCGGGTCTCGGTGCGCCCCAGGCCGCGCTCTCGCCCAAGTACCTCTACGATGCCCTGGGCTCGCGGCTGTTCGCGGCCATCACCGAGCTACCGGAGTACTATCCGACCCGCACCGAGGCAGCCATCTTCCGCGCCCATCTGGGGGAGATCGCCGCGGCGCTGGGCCCGGCGGCGACCCTGGTGGATCTGGGGGCTGGCAACTGCGAGAAGGCCGCGCGGCTGTTCGAGGCCCTGGCGGTGCAGCGCTACGTGGCCGTGGATATCTCCGCCGCCTATCTCCTGGAATCCCTGGAGCGGCTGCAGTATGAGCACCCGCAGCGGGCGCTGCTGGGGATCGGCCTGGATTTCTCCGCGACGCTCGAGCTGCCGCCGGAGGTGGGCGCCGGTCCGCGCACGCTCTTCTATCCCGGCTCCAGCATCGGCAACTTCACACCGGCGGAGGCCCTCGGGTTCCTGCGCCGGGTCCAGGCCGCCTGCCAGGGCGGCAAGCTCCTGATCGGCGTGGATCTGGTCAAGCCGGAGGCGGTGTTGGAGCCCGCCTACGATGACCCCCTCGGGGTGACGGCCGCCTTCAACCGCAATCTCCTGCTGCACCTCAACCGGCTGCTCGGCGCGGACTTCGCCATTGCCGACTGGTGCCACGTCGCCTTCTTCGACCGCGCCCAGTCCCGCATCGAGATGCACCTGGAGGCCCTGCGGGAGCTGAGGGTGAGCTGGCCCGGCGGCGGGCGCACCTTCCGCGCCGGGGAGCGGCTGCACACGGAGAATTCCTACAAGTGGCGGCCGGAGGACTTTGCCGATCTCCTGCGGGCGGCGGGTTTCTCCAATCCGCGGAGCTGGCAGGACGATCGCGGTTGGTTCGCGGTATTCGCGGCCGATGCGGGCTGATCGGCATACCCCGGTGCGCAGTTGGGCGGTGCCGATTCGTTGGGCGGTGCCCAACCTACGGGGCGGGGGTCGCGTCTGTTGGGCGGTGCTCAACCTACGGGGCGCAGGACCTAAAGCCGTTGTGCAGGTCGTTGCGTACCGGGGGGAAGTAGTTGCGGTAGCGCGGATGGGCCATGCGGGGTGCGGTGGCGCGGCTGGCACCGCGCAGCACGTAGCGGTCGCCGAACCAGGGCGACGAATAGTCCCGGTAGGGATGGGCTTGGAAACCGGTGTAGGGGAGGAAGCGGCTCGCCGTCCATTCCCAGACCTCGCCCCAGCGGAAGTCCGGCTGGGTGAGGGCGGCGGCCTCCCACTCCGCCTCGCTCGGCAGGCGCCTTCCCGCCCAGCGGCACCAGGCGTCGGCCTCGTCCCAGGTGATGTGGATGGCGGGGCCCTCCAGGTCCAGGTCCACCCAGGCGCCGAAGCGTCTGGCCTGCCAGATGGCGCCTCGCCGGCGCAGATAGCGCGGCGGGGCAGCTTCGGTGGCCTCCACGAAATCCAGGTAACGCCGCCAGCTCAGCACCTGGCTGTCGATCTCGAAGGGGGCCACCTCGACCTCCTGGGCGGCGAGCTCGTTGTCGAAGGCGAAGCCTGCGCCGGCGTAGCCCAGCCGCCAGGTCTGGCCGGGCACCACCAGGGCCCGATTCTCGGGGAGCGCGGGCGGGTGCGAGTAAAGGGCGGGGGGCAAGGTGATATCCAGGGCCTGGGCCATGTAGGTGCCGGCCTCGGCGTGCATGTCCTCGTGGAACAGGGCCAGGCGGTAGAAGTAGAGCCCCCCGTCGGTCTCCTCGGCCTCCGCCAGCAGGCTGAGGGTCTCCGCGAGACCCTCAGCCAGGTAGGCGCGGGTGGTGGCCAGGTCCGGCAGGGGCAGGTGCCAGCGGCGGGTGTGGGCGATGAGGCTCGAGTTGTAGAGGTCGTCCGCCCCGGGCAGGCGCCCGGCGGGGCGCTCGTGATCGGGATCGCAGTCCGTGCCCAGGTCGCGCTGGCGGTTGCGGGCGATCCACCAGTCCTGAAACCAGCCCACGTGGCCCAGCTCCCACAGGGGCGGGTTGAGCTGCACCGAGTAGGGGATGGGCAGCGTCTCGCCCAGGGCCGCCACGTAGGCCTCCAGCAGGGCCAGGGTGCGAGCGCGGCTCTCCTGGAGCGCGGTGGCGAGGGTGTCACGTCCGCCACGGCGGGCGGTGTCGGCGGCGGCGGGGTAGGGGAGTCTCATGGCCGGGAGGTCTGAGGTGGAACCGGACCCCATTATGCCCCAAGTGGTCATAGTGACCCCCTATCTCCGTGCCGCCAACAACGGCAACTGGCAGACCGCTTGGCGCTGGCAGCGGCATCTGGCGGGTCGCTTCCGGGTGCGCATCCTCGACCACTGGCCCGATGCCCAGGCGGAGGGGGATAGGGTGATGCTGGCGCTGCATGCCCGTCGCTCGGCCCCGGCCATCGCCGCCTGGGCGGCCGCCCACCCGGAGGGGCGCCTGGCGGTGGCCCTGACCGGCACAGACCTCTACCGGGATATCCAGGTGGACCCCGTCGCCCGCCGCTCCCTGGAGCTGGCGCGGATTCTGGTGACCCTGCAGGAACGCGCCCCCGACGCCCTGCCCCCCGAGGTGCGGGCCAAGGCGCGGGTCATCTACCAGTCCACCACTGCCCGCCAGACCCTGGAGAAGCCCCGCCGGCACCTGCGGGCCCTGATGGTCGGGCACCTGCGGGACGAGAAGTCCCCCGAGACCCTGTTCGCGGCCGCCCGCCTCCTGGCCGGGCGGGGGGATATCCTCATCGACCACATCGGTGCCGGCCTGGATTTGGCGCTGGCCGAGGCCGCCCGCGCCACCCAAGCCGCCACGCCCCGGTATCGCTGGCTGGGTGGTCTGTCCCATGAGGCCACCCGCCGGCGCATCCAGCAAGCCCATGTCCTGGTGCACGCAAGCCGCATGGAGGGCGGTGCCCATGTGGTCATGGAGGCGGTGGCCAGTGGGACCCCGGTGCTGGCCTCCCACATCGAGGGTAATGTCGGCATGCTCGGGAATGACTACCAGGGCTATTTCCCCTGGGGCGAGGCCCCGGCCCTGGCGGCCCTGCTGATACGCTGCCGGGAGGACGCCGATTACCTGGGGGCCCTCATGGCCCAGTGCCGCGAGCGCGCGCCCCGGTTCGCCCCGGCCGCGGAGCGGGCGGCGCTGGATCGCCTGGTGACAGACTTGTTGGAAGGACACTGAATGCGCGCGACGGACAGCCCCATCCTGCGGGACATCGTCCTGATTGGCGGCGGCCACAGCCATGTGGGCGTGCTGCGCATGTGGGCCATGGGGCCGGTGCCGGGGGTGCGCCTGACCCTCATCTGCACCGACACGGACACCCCCTACTCGGGAATGCTGCCCGGCTACATCGCCGGTCACTATAGCTGCGAGGAGGTGCACATCGACGTGCGCCGGCTGGCCGAGCTCGCCGGCGCCCGCTACTACCGCGATGAGGTGGTGGGCATAGACCGCGCCGCCCGCCGGGTGCGCTGCCGTGAGCGCCCGCCGGTGGCCTATGACCTCCTGTCTATCAACATCGGCTCGACCCCCAAGCTGGAGGGGGTGCCGGGGGCCGACGCCCATGCCGTGGCGGTCAAGCCCATCCGCCAGTTCAACCAGCGCTGGCTCGGGCTGCTGGAGCGGGTGCGCAACCATCCCGGCACCACCAGGCTCGCGGTGGTGGGGGCGGGGGCGGGTGGGGTTGAGCTGACCCTGGCCATGCAGCACCGGCTTCGCGGGGAGCTCCGAGCCCAGGGTCGGGACCCCGACGAGCTGAGGGTGCACCTCTTCTCCGCCGGACCCGAGATCCTGCCCACCCACAATCCCAGGGTGCGGCGCGCCTTCGAGTCGGTGCTGGCGGAGCGCGGCATCGGCCTGCACCGGGACGCCGAGGTGGTCCGTGTGGCGGAGGGGCGCCTGCACACGGCGCGGGGCGAGAGCTTCGCAACGGACGAGATCGTCTGGGTGACCCAGGCGGGCGGCGCGCCCTGGCTGGGGGGTACCGGTCTCGCCCTGGACGATGCCGGCTTCATCCGGGTGCGGGACAGCCTGCAGACGGAGACCGACCCCTTGATCTTCGCCGCGGGCGACTGCGCCGCGATGATCGACCACCCCCTGGAGAAGGCCGGGGTCTTCGCCGTCCGCATGGGGCCGCCCCTCACCGAGAACCTGCGCCGGGCGGTGCTCGGCCAACCCCTCAAGCCCTATCGCCCCCAGCGCCGTTGGCTGGCCCTGATCAGCACCGGGGACCGCCACGCCATCGCCTCCCGCGGCGCCTTCTATGCCCGCGGTGACTGGGTGTGGCGCTGGAAGGACTGGATCGACGTCCGCTTCATGCGCCGCTTCAGGGAGCTGCCGGCCATGGCGGGGGGGCCCGCGAAGCCTTACACCACCCAGGTCCCCCTGGAGGCGGCGGAGCAGACCCAGGCCATCTCGGCGCTGGCCATGCGCTGCGGCGGCTGCGGGGCCAAGGTGGGGGCGACGGTGCTCTCCCGCGCCCTGAGCCAGGTCCAACCCTTCGAGCGGCCGGATGTGCTCATCGGTCTGCACGCACCGGACGACGCGGCGGTGCTGAGCGTGCCGCCGGGCAAGGCCCTGGTGCACACGGTGGACTTCTTCCGCGCCTTCATCGACGACCCCTGGCTATTCGGTCGCATCGCCGCCAACCACGCCCTGGGCGACATCTTCGCCATGGGGGCCGAGGCCCAGTCCGCCACCGCCATCGCCACGGTGCCCCCGGGGCTGGAGCGCAAGGTGGAGGAGACCCTGTTCCAGATGATGTCGGGGGCGGTCTCGGTGCTGAACGAGGCGGGCTGCGCCCTGGTGGGTGGCCACACCGGCGAGGGCAAGGAGCTGGCCCTGGGCTTCGCGGTCAACGGTCTGCTGGACCAAGCCCTCGCGGGGCTGCTCACCAAGGGCGGCCTGTGCCCCGGCGACGCCCTGATCCTCACCAAGCCCATCGGCACCGGCACCCTGTTCGCCGCCCACGCCCAGCTCAAGGCCAAGGGTCGCTGGATCGATGGGGCCCTGGCCTCCATGCAGGTCTCCAATCGGGCCGCGGCCACTTGCCTCATCGCCCAGGGCGCCCGCGCCTGTACCGATCTCACCGGCTTCGGCCTGCTCGGCCACCTGGTGGAGATGACCAAGCCCTCTGGTGTGGATGCGGAGATCGAGCTGGACGCCCTGCCGGTGCTCGATGGTGCCCTCGATACCGTCGCGGCGGGGGTGCTGAGCTCGCTCCAGCCCGCCAACACCCGCCTGCGCCGGGCCCTACGGAACCAGGAGGCGGCGCTGGGGCACCCGCGCTATCCCCTGCTCTTCGATCCCCAGACCGCCGGTGGGCTGCTGGCTAGCGTGCCCGAAGATCGAGCGGAGGCCTGCCTCGCCGCCCTGCGGGAGCTGGGCTATTTGCACGCCGCGCGCATCGGTCGGGTCCTGCCCCAGGGCGAGGCCCCGGAGCCTATTCGTTTGGTGCTGTAGGGGGGCTGATCGGAGCCTCCGGCCAGAGCGCGGACCCCTCAGGGTAAGGGGAACGGGGGTCCCGCCGTTCAGCGGACCCGCCGGGTTCTACCCCCCGGCGGCTCGACCGCCGGCTCCGCAAGCGCCAGAGTGGCAGGGCGACGTCAATGAGGATCAGGGTGCAGTCCGGCGAGGCGGCACGTGCGGCCGAAGTGCTCCCAGGTCTCTGGGTGGACGCAGGACGGACGCGGGCGCCGCAGGCAATAATGGTCGCCATTTTTCGCTCCTGAAATCGGATCGGACTCATTTCGGGATTCACGAAAAATGGCGACTCTCCGGCCGTGAACACGCGGCGGGTGCGCCGTGCGCTGACGATGCTGTTCGGCGGGGCGGTGAGCAAAGACACGCTCAGCCGGGCTTGGCGCTAGGTGCACAGTGACTTTGCGGCCTGGTACCAACGACGCTTGGACGATGAACCCATTGTGCGCTTGCTCCTCGATGGCACCCTCGTACGTGTGCGGCTGGATCGCCAGGCGACCTCGCTGTCGATCCTGGTGGCAATGGGCGTGCGCACGCACGGGCAGAAGGTGCTGCTCGGCCTCAAGGCATTGGTGGGCGATAGCGAAGCGGCCTGGCGCGATCTCCTGGAGGATCTGACCAGCCGCGGCCTGCGCACGCCGCAGTTGCTGATCTGAAGTTGACCCGCTTTAGTGGACACCCTATGACTTTGCAGGAGAGGTGTTCGCTA
>CAZFHV010000098.1:0-12999 GCA_964519095.1 uncultured Chromatiaceae bacterium | reverse complement strand
ACTCGGCCCAACCGCCGACTTCTTCGAGCACCGAGCGGCGCACCAGGGTCATCGTGCCGTGTTGGATGATGGCATTGCGGTCGTTGCGGGTGACCATGCCGATATAGAAGAAGCCCCGGTACTCGGAGTAGCACATGGCCTTGAAGGCGCTCTCCTGGTCGTCGCGATAGTCCTGGGGGGCCTGGACGATGGCGGTCTCCTTGCGGCGGAACTGGGGCACCAGGTCCCTCAGCCAGCGCGGGCGCACCTGGTAGTCGCTGTCGATCACGGCGATGACCTCGGCGGCGGGATCGGTGCGGGCGAGCGCGTAGTTCAGGGCCCCGGCCTTGAAGCCCGCCAGTTTGTCCTCGTGGAAGAAGCGAAAGCGGGGACCCAGCTTCTCGCAGTGGTCTCGCACCGGCTGCCAGACCGCGGGGTCCTTGGTGTTGTTGTCGATGACGATGACCTCGTAGCTCGGGTACTCGAGCCGCGCCAGGGCGTCGAGGGTCTCTATCATCATCTCGGGGGGCTCGTTGTAGGCCGGGACGTGCACCGACACCAGGGGCAGCTCGCTGTCCATCAGGGGGAGCGGATGGAAGGGGCGGCGCCGTGTGGACACCCAGGTGGCCTCCGCCCACTCGTGGGCCTCTGCGAGCATGACCAGGATCACCCCGATCATGCCGATGAACAGCAGCGACCCCACCAGGATCATCCCTAGACTGAGGTATTGGCGGGTGAAGTCGTAGGCCACCCAAACGGCCGCCCCGGCCACCGCATAGGCCACCAGGGCCAGGAACCCCCGCCCGCGACCGCTCAGGGTACGGCTGTCGATGAAGAGGATCCCGAGCGTGATCAGCCCGATCAACACCGAGGCCGCAGCGAGCGCCGGCCATTCGGGGATGTCGACGATGGGCGCCTTGAACTCGAACTTGGGCTTGCGATCGGCGTTGAACACCCCCCAGTAGGCACCCACCGCCCCCTCGATCTGCTTCTTCCAGGGCTGATCGAAGGCCTCCATCACGTAGTACACGTACTTCTCGCGTTCCGCGAGATCGAGGAAGCGGCGCAGGAAGGTGGCCTCGTTGGCCACGGAGGCCACGGCACCCTCCCGGGTACGCCCCTGGCTAGGCCAGCCCACCTCGGAGATGACCAGGGGTTTGTTGGGAAAGGCCTCCTTGAGGCGTTTGACCTTGTCGATGACGTAGTCCACCGCCGAGTCCACGGGCACCCCTTCCCAGTAGGGCAGGAGATGGACCGCAATGAAGTCCACGTGCTCGGCCAGCTCGGGATAGCGGAGCCATACGTGCCAGGGCTCCGCGGTGCTCACCCGCATGTCGAGGGCCTTGCGCACCCGATCCAGGTACTCGATGTGCTTGGCCAGCGAGATCTCGCCGCGTAGCTGCACCTCGTTGCCGACGAACACCCGCACGATGCTGCGGCGGTTCTTCTCGGCGATCTGGATCAGCCGCTCGATCTCCTCCTCGTTGCGATCGAGGCGGTGGTCGATCCAGGCCCCCAGGGCCACGTTCAGGCCGTGCTTCCTGGCGAGCCGCGGCACCGCCCCGATGGTGCCCTCCACGGTGTAGGTACGCACCGCGTGGGTCTTGTCGTGCAGTAGCGCCAGGTCCTCCTCGATCTGGGCCTCCGTGGGCAGCTCGTCCTTCATGGCGTCCTGGTCCGCCCGGTAGGGCGAATAGGAGAAGCCCTGGATGCGCTTGGGCCAGGGCGGCTCGCTCTCGGGCTGATTGAGGAAGGCCCAGACGGTGACCGTGATCAGGGCGATGGAGATCGCGATCAGGATGCTGGAACGCGTGATGTTGGGGCTCACCGTCGGCTCGCTCGCTCGAGGCAGGGACACTACTGCTGGATTCGGGTGGTGGCTGGGCCGGAGCATTCTACGCCCTCGGGGGCGTCGCCCCGGGGCCTCCCGCGGACCCCGATCCGCCGCCCGGTACCCGTCGGGCGCGCTCTGGCCTCGGGGCGGCTAATCAATCGCTTAGGGTAATCCCCTAGCAGGGTCCGATCAATGACGCCTTGGCAGGGAAGGGGCGCCAAGCCGCTGATTTTTCGCCATTGGGCTTTCCTGGACCCTTCCTACCCTGGTTTTTCCGCGTTCTGGTTGGGTAAGCTGTGACGCCATCCCTCGCCCCAACGGGCCCCGAGCCGCCGAGCCATGAAAGCCGATCCCTTCGTCACCTGGTTTCGCCAGTCCTCGCCCTACATCCACGCCCACCGGGGACGCACCTTCGTGGTCAGCTTCGGCGGTGAGGCCTGCATCGATCCCGGCTTTCCGCACCTGATCCACGACATCGCCCTGCTCCATGCCCTGGGGATCCGCCTGGTGCTGGTAGCCGGTGCCCGGCCCCAGATCGAGGAGCGGCTCAAGGCCCGCGGCGCGGAGCTACGCTACGTCAACGGCCTGCGGGTGACCGATGCCCTGGCGCTGGCCTGCGTCAAGGAAGCGGCGGGTGCAGCCCGGGTGGAGATCGAGGCCCTGCTCTCCATGGGCCTGGCCAACTCCCCCATGGCTGGGGCGCGGATCCGGGTGGCCTCGGGCAACTATGTCACCGCCCGGCCCCTGGGGGTGATCGAGGGGGTGGACTATCAGCACACCGGCGAGATCCGGCGCATCGACACCGAGGCCATCGGCCAGCGCCTCGACGACGGGGCGGTGGTGCTGATGACCCCCGTGGGTTACTCCCCCACCGGTGAGGTGTTCAACCTGAGCGCCTCCGAGGTGGCCACCCGCACCGCCATTGCCTTGGGCGCCGACAAGCTGATCTCCCTGTTGGAGGGGCCCGGGGTCCTGGATGCCCAGGGGGCACTCCTCACCCATCTGACCCCCCGCCAGGTGGATGCCCTAGTCGTGGCGCCGGGGTCTTTGCCCGAGGAGGTGATCAAGTCGCTCCAGGGTGCGGTCAGCGCCTGCCGTCGTGGCGTGAAGCGCATCCACTTGATCAGCCGAAAGACCGATGGGGCCCTGCTGCGGGAGCTATTCACCCGCGACGGCATCGGTACCCTCATCACCGCCGAGCCCTTCGAGGACCTGCGCCCGGCGCGCATCGAGGACGTGGGCGGGATCCTGGAGCTGATCAGCCCCCTGGAGGCCAGCGGCTTCCTGGTGCGGCGCTCCCGGGAGCGGCTGGAGACGGAGATCGGGCGGTTCCTGGTGATGGAGCGCGACGGCATGATCATCGCGTGCGCCGCCCTGTACCCCTACCCTGGCACCGGTCTGGGCGAGCTGGCGGGACTCGCCGTCCACCCCGACTACCGCAGCGGCGGCCGGGGCGACAAGCTGCTCGATGGGATCGAGACCCAGGCCCGATCCCACGGGATCGAGCGACTGTTCGTCCTCACCACCCAGACCGCCCACTGGTTCCAGGAGCGGGGTTTCGAGCCCGCCGGCCTCACGGCGCTCCCCATGGAGAAGCAGGCCCTCTACAACTACCGGCGTAACTCCAAGGTCTTCATCAAGACCCTCTAGGGGCGAGCGCCTGTGGCCGCCACCCTCGACCGGCGCCTCTCGGTGGCGCCCATGCTGGATTGCACGGACCGGCTGTTCCGCGTCTTCGTCCGGCACTTGAGCCGCCGCACCCTCCTCTACAGCGAGATGCTCACCAGCGCGGCCATCCTCCGCGGCGAGCGGGCGCGGCTGCTGCGCTTCGACCCCCTGGAGCACCCCCTCGCCCTGCAGATCGGCGGGAGCGACCCCGCGGAGATGGCAGAGGCGGCCCGTATCGCCGAGGATTGGGGCTACGACGAGGTCAACATCAACGTGGGCTGCCCCTCCGAGCGGGTCCAGTCGGGGCGCTTCGGGGCCTGCCTGATGGCGGAGCCGGAGCTGGTCGCCGAGTGCGTGGCGGCCATGGGGGCGGCGGTCGCCGTTCCCATCACGGTCAAGACCCGCATCGGTATCGACCATCGGGACCGCTACGAGGACCTGGCAGACTTCGTGAGCACCCTTGCCGCCGCGGGCTGCCGCACCTTCATCATCCATGCCCGCAAGGCCTGGCTGCGGGGCCTGAGCCCGAAGGAGAACCGGGAGGTCCCCCCCCTGCGCCACGACCGGGTGCTGCGGCTCAAGGCAGACTTCCCCGAGCTCGAGATCATCCTCAACGGCGGGGTGCGCACGGTGGCGGAGGCGGCGGGGCTCCTGAGGGACGTGGATGGGGTGATGATCGGCCGGGAGGCCTACCACAACCCCTGGATCCTGGCCCAAGCCGATCCCCTGATCTTCGGCGAACCCACCCCCGCCTCCCGCCGCCAGGCGGTGATCGAGGCCCTGCTGCCCTGGGTGGAGGAGGAGCTGGCGGCGGGCATAGGTCTCCAGTCCATCAGCCGACACCTCCTCGGGCTCTTCACGGGGGTGGCCGGGGCCCGCGCCTGGCGGCGGCACCTGAGCGAGCAGGCCCACCGCAAGGGTGCCGGCGTCGAGGTCCTGCGGGAGGCCGCCCGCAGGGTGCGCGGGGGCTGATCGGCGGTGGCGGTGGGCCTCGCGTCCCTGGGCTGGTTCCCCCTGGCGCTGCTGTGCGCCCTGAGCCTGGCGAGCGCCGACGCGGCCACCAAGGCCTGGCTGCACGGCTTGAGCGCCCGGGAGCTGGTGGTGGTGCGCTTCGGCCTGACGGGGCTCCTGCTCTCGCCGCTCCTCCTGATCCAGGGCTGGCCCGAGGACCTGCCCCCCGCCTTCTGGGGCTGGCTCCCTATCCTGGTGCCCCTGGAGCTCACCGCCATGGGCCTGTATATGCGGGCGATCCGCGATTATCCCCTGTCGCACACCCTGCCCTACCTTGCCTTCTCGCCAGTGCTGGTGGTGCTGATCGCCTACCTGGTGCTGGGGGAGACCGTCTCGGTCCAGGGGTTTGGAGGGATCCTGCTGGTGGTGCTCGGCACCTGGCTGCTGAACAGCCACCATGCGGACCCCCGAGCCTGGCGTAGCTGGTGGGCACCGCTGGGGGCGATCCCTCACCAGCCGGGTGCCCGCCTGATGCTCGGGGTGGCCGCGCTCTACAGCCTCACCTCCACCCTGGGGAAGGCGGCCATGCAGTATCTGGGACCCGAGCGCTTCGGGGCCTTCTACTTCGGGGTGCTGGGCCTGGCGAGCCTCCTGGTGCTCGGCCTCCCCGCCCCCGGGGGCCTGGCACGCATCGCCCGGCGCCCCTGGGCGGTGCTCGCGGTGGGGGCGAGCACGGCGCTGATGGTGTACACCCACTTCCTCGCCATCAGCCAGGTGGAGGTGGCCTATATGATCGCCGTCAAGCGCACCAGCCTGCTGTTTGGCATCCTCTACGGGGCACTCCTGTTCCGCGAGCCCCACCTGCCCCGCAACTTGGCGGCGGGTGTCATCCTGCTGGCCGGTGTGGCCCTGATCGCCCTCTGAGCCGAGCGGCGGCGCCCCTCAAGCGGAGAGCTGGGCGACCAGCTCGGCGAGGCTCGGCGGATTGCGGGTGTCCACCCGCAGGGCCGCCGCGGCCTCGGCCTCGCTCAGGGGCTCCCGAGAGCGGAGCTGGGCCTCCAGGATCTGCAGATCCGCCTCCGAGGCGTCGGTACCGGCCCTGTGGCGTGCCCGCACCCGCTCCCGCAGCACCCCCTCGGGGGCCTCCGGGACCAGGATGCGGAACCCACAGCCCCGCTCCTGGGCGAGGCTTGCGAAGGAGGCCCGCTGCCAGCCCTTGAGGAACGCGGCGTCGATGCAGGCGTCATACCCGGCTGCCAGGATCCCGGCCGCCAGCTCGTGGAGGTACTCATAGGTCCGACGGGTGGCCTCCTCGGTATAGATGCCGCCGAAGGCCCCGGACCCCGAGCGCTCCGCCTCCCCCAGGCCAAAGAGGCGCTTGCGCTCCACGTCCGAGCGCACCTGGATCAGCGGCAGCACCTCGCGCAGCATCCGCACCAAGATGCTCTTGCCCGATCCCGATACCCCATGGGTGATGAAGAGACGGGGGTGGCGCGGCTGGATGTAGGACTCGGCGAGGCTGACATAGCGATCGTACTCCGCCGCCACCGCGTCCCGCTCCCCCGCGGCGAGCCCCGGCTGGCCGAAGCGGATGGCGGTGACCTTGGCCCGCACCAGGGCCCGGTAGACCTTGTAGAAGTCGAGCACGGCGAGCCCGGGGTAGTCGCCCGTCAGCTCCAGGTAGCGGTTGAGGAAGCGGCGCGCGAGCCCCTGGCGCCCCGCCTGCTCCAGGTCCATGACGAAGAAGGCCACCTCGTTGATGGTATCGATCCAGGACAGGCTCGGGTTGAACTCGATACCATCGAAGATGGCCAGCTCGGTGCCGATGAGGGCGATGTTCCCCAGGTGCATGTCCCCGTGGCACTCCCGGACGTGGCCCCCCGCCCGGCGGGCCCCGAGGGCGGGGCGCAGCCGCTGGTAGGTCTCCTGGGTCCAGCTCTCCAGGGGGTCCAGCCGCCCGAGCCGGGCGGGGTCCGCCAGGAAGTGGCGGATCTGGTCGAAGTTCTGCTGCATGGGGAAGAGCACCGCCTCGGGCTCCCCGAAGGGGCTGTCCGCGGGGGCGGCGGGGATGGCGCCGTGGAATGCCGCCACCCGCTCGGCGATGCGGTCCATGAGCTCGGGGGTCACCTCGCGGCGGTTGAGGAGGGCGTCCTGGCCAAAGCGGCGCATGCGAACCGCAAACTCCAGGGCCTCCCCCTCACCCCCCATCCGGGGCTGCTCCGGGGTGCCGGTGACGGGCACCACCTCCAGATAGAGCTCGGGCGCCAGACGGCGGTTGAGCCGCAGCTCCTCCTCGCAGCAGAAGCGGCGCCGCTCCAGGGTGGAGAAGTCCAGGAACCCGAGATCCAGGGGCTTCTTGATCTTGTAGGCATAGTCCCCGGCGAGGAGCACGTGGGAGATGTGGGTCTGGAGGTGCTCCAGGCGGTCCGCGGAGTGGGGGTACGCCTCGGGGCGCAGGAGGCCCGCGACGAGCTGGGTCTGGTCGATCATGGGGGAGTCACCTCGGAGGCTGGGCCCAGGGCGGGGGGAGCGGTGGGACGGCATTCTATACCCGTCACACAGGGATATTCCGCCGCGATACACGCCCCTCGGGTCCGATCGCTGTGTTCCGCCTCCTCGCCATAGAGTCCGCTATGCCGCGTCGGCGCGCCTTGCGCTGGGACCCGATTCGCGCACCTCGCTTAGCGCAAACCCATGCGCGACGGGTCTATGCGAGGCCCACCCCCGCGCCGCCCCTGGGGGCGATCGATCTCCCCCGACCCGGCAGGGCAGCGCCCTCTCGCTCCGTAGTTGGATGAGGGACCTCGGCGGCGGACGAAAAGGACGAAAAGGACGCTTGAGTAGTTCAGCATTTTATAATATTCTAGGCATCGTGAGCTGGCGCCTTCGGACGCCCTCAGGCTTGCTGGACCTCACGACTCATCCTACTCGGAGAAAACCATGAAGAAGCTTGTTACTGCTGCCGCGATCACTGCCCTGATCGGTATTTCCACGTCCGCGAGTGCCTGGTGGGGCGGTGGCCCTTGGGGGGGCAACCGCGGCGGCGACTGGTGGAACGACATGATGGGCGACGGTTGGGGTGACTTCAACATGAACATGAGCGGCGGTGGCCGTGGTTGGGGTCGCGGCTACAACCGCTACAACGACTATTATGGCTACGGCCCCTACGGTTACGGCGGCCCCTGGGGCGGTCCTTGGGGTGGCTATCCCTACGGTGGTGGCTGGGGCGGTCCCTGGGGCGGCTATCCCTACGCCGCTCCCGCTGCCCCGGCGGCCCCCGCCAAGGCCGAGTCCAAGTAATCCCCTGTAGGTCGGGCTGAAGGCTGGACTGTAGGCCGGACTTCAGTCCGACGACTTCCAAATTCCTTCAACTCGACCCCCGGCGGCACAGGGAAGTGCCCGCGTCAGCCCTGGCGTCGGTGGAGGGCGGTGAGCACCAGCAAGCCGTATCGCGGTAGCAAGCTCCCTCCTCCGACGCCACCTCCTCTCAGCCTTCGGCGCCACGGCGCGAACTCCCTTCGCTTCAAGCCGCCGGGAACCGGGTCGGCTGCCGCGAGCCGCTCCTCAGTCGCCGGAGACCTCCAGCACCTGCCAGTCCCCCCCGGCCACCCGGTAGAGGGTCATGCCGCCCCCTTGGAGGTCGCCGCGCCCGTCATAGGCGATCCGCGACGCGGTCACCCCCGGCAGACTGGTTCGGGCCAGCTCCGGCAGGTAGCGGGCGGGGTCGGTGGAATCGGCCCGTTGCATGGCGGCGACCAGCACCCGGGTGGCGTCGTAGGCATGGGGTGAGTAGATCTGCACCTCCTCCTTGAAGCGGGCCCGATACCGGGCCTGGTAGTCCGCGCCGCCGGGCATGCGCTCCAGCGGTAGTCCCGGCAGGGAGGCGAAAGTCCCCTCGGCGGCCTCGCCCGCGAGCTTGATGAAGGTGGGCGACTTGAGCATCTCGCCCCCCAGCAGTGGCGCCTCGATGCCGAGCTGCCTCATCTGCCGGGCCAGGGGCGCGGCCTGCACATCCGCCCCACCGAAGAAGATCGCATCGGGTCTCGCGGCCTTGATGTTGGTGAGAATCGCCAGGAAGTCGGTGGCCTTGTCCGAGGTGAACTCCCGCCGCACGATCTGGGCGCCCGCCGCCTTCGCCGCCTTTTCCATCTCGTCCGCGAGTCCCTGGCCATAGGCGGTGCGGTCGTCGATGATGGCGAGGCGTCTGGCCCCCAGACCCTCCACGGCGAATAGGCCCAGGAAGCCGCCCTGCTGGAGGTCATTGGTCATGGCACGAAAGGCGGTCCGGTAGCCATTGGCCGTGTAGGCCGGTGCGGTCGCCATGGCGATCTGGGGGATCCCCGCTTGGGCGTAGAGCTTGGAGGCGGGGATGCTGGTCCCGGAGTTGAAGTGCCCCAGCATGCCCCGGATACCCGCATCGATCAGCTTCTGGGCGACCGCCGTACCGAACCGCGGGTCCGCCTGGTCGTCCTCGGCGATCAGCTCGAAGCGTACCGACTTACCCCCGATCCGGGGGGCCGTCGCGTTGATCTCCTCGAGGGCCAGCATCACCCCCTGACGCATGTCTTTACCGTAGTGGGCCTGGGGCCCCGTCAAGGGGGCGGCAAAGCCGAGCCTGATGGTCTCCGCCGCCCAGTCAGGCACAGGGCCCGGCCCCGGCTGACCGCCCCGGGGCTTGTCGCAGCCGCCGAGCAGGGCCGCGCCGAGGCCCAGCAGGGCGAGCAAACGCCAGCAACCCCCTGGTGTGGACTCGTGCGTCATCGCCTCTCGTTCCCCTGGGTTTGAGGTCAGATCGCGCGGGTGGCCCGGCCGCCTTTACGGCCCCTGCCGCGGGACCTAGACTCGATCCCCATCACAAGCCTACGCCAAGGGGACCGCCATGCACCACCTCCGGCTCCGCTCCTCCAACGCCCGGTTCGCTCTGGCGCTGGTTCCCCTGCTGCTGGCCTTCCCGCCAGCCATCGCGGCCCCGGCAGGGACGGGGGACCGCAAGCTGGAGCTGATCGAAGGCGCGGACCTCTTGGGCGCGGACTACCAGACCCTCAAGAAGCTGGACCTCGACGCCTGCAAGGGCGCCTGTCTCAGCGACGCTCGTTGTCAGGCCTTCACCTACAACGCCAAGGCCCGCTGGTGCTTCCTGAAGAGCGGATCGAGCGAGGTGCGACCCTTCACGGGTGCCGTCTCCGGGCGGATCGCCGGCAGTGCCGGCCCCAAGCCGGAGCTGGAGTCCCTGCGCCTCGGGGAGCTGGGGTTCCTGCCCCGCTCCACGCTCGAGGAGGCACGCAAGGTGGGCCGTCGCCTCCTGCAGCCGCCCGCGAGCCCCCTCCAGGGACCCCTCGATCGCCTGGTCGCCGAGGGCCAGGCGGCCCTGGGCGGAGGCAACCCCCAGCGGGGGCTGGATCTGCTCGGCGCCGCCCTGAGGATGGCGCCCAGCAGCAGTGGCCTCTGGGCCCTGTTCGCCGAGGCCGCCCTGACGGGCCAGACCAACGACTGGAAGGTCCAGAGGCGCCTGCGGGAGGAGACCCTAGCCGCCGCGGTGGGTGCCTATCTGCGGGCGGCGAACGACGCGGAGCGCGGCCGCGCCCTGGCGCTCCTGGGTGAGGCCCTGTCGGATCGCTCCGCCTGGCGGGCGGCGATCCGCGCCACCCGCGCCTCGCTGGAGCTGGCGGAGGCGCCCGAGGTGCGCGCCAGCTACGAGGCCCTGGTGGCGGAGCACGGCTTTCGCATCCGCCAGCACCGGGTGGATGCGGAGGCGGCCAATCCGCGGGTCTGCATCGAGCTCAGTGAGCCCCTGCCGCGCAATCGCCCCGACCTGGCGGATTTCGTGTCGGTGGATGGAGGGGCCAACCTGGCGGTGGAGGTGGAGCCCCAGCAGATCTGCATCGACGGGGTCCAGCACGGCCAGCGCTACCGGGTGCGGGTGCGGGCGGGTCTCCCCTCCGCCGAGGGAGAGACCCTGGCGAAGACGGTGGACCTGGACCTGTACGTGCGCGACCGTTCCCCCGCGGTACGCTTCCTCGGGCGCGCCTACGTCCTGCCCAAGGGGGGCGCGGCGTCCATCCCGCTGGTGTCGGTCAACACCGAGCGGGTGGAGGCCCAGGTCTACCGGGTAGGGGACCGGACCCTGGCGCGGACGCTGGGGGACGGGATCTTCCTCGAGCAGCTTTCCGCGGAGGATGCGGAGGAGATCGCCGAGCGGACCGGGGAGTCCCTGTGGAAGGGAACGGTGGAGGTGAGCCCCGAGCCCAACCGGGAGGTGACCACGGCGGTGCCCGTCGGGGCCCTGGTCCAAAACCTCAAGCCCGGTGCCTATGTGATGACCGCCCGGCCCCACAACAGGGGCCCCGACGACGCCGAGAGCCTGGCAAGCCAGTGGTTCGTGGTCTCGGACTTGGGCCTGGCCAGCTTCTCGGGCAGCGACGGCCTGCACGCCCTGGTCCGCTCCCTCTCCACCGCCGCCGCTGTGGGGGGCGTGGGGCTGCGCCTGGTGGCCCAGAACGCCGAGGTGCTGGGACGAGCCTCCACCGACACCAGCGGCGACGGCCGGCCCGCCCCGGGCCCCCTGGACGTCTACCTGGTCCCCGAGCGCGGGGTCTACCGGCCCGGCGAGACCGTCCACCTGACCGCGTTGCTGCGCAACGCCACCGCCAACGCGGTGCCGGAGCTCCCCCTCACCCTGGTGGTGCGGCGCCCCGACGGGGTGGAGCACAGCCGTGCCCTGACCCCGGACCAGGGCCTTGGGGGCCACCACCTGGCGGTGCCCCTGCTGCGTACCGCCATGCGGGGCACCTGGCGCGCCACGGCCTATCTGGACCCCAAGGCCCCCCCGCTGGCCAGCACCTCCTTCGCCGTGGAGGACTTCGAGCCCGAGCGCCTGGCCTTCGAGCTCAAGAGCCCCGTCCCCGAGCTCGATCCCCAGCGCCCGCCCACCCTCGCCTTGGAGGCCCGCTACCTTTACGGGGCCCCCGCGGCCGACCTCACCCTGGAGGGCGAGACCCTGCTCAAGCCCACCGACGCCCTGGCGGGGTTCCCCGGCTACCGCTTCGGCCTCGCGGGCGAGCAGGTGGAGCCCGTGCGGGAGCCCCTGCCCACCGCCACCACCGACGCCCAGGGCAAGGTCGAGGTGGTGCTGGCCCTTCCCGAGCTGGTGCCCCAGGAGAAGCCCCTGATCGCCGAGATCAACGTCCGCCTGGCGGAAGGCAGCGGACGGCCGGTGGAGCGGACCCTGAGCCTCCCGGTGCGCTCCCGCCAGGCGCGCGTCGGCATCAAGCCCCTGTTCGACCCCTCGGTGGAGGAGGGGGGCAACGCCGGGTTCGAGGTGATCCTCGTGGGGCCCGATGGGCGCCGCCTGGCGGGGCAAGGGCTGCGCTGGACCCTCTCGCGGCTCCAAACCAGCTTCCAGTGGTACCAGACGGACGGGGCCTGGAACTATGAGCCCGTGACCACCCGCCAGCGGGTGGCGAGCGGGGAGCTGGCGGTGGGTGCCGAGGACCCGGGACGGATTGAGGCCCGGGTGGACTGGGGCGGCTACGCCCTGGAGGTGAGCTCGGCGGACAGTAGCCTGCTGCCGGCGAGCCTCCCCTTCGAGGCCGGCTGGTACCTGGCCCCCAAGGCCGTCGATACCCCGGACCTGCTCAAGGTCTCCCTGGACAAGCCCCGCTATCGCATCGGCGAGACCGCCCGGGCGCGCATCGAGCCCCGTTTCCCGGGCCTGGCTCTGGTCATGGTGGTGGACGAGCGGCTCATCGCCATGAAGGCGGTGGAGGTCCCGGCGGCGGGTGCCACGGTGGAGCTACCCGTCACCGCCGACTGGGGGCCCGGGGCCTATGTCACCGCGGTGCTCTACCGGCCCATGGACCTGGCGGCAAAGCGCATGCCGGGGCGGGCCATCGGCCTGAGCTGGGCGGGCGTCGACCCCCAGGCCCGCAGGCTGGAGGTGACCCTGGAGGCACCCGAGAAGGTGGAGCCCCGCCGGCCCCTGGAGATCTCGCTGGCACTCGGCAACCTGGCCGCCGGCACCGAGGCCTACGTGACCCTGGCGGCGGTGGACCTGGGCATCCTCAACCTCACCCGCTACCAGGCCCCCAACCCCGATGGCTGGTACTTCGGCCAGCGTCGCCTCGGCATGGAGATCCGCGACCTCTACGGGGCCCTGATCGACCGGATGCAAGGCGTTCCGGGGGTGGTGCGCTCCGGCGGGGACGCGGGACTGACCCGCTTCGAGGGACCGCCCCCCACCGAGGAGCTGGTGGCCTTCCACTCGGGTATCCTCAAGCTGGACGCCGAGGGCAAGGCGAGGCTTTCCTTCGACCTGCCCGACTTCAACGGAACGGTGCGCCTCATGGCCATGGCCTGGTCCGCTGCCGGGGTGGGTCATGGGGTTCGGGAGGTGCTGGTGCGGGATCCGGTGGTGGTCTCCGCCGCCCTGCCCCGCTTCCTGGCCCCCGGGGACAGCTCCCGGCTGCTGCTGGACCTGGCCCAGGTGGAAGGCCCCCCCGGCGAGGTGGAGCTGCGGGTGGGGGCGGAGGGCGCCGGGGTCCTCATCGACCCCGCGGCGGCCAACCAGC
>CAZFHV010000097.1:0-13120 GCA_964519095.1 uncultured Chromatiaceae bacterium | reverse complement strand
CTGCCCGTATTTTACCCGTTCGAAAAGGGGTGAAGTCCGACAGGCTGCTAGGCCGAACCCTATCCGATCTCGATGCGGGGCTACTCTTGGAGCCTGAGGAGTGGCAGGCGGCCTACATCCTCACCAAAAACCTCCTACCTGACAACCCCCGAGTTTCAACGAGGTGCTGCACCTCATCGCACGCCTTGGAGGGTTCCTCGGTCGCAAGGCTGATGGGGGAGCCGGGGGTGAAGACTATCTGGCTCGGACTCCAACGCATCATGGACTTTGCCGCAGGCGTCAAACATGCCAGGGAGGCCTATGGGGCGTGAGATGTGTGTGGGGGGATGCTGCTAAGCCTCGCCCGGACAGTCCCCTGTGGCCGGTCGCAAAGATGCGACATCCTCCGCGTTCAGAGGCGGACCCTGGTACTCGTTGGCAGTGGCGAGGTAGTTGGCGATGGCGGCAATGTCGGCATCGCTCGCCAGGCCGCACAGGGCATACATGTTGCCGGCGCCGTACAGGGCCCTGATGGCGATGTAGACAGGGCCGGTGGCGGCGAGCCGGGAGTTGCCGAACAGGGGGGATAGGGACTGCCGGCCAAGGGCACCGCGCTGGTTCCGTGGCAGGCGGCGCACAGGGCCTCATAGAGGGCGGCGGGTTCCGCCGCGCGGGCACTGCCGAGCGTGAACGCCGTGGCGCAGGCCGGGGCCGAGAGGGTTGTTCGGCGCCTCATGACTGCGATACCCATTGTCGGGCCAAGCGCCTCAGCCCCGCGTGGGCTGATTGGACGGCCCCCTCCATCCAGGAGGGCGCCTGACTGATGTGCTTCCCCGCAAAGATCCAGCGCCGGTCGCCCGCGGCGACCCGGGGAAGATCCCGCGCACGGGCGTTGGGGGTCCAATCACCGAAACAGCCGGCGCTGAACGGGATGCGTGACCAGGCGATGGAGACTCCCCCATCGAGCTCGGCCGCTGCCTGGGGGTGCAGGGTACTGAGATCATCCAGGGCGGTCCGCACGCGCTCGTGCGGACTGAGCGCGGTGAGGCGCAGCGAATCCCGCAGCCCATAGTAGTTCGTCAGGACCCCGGTGGAACCGCCCAGGTGGTTGGTCGGATAGGCAACGAACACCTCCGGGTCATCGACAAAGGAATAGCCACCGAAGACCTGCTCGTCCTCCTCCCAGAAGCGGCGGCGGAAGCCGAGGCCCACCTTGACCGCGGGGGCGTAGCCGAGGCCAGCGATGATTCGCTGGATGTCGGGGGGAAAGTCGTTGTCCACCCCGGCCAAGACAATGAAGGGGATGGTGCAGATTGCCTGCGCGGCCCGCTCCTCCCGAACCTCTCCCGAGCTTGTCTCCCGCCAGCGCACCCGCACCCCCTGCTCGTCCTGGCGGATCTGGACCACCTCCGCCCCGAGCCGGACGGTCCCCGCGGGTAGACGGGCGGCCAGGGCCTGTGCCAGGCCGTCGATGCCCCCGCTCACGGTCAGCACGGGGTGGGAAATCGACCGCTGTTGACCCATCCGGGGGCCGCTGCCAGTGGGCCCAAGGACCAGACGTCAGCACGCGGGAAGGGGGACGACAACTCCCCCGGCGTCTCCACTGCCCCGGGCGCGACCCGCCAGCCCCTCGCTGCACTGCCCCGATACTGGCCGGACGGATCCAAGGCCCCGAAACGACGCGCCCAGTCAGCCAGCAGCCGGTCATCGTCGGAAGCCGCGGCGGCGGGCTCGAGGAGCTGCACTAGGCGCTGCATCGCGTAGCCGATTTCATCCCAGTCTAGTTCGCGAAAGCGCACCCGCTGACCGGTGAGGGGGTGTCCGGGGGTGCGGCGCAGCAGCCAGTTCTGGCCCAGAGGGCCACTGGCATAAAACTCCAGTGGCACGCCGAGGCTGTGGCAATAGGACAGCACCCCGACCTGGGTGGGCAGGATCCGGTTTGCGCCCGGATTCAGATAATCCCCCGCCGGGAAAGGGCACCGCTGTTCGGCCCCGCCCATCTCAGCGAAGCGGTCTCCCCCGCGCAGGGTCCAGCAGCGGCCTCCGACCCGCTCGCGTGCCTCCAGCACCCGCACCCGGCACCCGGCGCGGTGCAACTCGAAGGCGCTCACCAGCCCGGCGATACCGGCCCCGAGCACCAGCACGTCCTGCCCCGGCCCGCTGCCTTCCGGCAAGACGGCACCCGCGCCGCCGGGCCCATTGGGCCCCGCGATAACCGGCCAGCGCGCCCCTACCGCCGCTAAGGCTGCCGCCAGGAGTACACGGCGGCGTCTGAGATCGATCACATCCGCCGAGCCGTCTTTCATTGCGCACCTCCCCCAGGGCACCGCTACGGGACGCCCCCGGGACCGGAATGGGTCTAAAGTCTCTGGTAAGTCAAAGGCCGTGGCAATGAGCTACATCACCCAAGGGGGCTTGGATTGATGCGGTTCCCCCGGATCAGGTTCTGGGTCACCGCACCTACGCGGGCTACAAGCGGGGATGCCCTGCTTCCAGGCTGTTGGCACCTCCTGGCTCACCGACGCTCTCGGCAGGTTCCGCACTCCGGACCGCAATACCCAGAGCGGGGCCGAGCCGCGAGACTCCTGGCGCTCGCCGTCGCGGCATGACAGCATCCTCAGCCAACGCGAACAGAACCCCATCCCCAAGTGATGCGGCAGCAGCCTGCCCCCATGCCCAACCCGGTCGAGCCGCCGCCAGCGAGAGGCGGGCGCATAGGGCGCCTTGGCGGCATTGCCGCGCTCAGCATCGGCACGGTTCTGGCCGCCCTGTATCTCTTCCGCCAAGACCTTGCCGGGTACGCGATCCGTGACTTTCTGAGCGAGGCTGGCCTGACCTCGGCCGCCCTGCGGGTGGAAGAAGCGGATCTCAGCCGACTGGTTCTAACCGATATCGGCGCCGGGCCCCAGTCCGGGGTGGCGATCCGTCGTCTGAGCCTCGCCTACAGACCCGCGGGACTGCTGGAGCGCCGCATCGAGCGGGTGGATCTGGAGGGCCTGGCGCTCGGCGTGCGGGCGGACGCGAACGGCCTCTCCTTGGGTGCCCTCGACGCCCTGCCCAAGGGTCGTAGCGATGGCGGCGGCGACTGGCGGATTGGGGCCCTTGGGCTGACCGAGGCCCGCATCGCGGTGGAAGGGGAGGTCCGCGCCACAGTCACCCTCGAGGGCGAGGTGGTGACCGTGGGCGAGGACCGCTACCGCGGCGAATTGCGGCTCCAAGGCGCCGCGGGCCTCGGAGATGTGGATCCCGCGGACCTCGATGGCACCCTCTCCTTTTCCGCTTCGACCAGGGCGGTCGAGGAGGCAGACCTGGCGCTCAAGCTGCGCCGCCTGTTCCTGCCGCACCTGGGGGCAGGGGACCTCGACGTAGCCGCCCATCTCAAGGGCGGGGAGGCTCGGGCCGGGGGCAGGCTGCAAACGCCGCGGGGCAAGATCGCGTTCGACCTGTCCGGCGCCTTGCCCGGGGACGGCGACTGGGGATCGGCACGGGGTGGGGGGACGCTGGAGGCCGATCTGACCGAGGTCGCCCTGGGCGAGGGTGACCTCAGGGTCTCGCTGAACGGCCGCGCGGAGGCCCGTTTCGATGGCGATACCCTTGCCCTGAAGGCGCTCGGTCCCATGGAGCTGGCCGCCGCTACGCCCATCGGACCCCTGAGCGTCGAGCTCGTTCCCTCCGGTGCACCCACCCTGAGCCTGGAGCGGGAGCAGGGGCGCGTCCGTTCCCTGGGGGTGCGGATCGGCGAGGCGAGGGTCAGGGTCGCCGGTCACGGTTACGGTTACGGGGTACGGGAGGCCAATGCCGCACTGGCCTTCGATCCCGTCCCGGCCCTGGAGCTGAGGTCCCTCAGCCTGACCGAGACCGGACCGGCACCCCTCATACCTCCGTTGGGGCTCAAGGGTGAGGCAAAGCTGGAGCCGGCAGGCCTGGCCTTCAGCGCCGAGCTCACCGCGGCGGGCGGCAAGGCGCGCGCCGACTTGAAGGGCCGCTGGGACCGCGAGACCGGCACCGGGGCGGCGGATATCGAGATCCAGCGGTTGCGCTTTGCCCCCGGAGGCCTGCAGCCGGTCGACCTGGCGCCAGCGATGTCCTTTCCCCTCTCCACGGTCACCGGCGGGCTGTCGGCGCAGGGCTCGCTGGGTTGGCAGGGCGGCCGGATCGACGCCAACCTGGAGGTCGGCCTCGAGGACCTCTCGCTGACGCTTCACAATACCCGGGTGCAGGGCATCGACGGCAGGGTCCGGTTCACCGGTCTCGCTCCCCCAAGCACGGCTCCCGGTCAGCTGATCCGCATCGCCCGCATCGACGCCGGGGTGCCGCTGACCCAGGCCGAGATGCGGTTTCAGCTCGACGCCCGGCGTCAGCTACGCATCGAGGGCGCCGAGGTGAGCCTCCTCGGCGGTCGGGTGAGTCAGTCCAAGGCGGTGTTCGACACCGCCAAGCAGAGCTACCGGGGAACCCTCGAGGTGACGGGGATCAGCCTGCAGTCTATCCTGGACCTTGCCGAGCTGGAGGGCGCCGCGGCGACTGGCGAGGTGGGCGGACGCATCCCGGTGCGTTACGAGGGCGGGGAATTGACGGTGACGGATGCCACCCTGGCGACCGAGGCACCCGGCGTCCTGCGCTACACGCCCGCCAGCGCGCCTGCGGCCCTGCAGGGGCAAGGGGCGGGGATGGAGCTCGCCCTCGAAGCCTTGAAAGACTTCCGCTACGAGGCGCTCAGCCTGGCCCTGGATGGCGGCTCGGGGCGAGGTTGGAGCAGCCGGGTGTATCTCGTGGGAAAGAATCCGGAACTGATGGAAGGGCACCCTTTCCAATTCAACATCAACCTCAGCGGCGATCTCGACCGGGTCATCTTGAGTGGCCTGTTGGGAATGACGCTAGCGGACCGCATCGAAGAGAGGCTGAAGCAACGATGATCAGGACTCGACCCCAGCACCGGATTCCGTCGGCACCGACGAGGCCCCTCCAGCTCGCCGCCCAGGTCCTTCGCGTGGCGCTGATCGCGGCGACGCTGGCGGCTTGCGCGCCGCGCGTGGCTGTGGAGGCGCCGAAAGAGCCCATCACCATCAATCTGAACGTCAAGATCGAGCACGAAGTGCGGGTCAAGATCGACCGCGAGCTGGACGACCTCTTCAACAAGAAACCGGAGTTGTTCTGATGGCCCCGAACCTAGCCTTGCAGCGGAACCAGCGGGCACTAGCCCCGTCTCTCTTTACGGCCGCCGCGGTCCTCGCCCTGGCCCTTGCGACCTCCGCACCGCTCCGGGCGGACTCCCTCGACGCGGCGAAGGCCGCTAGCGAGGTCGTAGAGCAGGCCAACGGCCTGTTGGCCGCCTGCCCCGGGGCGCCCGCCTCCGTGTCGGCGAGCGTCCGATCCATCAACGCCGAGCGCCTCAAGCAGTATCAGGAGATCGCCGCGAGTACCGGCGCCGCCCTCGATCAGGTCCAGGCCCGCGCAGGCGCCAGGCTGACGCAGGCCTCGCCGGGGGGCTGCCGATAAGCCGTCCCGATACCGACCGGTCGGCCAACCGGAAATGAGCGAGCAGGGGGACCCCTTTTGTACGAGGGCCGGGTGGACCGGCCCTGGATGACGCACGTCAATGACCGCGCGAGTCGCTTTGGGCTGTAATGGTGGCGCATCCCCGCAGCCCGAGCCCCGGGCTGCCCGATCCTCTGGCTATAGAACTCAAGGTGTGCCCCATGTCCGAGATCGAGAACGACTACGACCTGCGTGAAGCCCTCGATGGCCTCTCGCCGGATCGCCAACGCCAGCTCGGCGGCTTTTTCGTGGAGAGCGTCCTGCACCTCTGCAAGGACCCCCGGGTGCAGAAGGCGGTGGCGGTGACGGCGTCGTCCACCAGCTCCCCCGTCGAGCTGGCGGATGCCTTTACGGCGGCAAAGAGCTATGCCCGCCGCACCTACACGGCCTGCGGCACCGACGCCCACTGGCTGGAGCAGGCCGATCACTTCGTGGCCGCCGCGGCCGCCGCGGCGCTCCTGCCCGAGGAGCAGTGCCCCGAAGCCTACAACCGGGCCTGGAAGGCGGCCATCCAGGCGCGCATGGCCAAGAACTGCGAGATGATGGAGCGGGAGGAGGGCGAGGTGGACAACGAGGCCCAGCGGCAGTACCGGATCGCCGCCGCCTTCATCACGGCTTGAGTCTCAGGTCGGGAGAGTCCTCTTCCCCCGCGCCTTCGGCGGCCAGGAGCTCGTCATAGACGGCCCAGGCCGCCTGGGCCTCTTCCTCGGTGATCTTCTGAGTGCCGTAGCCCAGGTGGACCACCAGGTAGTCACCGGGGGCGAGGGACTCGTGCTGGAGCATGAGGAGATTGACCGCCCGCTCGACCCCCTTGGCCTCGCACCGGGCCACCAGTCCGTCGAGGGTCTTGATTCGCATGGGTATCCCAAGGCACATCCGGAAACCAGTCCCCACCGCTCTGTTCTCAAGCCAACAGCTTAGCCACCCCGCCGATGGCACCACAAGCGTCGAGTAGCGCCCTGCTGGGTCCAGACCAGGAGTCGGCCGGGCGGATCCTGGTCCTGGGCCTCGGCAACGACCTCCTGAGCGACGAGGCGGTGGGGGTCCGCGTGGTGCGCTACCTCGCCGAGGGGGGGCTCGTGCCGAGGGGGGTGGATCTGTTGGATGGCGGCACCCTCAGCTTCACCCTGGCCGGGCCCATCGCCGAGGCCGGCGGCCTGATCGTGGTGGACGCCGCCCGTCTCGGCGCGTCGCCGGGTAGGGTAGAGGTGATCGAGGGGGAGGCCATGGACCGCAAGCTGGCCGGGGCCTGCAGCAGCGTCCATGAGGTGGGCCTCGCGGATCTCTTCGACATCGCCCGCCTCACCGACAGCCTGCCTCCCAACCGTTGCCTGGTGGGCATCGAGCCGGCGTCCATCGACTGGGGGTCTGATCTGACCCCTGCGGTTGCGGATGCGGTGCCCGAGGCGGCGGCCCGCGTGCTGGAAGTCATTGCCCGCTGGCAAGGGGCAGCCGGGGTCTGAGGGCTTGGCTCGGGACCCGAGGACCCGCCTTTTCCCCCCTCGGCCTCACCTTCGCTCGCCGGGGAGATAAGGACCCCAGAACAGGGCCGAGGGAGAAGTCTGATCCCGAGTGACCGCCCCGCTTGCCCCGCACCCCTAGCTGCCTCGCGAGAGGAGGGGTATCCCCCCGTCGGTGCCGAAACTGCGATCAAAGTGCCATTTCACTGCGTTCGGTCAATTTTCTCGGGGTTATTCTGGTCTAGAATAGAATCTGGTAAAACACTTAAGTACCCACAAGGCATGGGCATTCCCGCTGAGGGCTCGCAGATTGCCGTTTCCACCCCCAGACTCCCGGCAGGCTGGGGCAACGCGCTCCCGCTCCTCCATGAGATCCGCCATGCCCTGGAGCGGCTGATACACCAGGGCGAGGCCACCGCCATCGATCTGCGCGCCCTGCCCTTCGGGCCGGGCGATGAGGCCGAGCTGCTGGAGGTGCTGGGGCGGGGCGAGGTGGAGGCCAACCTGGAGGCCCTCGGCACCAGCCTAGTATGGGAAACCAGCTTTCCGGGCGTCTGGGTGGTGGACCACCGGGACGCCGAGGGCCGGCGCATCGCCCTCGCCATCGAGGTCACGCGCATCCCGGAGGTGCTCCTGTCCCAGCCCGGGGACCTGCGCACCGCCCTGGTCCGTCTCGATGAGACCCTCACCCGCGACCCCTCTCCCCTTGCTCCCGGTCCGCTACCGATCTGAGGAGGCAGTATGGCGAACGAAAAGACCCTCGGCGAAGTCCTCCAAGAGAACGGGGTGTCGCGGCGCGGCTTCCTGAAGTTCTGTGCCGCCACCGCCTCACTGATGGCCTTGCCCCCGAGTATGGTGGGGGCCATCGCCGCGGCTCTTGAAAAGGCTCGAAGGCCCTCGGTGATCTGGCTCTCCTTCCAGGAGTGCACCGGCTGTACCGAGTCCCTTACCCGCAGTCACACCCCCACGGTGGAGGGCTTGATCCTCGAGCACATATCGCTCGACTACCACCACACCTTGCAAGCCGCCTCGGGGGATGCCGCCGAGCAGGCCCGGGAAGCGGCCATGAGGGCCAACCAGGGCAAGTACCTCCTGGTCGTCGACGGATCCCTCCCGGGGCCCGGCTCCAATCCGGGTTACTCGACCATCGCCGGCCACAGCAACTACGACACGCTGATGGAGGGCGTCGCCGGGGCGGCGGCCGTGATCGCCATGGGGACCTGCGCCGCCTTTGGTGGCCTGCCAGCGGCCAATCCCAATCCCACCGGGGCCGTGGCGGTCGGGGAGCTGGTCAAGGGCAAGCCGGTGATCAACGTCTCGGGCTGTCCCCCGGTGCCCCTGGTGATCACCGGTGTGCTCGCCCACTACCTCACTTTCGGCAGCATCCCGGCGCTCGATGGCTATGGGCGGCCCCTGGCCTTCTTTGGCCAGTCCATCCATGACCGCTGCTACCGCCGGCCCTTCTACGACAAGGGCCTGTTCGCGGAGACCTTCGACGACGAGGGCGCGCGCAAGGGCTGGTGCCTGTACCGGCTGGGCTGCAAGGGCCCCATGACCTACAACGCCTGCGCCACCATGAAGTGGAACCAGGGCACGAGCTGGCCGGTGGAGTCGGGGCACCCCTGTCTGGGCTGCTCCGAGCCGGACTTCTGGGATGCGGGCGGATTCTACACGGCCCTCTCGGTCCCCACCGCGGCCGTCGCCCGCACCGCCGCCCTCGCCGCGGGCGCCGGCCTGGTCCTGGGCACGGCGGTAGGCCTGCTCGGTCGCGCCCGCAAGGGGGCGGCCACCCGAGAACGGACGCCCGTAAGCGTCGATGAGCTGGAGCAGCCACTATGATCGATCCCATGGAATTCCTGCTGTGGGTGCGGGGACCGGCGTTCAACGTCGCCCTCGCGGTCTTCGTCATCGGGATGCTGGTGCGGCTGCTGGAGATCTTCCTCCTCGGGCGCAGCACCAATTACGCCGAGCCCCGGGGCGGGGAGTGGGGTCCGGGGCTGCGCACCATGCTGAGCCGGTCCCTCGCGGATCCCGGCACCTTCAAGCGCGCCCCCTTCAACGTCATCGTGGGCTGGATCTGGCACCTGGGATTCCTGATCGTGCTGCTCCTCTTCATTCCCCACATCGAGCTGGTGGAGAAGTCCTTCGGCCTCTCCTGGCCGGGGCTCCCCAATCCCCTGGTGGATGCGGTCACAGCGGTGACCATCGTGGCGCTGATCGCCATGCTCATCCATCGGGTGCAGCACCCGGTGATGCGCTTCCTGAGCACCTTCGAGGACTACCTCACCTGGGCGGTCACCCTCGTGCCGCTCCTGACCGGTTACATCGCCTACCACCGCTTGATCAATCCCTATCCCCTGGCCTTGGGGATCCACATCCTCAGCATCGAGCTGTTCCTGGTGGTGTTTCCCTTCACCAAGCTGACCCACGGGGTCACCGCCTTCATCGCCCGCTGGTACAACGGCGCCACCTTCGGGCGCAAAGGGGTACGCGCATGAGCGAGCTGTCACTCGAACGGGGCCTGGCGGCCTTCCGCCAGGAGATCGACGCCACCGTCGCCGCCTTCTTCTCGAGCTGCGTGCACTGTGGGCTGTGCGCCGAGGCCTGTCCCTTCTTCGTGGAGACCCAGGACCCCAAGTACACCCCCATCCACAAGCTGGAGCCCCTGCGTCGGATCTGGGAGCGGGAGTTCACCCTCTGGGGGCGCATCAAGGCCGCGGTAGGCCTTGCCCCCCCAGTGACGGATGCCCTGCTCGCGGAATGGGAGGAGCTCCTCTACGACTCCTGCAGCATGTGCGGCCGCTGCTCGCTGGTGTGCCCGGTGGGTAACGACATCCAGGCCATGGTGCGCAAGGCCCGGGAGGGTATGGTGGCCGCCGGTCACGCCCCCGAGGGGCTCATCAACGCCGCCAGCCGGGCCATCCGCATCGGCAGTCCCATGGGGCTGAAGTTCAACACCTTGCGGGTGCAGATCGATCACGTGGAGGCGGACAGCGGGATCAAGGTCCCGGTGGACCAGGTGGGGGCCGACTACCTGGTGCTGCTCTCCTCCATGGAGATCATCAACTTCCCCGAGTACCTGGAGTCCATCGCCCGCATCTTCCAGCAAGTGGGCATCACCTGGACCCTGAGCTCCGAGGCCTACGAGGCCACCAACGCCGGGATCCAGATCGGGTCAAAGGACATCGCCCGGGAGCTGGTGGAGCGGGTGGTGCGCGCCGCCGAAAAGCTCCAGGTGAAGAAGGTGATCAGCCCCGAGTGCGGGCATGCCTACACCGCCATCCGCTGGGAGGGTCCCAACCTCATCGGGCGGGCCTATCCCTTCCGGGTGTTCCACATCATCGAGCTACTGGATGAGTGGCGGGCCAGCGGCAAGCTCAAGACCGAGGGCAAGGAGACCGACCGCCTCACCCTGCACGACCCCTGCAACCTGGCCCGCAAGAGTGGGGTGATCGACCAGCAGCGCAACCTCATGAACCTGGTGGCCGAGAACTTCGTGGACCTCGCCGAGCACGGCCGCTGGCAGTGGTGCTGTGGTGCGGGTGGTGGGGTGAGCAGTAACGAGCGCGCCGCGGAGCTCCGCTTCAAGGCCTTCAAGCGCAAGAAGGCCCAGATCGAAGAGGTGGCCCCAGAGCGCATCGTCACCATGTGCGCCACCTGCCGGACCCAGCTCGAAGAGGGTCTGGAGGAGAACAACATGAGCATCCCCGTGGTGGGTCTCACCGAGATGCTGGCCGAGCACCTGGTCACCACCGAGTCGGAATGAGCCCCGCCGCCGGGACCCTTGACAGAGAGAGCATCCAATGAGCGAACGCATCGTTGTCGACCCGATCACCCGCATCGAGGGACACCTGCGCATCGAGGCCCAACTGGACGGCGACCGCATCGCCCAGGCCTACTCCTCGGGCACCATGGTGCGGGGCATCGAGATCATCCTACGCGGGCGCGACCCCCGCGACGCCTGGGCCTACGTGCAGCGCATCTGCGGGGTCTGCACCCTGGTGCACGCCATGGCCTCGATCCGGGCGGTGGAGGATGCCCTCAAATATCCCATCCCGCCCAACGCCCAGCTCATCCGCAACCTGATGATCGGCGCCCAGTACGTGCACGACCACGTCATGCACTTCTACCACCTCCATGCCCTGGACTGGGTGGACGTGGTCTCCGCCCTCAAAGCGGACCCCAAGGCCACCGCCGCCCTGGCCCAGTCCCTCAGCCACTGGTCCAAGGCCTCCGCGGGCTACTTCTCGGATGTGCAGCAGCGCGTCAAGCGCTTCGTCGAATCGGGGCAGCTAGGCATCTTCGCCAACGGCTACTGGGGCCACCCCGCCTACAAGCTCCCCCCGGAGGCCAACCTCATGGCGGTGGCCCATTACCTGGAGGCCCTGGCCTGGCAGCGGGACGTGGTGGCCCTGCATGCCATCTTCGGCGGTAAGAACCCCCACCCCAATTTCGTGGTGGGGGGGGTGCCTTGCCCCATCGACCTCAACTCCGACTCCGCCATCAACCAGAAGCGCCTCAACCAGGTGCAGGACGTCATCAACCGGATGCGGGAGTTCGTGGACCTGGTCTACCTGCCCGATACCCTGGCCATCGCCTCCTTCTACAGAGACTGGGGCAATCGCGGCGAGGGTCTGGGCAACTTCTTGAGCTACGGGGATCTCCCCAGCGGCGAGACCAACGACGCCTCGGGCTTCCTCTTCCCGCGGGGCGCCATCCTCAACCGCGACCTCAAGACCATCCACCCGGTGGACCTGCACGACGGCGCCCAGATCCAGGAGTTCATCGCCCACTCCTGGTATGCCTATCGCGACGGCACCAACCAGGGGCTCCATCCCTACAAGGGCGAGACCGAGCTCCGCTACGACGAGCGCGGGGGACCCGAGCCGCCCTTCCGGCAGCTCAACGTGGACCAGGGCTACTCCTGGCTCAAATCCCCCCGCTGGAAGGGCCAGGCCATGGAGGTGGGTCCCCGCGCGCGGGTGCACCTGCTCTACGCCACCGGCCACGAGCAGACCCGCGCCCTCACGGACGCCACCCTCAAGCAGCTCGACCTGCCCCTCGATGCCCTCTTCTCCACCCTGGGGCGCACCGCCGCCCGCACCCTGGAGACCAAGATCCTCGCCGATGCCCTGCAGGGCTGGTTCGACGCCCTCATCGCACGCATCAAGGGCGGAGACACCAAGACCTTCAACGAGATCCACTGGGACCCCGCAACCTGGCCCAAGAGCTGCAAGGGGGCCGGCTTCATGGAGGCCCCGCGGGGGGCGCTCGGGCACTGGATCGTCATCGAGAACGGGCGCATCGCCAACTACCAGGCGGTGGTCCCCTCCACCTGGAACGCCGGGCCCCGCGACTCCAAGGGCCAGCCCGGCGCCTACGAGGCGGCACTCCAGCACAACCACGCCCTGGCCGATCCCAAACAGCCGGTGGAGATCCTGCGCACCATCCATAGCTTCGACCCCTGCATCGCCTGCGCCGTGCACCTCACCGACGAGCAGGGCGAAGAGATGCTCCAACTGCGGGTCTGCTGAACTGGGGGACGGCGGGTCCCTAGTCCCAAGGGTGGGCCAGGCTGATTAGCCGGGCGATGCGCCCATTAGCTAGCTAGTAGATCGTTCCGTTAATATATTTGCGAGAATACCAGCAGTTGTCATGATCCTCATACCACTCTTCGGCGATGGAGGAGATCATGGGGCGGACAAGTGGGCGAGCGGCCTTGGTGCTGAGCGACGAGCAGGGAGCTAAGTTGTCTGAACTGGCCGGGTCGCGTAGCGCGCCGGTGCGCGAAGCGCAGCGCGCCAAAGTGTTGCTCAAGTACGCGCAGGGCGCATCGATCAGCGATATTCAGCGGCAGTTGGGCGTGAGCCGGCCGACGATCTACAAATGCATCGACAAGGCGCTTGCGGCAGGCGTTCAAGCGGGGCTGAAGGATGCCTATCATCGGCCCCGCGCCCCGGAAATCACCGAGGAGGCCAAGGCCTGGGTGGTCAGCATAGCCTGTGCCCAACCGAAGCAACTTGGGCTGGCTGCGGAGTTGTGGAGCATCTCGGCCTTGGCGCGCTATATCCGCCAACATGCCCAAGAGGCAGGAGGTGCTGATGGTCTATGGGGACGTTTCGTTCTACAGCGAAGGCGCCGTC
>CAZFHV010000096.1:0-13145 GCA_964519095.1 uncultured Chromatiaceae bacterium | reverse complement strand
AGCCCACCACCATGGGCCGCCCGAGCAGCAGGGCCTCCAGGGTCGCGGTCCCGGAGGCCGTCAGCACCAGATCGGCGGCGGCGAGCACCCTGCGGCTCTCGCCATCCACCAGTCGGATGGGCAGCCCCGGCGCCTCCTCTTGGATCCGCGCCTCGAACAGCCGCCGCAGGGTATCGTTCACCAGGGGGGCGGCGAAGCTCAGTCGCGGGCGCCGTTCCAGGCACCAGCGTGCCGCACCCAGGAAGGGCCCCGCCAGGCGCTCCACCTCGCTGCGGCGACTCCCGGGGAGGATCGCCAGGATCGGACCCTCGAGGGGCAAGCCCAGCGACCGCCTCGCCTCCCCCCGATCCACCTCCAGGGGGATCTGATCGGCGAGGGGGTGGCCCACATAGACCACCGGCACCCCCTGGGCCTGTAGGAAATCCGCTTCGAAGGGG
Organism: uncultured Chromatiaceae bacterium; assembly: GCA_964519095.1. Taxonomy (GTDB): domain Bacteria; phylum Pseudomonadota; class Gammaproteobacteria; order Chromatiales; family Chromatiaceae; genus JAEHCY01. The sequence goes on along the minus strand of CAZFHV010000096.1, from coordinate 12,708 downwards.
TAGATGCTGAGCATGAGGTCCATAGCGCGGCGGATGCGCCTGACCCGCCCCGGCCGCCAGGCCCAGACGGTAGGGCTCACCAGGTGGACGGTGCGGATCCCGGCGCGGCGCAGGCGCTCCTCGAGACCCAGGTTGAAGTCCGGGGCGTCGATACCGATGAAGAGGTCTGGAGGGCTCGCGAGGAAGTGACGGAGGAGGCGCCTGCGGATCGCCAGCAGCTCGGGGAGGTGGCGCACGACCTCCAGGAGCCCCATGACCGAGAGCCGCTCGATGGGGACCAGGGAGACACAGCCCGCCGCCTGCATACGCGGCCCGCCCACACCGACGAACCGGGCGGTGGGGAGGCGCTCCTGGATCTCCGAGATCAGCGCCGCGCCGAGCAGGTCGCCGGAGACCTCATTGGCGACGATGCCGACGCTGAGCATCAGCGCACGATGCTGCGCTCTCTCTGGTTGACGAACTCGGCCAGGATGCCGACCTCCCGAACCTCCCCGGCGAGCTCCGCCAGGGCGGCCTCCGCCTGTTCCAGGGTCAGGCCGGCCTTGTAGAGGAGCTTGTAGGCACGCCGGATGGACTGGATGGTGTCGGGGCTGAAACCCCGCCGGCGCAACCCCTCACCGTTGATCCCATGGGGCTTGACCGGGTGCCCCCCCACGGTCACATAGGGCGGGATGTCTTTGGTCACCACCGAGCCCATGGCGCAGAATGCGTGGGCCCCGACCTGGCAGAACTGGTGCACGATGGTGAAGCCACCCAGGATGGCCCAGTCCTGAACCCGCACATGCCCACCCAGTGAGGCCGCGTTGGCCAGGATCACCCGGTTACCCACCTGGCAATCGTGGGCCACGTGGGTATAGGCCATGAGGAGGGTATCGTCGCCCACCCGGGTGACACCCCCGCCCTGGAGCGTTCCGCGATGCAGGGTGGCGAACTCGCGAATGCTGTTGCGGTCCCCGATCTCCAGACTGGTGGGCTCCCCCTGGTACTTCATGTCCTGGGGGATCTCCCCCACGGCGGCGAACTGATAGATCCGGTTGTCCCGCCCGATGCGGGTGGGGCCCTTGATGACCGCGTGGGGTCCGATGGAGCTGCCGCGACCGATCCGCACCTCGGCCCCGATCACGGCGAAGGGACCCACGCTGACCCCCTCGTCGAGCTCCGCCGTCGGGTCGATCAGGGCAGTCGGGTGGATCACCTCAGAAATCCCGGGCGGTGCACATGATCTCCGCGGTGGCGGCCACACTGCCGTCCACCCGCGCGGTGCCCGAGAACATCCAGATCCCGCGACGCACCGCCTTGAAGCGAACATCGAGAATCAGCTGATCCCCGGGCTCCACCGGGCGCTTGAAGCGGGCCTTGTCGATGCCGACGAAATAATAGAGGGAGCCTTCGGCGATCTCCTCTGGCCGGGACTCCTTGGCCAGCAGGCCCGTGGCCTGGGCCATGGCCTCCACGATCAGCACCCCGGGCATCACCGGGCGCACGGGAAAATGGCCGTTGAAGAAGGGTTCGTTGTAGGTGACGTTCTTGAGCGCGGTCAGGCTCTCGCTGGGCACGAAGTCCAACACCCGGTCTATCAACAGAAAAGGATAGCGGTGTGGCAAGAACCTCATCACCTGATGGATGTCCAGGGTGTTCAAGACGACCTCCCACTGAAACCAATACCCTCGGCCAGCCCCAGGGCTGCCGAGCCATGGGCGTGCGGACGACCCCCGCTCAGCCCTCCCCAACAGCGGGCATCCCGCTCCCGCCACACAGACCCGCCACGGCCCCTTCCAGGGCATTGAGGCGTCGCGCCATCTCCTCGAGCTGGCGGATGCGGGCTACCACCTTGCGCCACTCCCCGTTGGGCATGGCGGGGATGCCACTACTGTACACCCCGGGCTCCTGCACCGAGCGGGTCACCATCGCCATACCGGTGAAGTGCACCCCATCGGCGATCTCCAGATGCCCCGCCGCCCCCACCGCCCCGCCGATGGTGCAGTGCCGGCCGATGCGCGTGGAGCCGGAGATCCCGCTACAGGCCGCCATGGCGGTGTGCTCCCCGATCACCACGTTGTGACCGATCTGGATCAGGTTGTCGAGCTTCACCCCGTCGCCGATATGCGTCTCGTCGAGGGCGCCGCGGTCGATGGTGGTGTTGGCACCCACCTCCACGTCGTCTCCCAAGCGCACCCGCCCGATCTGGGGGATGCGCACCCAGCGATCAGCCTCGCGGGCAAAGCCGAAACCATCCCCCCCGATCACCGCCCCGGGCTGGATCAGGGCCCGGCGCCCCACCAGGGTCCCCTGGCAGAGCGTCACCCGCGCCACTAGGCGGCTGTCCTCGGCGATGGAGCAGCCCGTCCCGATCACGCAGCCCGGACCGACGAACACCCGGGCACCGATCTCGCAGTCCCCCTCGATTACCACCGCCGGACCGATCCAGGCCGAGGGGTCGATTCGGGCCGAGTCGGCGATCACCGCGCTGGGGTGGCGCCCGGCCAGCACCGGCGCCTCAGGATAGAGGAGCCCCAGCAGCCGGGCAAAGGTGAGCTGGGGATCCTGGGCAAGCAGCGCCGCAGTCGGGCAGCGCGGGGCCTCCTCCGCGCAGAGCACCACCGCCCCCGCGCGTGTCTCGGCGAGCTGACGGCGGTACTTGGGATTGGCCAGGAAGCTCACGGCACGCTCGTCGGCCTGGGCAAGGCTGGCCGCCCGCTCCACCCGGCGGTCGGGATCACCCCGGAGGGCAACGCCCAGCCGCTCGGCCAGCTCGCCCAGTGGGAAGCTCAAGCCAGGCCCCCTGAGGTCACTTGCGGGTCGCCTTGAACTGCTCCTCCATCTTGGCGATCACCTTGTCGGAGATATCCACCCTCTTACTGGAGAAGACCACCCCGTCGCCGAGGATCACATCCACGTTCTCGGCCTTGGCGACCTCCACCACGGCCTCCCGTACCTGGGTCGCCAACTTGGCCCGCAGTTCGTTCTGCCGCAGCGCCAGGTCCTCGCGAAACTCGTCCTGGGCATTCTTGAGCACCCGGGCCCGGGAGAGGATCTCTCGCTGTAGCGATTGACGATCCTCGTCGCTAAGGCTGGAGGTCTCCCGCTCCAACTTGTCCTCCAGCTTGTGGAGCTGATCCTGCTTCTCGATGATCTCTTCCTGGCGGCGCGAGAACTCCTCCTGCAGCACCTTCTCCCAGGCCTTCTTCTGGGGCGACGCCTCCGCTACCCGGGCGGCATCGATGACGGCGATCTTGTACTCCTGGGCCGCGAACGCGGCCGCCGGCACCATCAGAGAGCCGATGAGCAGCAAGGAAAAGCAACGGGCTTTCAAAGACGGCTCCTGCCCGGTCAGAAGAGTTGACCGAGGCTGAACTGAAATACCTGGGTATCATCCCCGTGCTTGGGGTTGATGGGGTAGGCCAGGCTCACGGCCAGGACGCCCAACGGGGATATCCAGGTGGCGGAGATGCCTGTCGAATAACGGACATCGCTCAGACTGAAGCCCGTGGGGGTGATGATATCGCTCTGCGGGGTGTACCAGACGTTGCCCACATCGATGAAGGCGCCGATGCGAACCGTCTTCTCGAACTCGCCACCAAAGGGTGGCGGGGCGAACAGCTCCAGGTTGCCGACCAACCGCATATTGCCCCCTACGGGACTGTTGTCGGACCCCCGCTCCCGCGGGCCGAGGGTGTTTTCCTGCCAACCGCGCACGGTACGGGGCCCACCGGCGTAGAAGTTGTTCCAGAAGGGCATGGCGCTGGTGCCGGCATAGCCCGCGCCGTAGCCGAGGTCGGCGTTGGCCATGAGGACGAAGTCCTTGGCCAAGGGGAAGTAGCGGCGATGGCGATAGGTGAGTCGGTAGTACTCGAGATCACTGCCCGGCACCGTGACCACTGCATTGAAGGTCTGCAACGCCCCCCGGGTGGGGAAGACGCTGGTGTCCCGGGTGTCGTTGGTCCAGGTCAGGGTCAGGGGAAAGTCGTTGAAGAGGCTGCCGTTTTCCGCCTCGAAGGACTTGGAGATCAGGGAGCTACCCGCCGTGAAATCGGTGTGCTGATAGCCAAGCCCCAGCCCCACGCGACTGGTATCGGTCACGGGGATACCAAAGGTGACACCGGCGTTACCCACGTTGGTTTTGTAGTCGGCGACGTCGAGGTCGCCATAGTTGGTCTTGCGGTAGCCAATATCGAAGCCGCGGCTGATCCCGTCGACAGTGAAATAGGGGTTGTCGAATGCGAGGCGGTAGTTGGTGTTGGCCTGGCTATTGTCAAAGGCGAACACCACCCGCTTGCCCGTCCCGAAGAAGTTGTTCTGGGTGATGTTGGTGCTGAACAGGATACCCTGGCTCTGGGAATAGCCGATGCCTGCCATCAGGGCACCCGACTGCTTCTCCTTTACGTTGATATTGACGTCCACCTCATCGGCGGAGCCGGCAACGGCGGGGGTCTCGATGTTGATCTCATCGAAATAGCCGAGCCGCTGCAGTCGCTCACGGGAGACCTTGACCGCCTCGGTAGAAAACCAGGCCGCCTCCATCTGCCGCAGCTCCCGCCGGAGCACCTCGTCGCGGGTCTTGGTGTTGCCCTTGGCGTTGATGCGCCGCACGTAGACCCGTTTGCCCGGGTCGACGAAGAAGGTGAGACCCACGCTGTGGTCGGCGTCGTCGATCTCGGGGATGGTATTGACGTTGGCGAAGGCATAGCCCCGGCTGCCGAGGAGCTTGCTGATGCGCTCGGAGCTCTCGGTGGCCGCCTTCCGGGAGAAGGGTTCGCCGCGACTCATGTGGATAAGGGGGAAGATCTCCTCCGGCGGTACCACCGGCTCGCCCGTCAGCTTGAGGTCGCTGATGGTGTAGACCTCCCCTTCCTCGATCACCACCGTGACATACATGTCCTTCTTGTCGGGACTGATGGATACCTGGGTGGACTTGATGTCGAATTTGATATAGCCGCGATCGAGGTAGAAGGAGCGCAGGGTCTCCAGATCCCCCGCCAGCTTCTGCTTGGAGTAGCGGTCGTTCTTCGTGTAGAAGGAATGCCAGCGGGTGCGCCCCAGCTTCAGCTGATCCAGCAGCTCGGCCTCGGTAAAGGCCTTGTTGCCGATGATGTTGATCTGCTTGATGCGCGCGGTGAGGCCCTCCACGATGTCGATCTTGATCGCCACCCGGTTGCGCTCCAGGGGCGAGACCGTGGAGGTGATCTCCACCCCGTACTTGCCTAGGGCATAGTACTGGCGCCTCAGCTCCTGCTCGATGCGATCCAGCACCGAGCGATCGAAGACCCGCCCTTCGGCGAGACCGATGTCCTTGAGGGCCTTCTTGAGGTCCTCGGTCTTGATGTCGCTGTTGCCCTGGATGTCGATGGAGGCGATGGAGGCGCGCTCCTCCACCTGGATCACCAGCACCGTGCCTTCGCGCTCGATGCGCACGTCCTGGAAGAAGCCGGTCTGGTAGAGGGTACGGATCAGCCGGGGGGTGACGTCCTCATCCACCGTGTCCCCCACCTTCACGGGGAGGTAGTTGAAGACCGTTCCCGGGGAGATCCGCTGCAGGCCGTCGATGCGGATGTCGCTGATGCGGAACTCGCCTGCCGCCTGGAGGATAGGGGGGAAGACCAGGCTCGCCACCAGCGACAGGCAGCCGGCCCAGCGACCAAGCCGACAAAGGTACCGGAAAGACAAATCGTTCCCCTCCGTTTGTCCGACCAACCCAGGCGGCCGGGCGCTGCGGCCGCTTGTGAGGCCAGCCAATTTGGCGGGCTAGTATAAGTGATCCACCCGGGCTATCCCAGCAGCCGGCCCAGATCCACGTAGAGGGCGAGCCCCATGAGCATCAGGAGGAAGGCCATGCCGATCCGCTGCCCCTGGAGCTGCACCCGCTCGCTCAGGGGGCTACCCTTGACCGCCTCGATCAAGAAGTACAGCAGGTGCCCCCCGTCGAGGACGGGGATCGGCAAGAGGTTGAGCACGCCGAGGCTGATACTGACCACCGCCAGGAACTTGATGAAGTAACCGGGGCCGTTGCTAGCGGACTTGCCGGCCGATTCCGCGATGGAGATGGGACCGCTCAGGTGCTCCACGGAGGCGCGGCCGATCAGCATCCGCCCCAGGACGCGCAGCATCAGCCGCGACATCTCATAGGTCTTGCGCAGCGCCTCGCCGAGGGCCTCCACCGGACCCAGCCGCACCAGGATACGGTACTCGTCGCCGTGGCCCGGCGGGACCGCCACCCCCGCGCCGATGCGCCCGATACGCTCGCCGCCCTGGGTGATGGCACGGGGGGTGACCTCCATCCGGAGCCGCGCCCCCTCCCGTTCGATCTCCACCCCGAGGGCCTGCTCGGGGTGGGAGCGGACCCAGCCCACCCAGGCTTCCCAGGTATCGACGGCCTCACCCTCCACCCGCAGGATCCGGTCCCCGACTCGCAGGCCCGCCGCCGCAGCGGATTCCCCGGGGACGAGCTCGCCGATGACGGGGGGCAACGGGGGCCGCAGGGGAGAGAGTCCGATCTGGGAGAGCACCGCGGGGTCCTCCGGGAGATCCGCCAGGGCCTGGGCGTCGAACCAGCGGGTCTGCTTGGCGCCGCTGGCGTCGCGAACGTCCACCGGCAGGTCCTCCTCGTCCAGCACCCCTCCCATAAAGGCCGTCAGAACGGCCTCCCAGGTGGGCGTGGCACGCTCCCCGACCAGGAGAATCTGGTCCCCGCGCTGGAAACCGGCCTTCGCCGCGATGGAGCCCTCCGCCACGGTCCCGATCACCGGCCGGGTACCGCTCTCCCCTACCACCAGGATCCCCCAGTAGGCCAGCACGGCGAAAAGGAGATTGAACAGGGGGCCCGCCACCACGATGGCGGTGCGCGTGCCCAGACCCTGACGGTTGAAGGCCCGATGACGCTCCTCGGGGGCCACCTTGCCCTCCCGCTCGTCGAGCATCTTGACGTAGCCCCCCATCGGGACGGCCGCGATCACGTACTCGGTGCCATCGACCCGGCCGACGCGCCGCCACAGGGGACGCCAGAAACCGATGGAGAAGCGCAGCACCTTGACCCCGAGCCGGCGGGCCACCCAGAAGTGCCCAAACTCGTGGACGCTGATCAGGATGCCCAGGGCCAACAGAAAGGAAACAAGGGTGAGGAGGAAGCCGCTCATCAACTCAATGCGACAAGGCGCCTCTGGGTTTGTTCCGCCACCACCCGGGCACGGCGATCCACCTCCAGCAACCCCTCCAAGTCCGTCACCGCGGCGGCCGGCACCTGCTCCAGCACGGCGCCCACCAACCGCGGGATGTCGAGGAAGGGGATGCGGCCCTCCAGGAAGGCCGCCACCGCGACCTCATTGGCGGCGTTCAGCACCGCCGGTGCGGTGCCCCCGGCCCGCGCCGCCTCGATGGCGAGACCCAGGCAGGGAAAGCGCGCCAGGTGTGGAGGGAAGAAGTCTAGGCGCCCGACCGCAAACAGGTCGAGCGGCGGGACCCCCGAGGGCAGGCGCTCGGGCCAGGCTAGGGCGTGGGCGATGGGGGTACGCATGTCCGGATGCCCGAGCTGGGCGAGCACCGAGCCGTCCACGTACTCCACGAGGGAGTGCACGAGACTCTGGGGGTGCAGCACCACCTCCACCCGATCCGGGGTGGTATCGAACAGCCAGCAGGCCTCGATCAGCTCCAACCCCTTGTTCATCATTGTGGCGGAGTCCACGGAGATCTTGCGCCCCATGGACCAATTGGGATGGGCACAGGCCTGCTCGGGGGTGACCCCCCGGAGCTCTGACAGGGTGCGATCGCGGAAGGGTCCGCCGGAGGCGGTGAGGAGAATGCGCCGCACGCCCACCTGGTCGAGCCCCCGGGCGAATGCCGCCGGGAGACACTGGAAGACAGCGTTGTGCTCGCTGTCGATGGGCAGGAGTACGGCGCCGCTCTCCCTGACGGCGCGCATCAGCAGGGCGCCGGAGATCACCAGGGCCTCCTTGTTGGCCAGGAGCAGGCGCTTGCCCTGGCGGGCCGCCGCCAGGGTAGGTAACAGCCCCGCTGCCCCCACGATGGCTGCCATCACATAGTCCACCTCGGGCAGGGCCGCCACCCACTGAAGGGCCTCTGCGCCACCGAGCACCTCGGGCGCCCCCTCCCAGCCCGCCAGGGCCTGACTGAGAGCGGCGGCGGCGAGGGGATCGGCGAGCACCGCGTAGCGGGGGGCAAACTCCCGGCACTGGGCCTCCAGTGCCCGCCAGCCCCGATTGGCCGCCAGGGCAACGACCCGGAAACGCTCCGGATACAGGCGCAGCACCTCCAGGGTGCTGAGGCCCACCGAGCCGGTCGAGCCCAGCACCGTGACCCCGATCATCCCGCCTGCCCGAGCCAGAAGAGACCCAGGGTGAACAGAGGCGCCGCCGCGGTGAGGCTGTCGATGCGGTCCAGGATCCCGCCGTGGCCCGGGAGGAGCTGGCCGGAGTCCTTGAGCCCCCGCTGGCGCTTGAGATAGCTCTCGTAGAGGTCTCCCACGATGGAAACGAGCACGCTCGCCACGCAAAGCAGCACCAGCCCGACCAGATGCCAGCCGGCGACCCCCCGCCAGAGGGCGAGCAGCCCGCCCCAGAGGATCGCCCCGGCCAGGGCGCCCCCCACCCCGGCCCAGGTCTTGCCCGGACTCACCAGGGGGGCGAGTTTGCGCCGCCCCCAGCGGCGCCCGGCGAAGAAGGCCCCCGTATCCGCCACCCACACCAGCATCAGGCCCAGCAGCACCCAGACCGGACCCAGGGGGGAAGAGCGGTGCAGGGCCACCAGGGCGACCCAGGCGGTGCCCAGGACCACCAGACCCACCAGGGCCTGGGGCGGGGAGAACCCCTCAGCGGGGGCGATCTGCCGCACCCTCCCGAGCCAGATCCCCACCAGGAACCAGAAGGCGGTGACGCCCCACAGCAGCCCGGGCACCCAGGGTCCGAATGCCGGCAGCCACAAGAGACCCAGCCAGCCCCCGAGGAGGACCAGGAATCCGAGCCGCCCAGCCCCTGACTCGATTCCCGCCAGCCGGGACCATTCCCAGCCGCCACCGAGGAGGATCAGGCCCAGCACCAAGGCGAACTGCCAGGTGGGGAGCCAGAGCACCCCGGCCACCGCCAGGGGGGCCAGCACCAGGGCGGTCAGGATGCGCTGACTGAGCACGGTACGACTCCGCTCCGCCGGTCGGTCAGGGGGCGGGTGCCGGGCGGGAGGCGGCGAGCTGCTCGCCGGTCATGCCGAAGCGGCGCTGGCGGGTACCGTAGTCGGCGAGGGCCTCGCCCAGCACCCCCACGTCGAAGTCGGGCCAGAGGACCTCGGTGAAGTAGATCTCGGCGTAGGCCGCCTGCCAGAGCAGGAAGTTACTCAGACGCCGCTCCCCGCCGGTGCGGATGAAGAGATCCGGGTCCGGCAGATCGGGAAAGGACAGCACCGAGGAGACCAGGGGCTCGTCGATTCGCTCGGGGTCGAGCTCCCCCCTGGCGACACGCTGGGCGAGGTTGCGGGCCGCTTGGGTGAGATCCCAGCGCCCCCCGTAGTTGGCGGCGATCTGCAGCACCATGCGGCGGTTGTCGCGGGTGCTGTCCTCTGCCTCGGCGATCAACCGCTGCAGGGTCTCCGAGAAGGCGGTGCGCTCGCCGATCACCCGCAACTGCACCCCGTTCTCCATCAGGCGGCGCACCTCCCCCCGCAGGGCGCTCATGAAGAGCTCCATCAGCAGGTCCACCTCCTGGCGGGGGCGACGCCAGTTCTCGCTACTGAAGGCGAAGAGGGTCAGGACCTCGATACCCAGCCGGGCGCACTCCTCCACCACCGCGCGCACGCTCTTGACCCCGGCCCGGTGGCCCGCATGGCGCGGCAGGTGGCGCTGTCTGGCCCAGCGGCCGTTGCCATCCATGATGATGGCCACGTGCCTCGGTAGGCGGGGGGCCTCCGGCGGGGCCGAGTGCTTGGCCAAGGTGAGGGCGGGCCGTTGGCGCGCGCGGCCAGGGGTTCACTCAGATGGAGAGCAGGTCCTGCTCCTTCTCCGCCAGCACCTCGTCGAGCGACTTGATGTACTGATCGGTGAGCTTCTGGATCAGCTCCTGGCCGCGCCGCTCCTCGTCCTCGGAGATCATCTTGTCCTTGACCGCGTCCTTGAGGTCCTGATTGGCGTCGCGGCGCACGTTACGGATGGCCACCCGCGCCTGCTCGGCCTCGTGGCGCACCACCCGGATCAGATCCCGGCGGCGCTCCTCGGTGAGGGCGGGCAGCGGGACGCGAATCACGCTCCCCGCGGAGGAGGGATTGAGCCCCAGATCCGACTGGAGGATGGCCTTTTCCACCGGTCCGATCATGTTCCTCTCCCAGGGGGTCACCGCCAGGGTGCGGGCGTCCTCTGCCACCACGTTGGCCACCTGGCGGATCGGCATCTCGGAGCCGTAATAGGACACCGTGATGTGATCGAGCAAGGAGGGGTGGGCACGCCCGGTGCGCACCTTGGCGAGCTCATGGCGCAGCGCCTCCACCGTCTTGCCCATCCGCTCGAGGGCGTCCTTCCGGATGTCTTCGATCATCTCAATCCCCCTGCTCCACCAAGGAGCCGATCTCCTGGCCCTGCACCAGCCGCAGCAGGGCCCCGACTTGATGGATGTTCATCACCCGCACCCGCATCCCATACTCGCGACAGAGGGTGAGCGCCGTGGCATCCATCACCTTGAGGTTCTCGTGGATCGCCTGATCGTGGGTCAGGCGCGGATAGAAGACCGCGTCCGGATGGGTGAGTGGGTCTGCGGAATAGACCCCGTCCACCTTGGTGGCCTTGATCAGCACGTCCGCGCCGATCTCGATGGCTCGCAGACTGGCGGCGGAATCGGTGGTGAAGAAGGGGTTGCCGGTCCCGGCGGCGAAGATGGCGACCCGCCCCTTCTCCAGGTGGCGCACCGCCCGCCGGCGGATGTAGTCCTCGCACACCTGGTTGATCCGCAGGGCCGACATGACCCGCGTGTAGACCCCGATGCGCTCCAAGGCGTCCTGCATGGCGAGGGAATTCAACACCGTGGCCAGCATCCCCATCTGGTCGGCGGTGACCCGATCCATCCCCGCCGAGGCCAGCCCCGCGCCGCGGAAGATGTTCCCCCCGCCGATGACCAGCCCCACCTGGACGCCGATGTCGCGTAGCTGCTTGATCTCGGCGGCCAGCCGCTGGATCACCGGCGGGTCGATGCCGTAGTCGCCCCCGCCCATGAGGGCCTCGCCGCTCAGCTTGAGCAGGATGCGCCGGTACCTGAGCTCGGTCATGGCCGCCAGCGGTTCCGATGGGGCTCTGGGGATGGGGTAGGTGCGTCAGGCACCCCGCACCTGGGCCATCACCTCGTCGGCGAAGTTGTCGGCACGCTTCTCGATGCCCTCCCCCACCTCCAGGCGGGCGAAGCGCAGCACCTTGGCCCCGCTGCGGCCGAGCAGGGCGCCCACGGTGGTCTCGGGGTCCTTGACGAAGGGTTGCCCCACCAGCGTGACCTCTTCGAGGTACTTGCGCATGCGCCCCTCGACGATCTTGTCGACGATGTTCTCGGGCTTGCCGCTTTCGGCCACCTGGGCCTTGTAGATCTCCCGCTCCTTGGCCAGGGTATCGCCAGGCACGTCCTCGGGGGCCACGCAGAGGGGGTTGCTGGCGGCGACGTGCATGGCCAGGTCCTTGCCCAGGGTGGCGTCACCCCCCACCAGCTCCACCAGCACGCCGATGCGCGTCCCATGGCGATAGCTGTGCATCGCCCCCCCGGCACTGGCGAAGCGCACCACCCGGCGCACCGCCATGTTCTCCCCGAGCTTGGCCACCAGGGCCTCCCGGGCCTGGTCCACCGTGGCGTCCTCGCCCGGCCGCAGCGGCAGCACCAAGAGCTCCTCCACGCTCGTCACCCCGGAGGCCAGGGCACACTCCGCCACCGCATCGGCGAAGGCACCAAAGCCGGTGTCCTTGGCCACGAAATCGGTCTCGCAGTTGACCTCCACCAGGACAGCGCCGCGCTGATCGGAAGCGACCTTCACCAAGATCATACCCTCGGCGGCGATGCGGCCCGCCTTCTTGGCGGCCTTGGCCTGGCCGGTCTTGCGCATCAGCTCGATGGCGGCCTCGATGTCGCCGTCCGTCTCCACCAATGCCTTCTTGCACTCCATCATGCCGGCGCCGGTGCGCTCGCGCAGCTCTTTGACCAAAGCGGCCGTGATAGCCATACAGCAACCCTCGAAAAGACGTTAGTTGGACTTTGGTTAGCAGTGGCCGACCCCCGGCCGGGATTTTCCCTGAGGCCGGTGCCCTTAGCCGCCGGACTTGCCCGAGACCTCGATGAACTCATCGCCCCCGGCAGCCGCCATGCGCGCGGCGGTGGCCCGGCCGTTGAGCACGGCGTCCGCCCCGGCGCGCACGTAGAGCTGCACCGCGCGGATGGCGTCGTCGTTGCCGGGGATCACATAGTCCACGTTGGTCGGATCGTTGTTGGTATCCACCACCCCCACCACGGGGATGCCGAGCTTGTTGGCCTCGGTGATGGCGATCTTCTCGTGCCCCACGTCGATGACGAAGAGCGCGTCGGGGATGCCCCCCATGGCCTTGATGCCCCCCAGGCTGCGCTCCAGCTTGTCCCGCTCCCGGCTCAGACCCAACGCCTCCTTCTTGTTGAAGCGGTTGATGGTCCCGTCCCCGAACATGGTCTCGAGTTCACGCAGTCGCTTGATCGACTGGCGGATGGTCTGGAAGTT
>CAZFHV010000095.1:0-13271 GCA_964519095.1 uncultured Chromatiaceae bacterium | reverse complement strand
TCCCCATCAAGCGCTTCGAGGACCCCCTCGATGGGGAGGTCAAGGGCCGCATCTGCGGCATCGAGCCCCGGGACTACACCCGCATGGGGGCCCCCATCCGCCACCTCTCCGCGGAGTTGGGACGGCAGGAGGCGCGCATCCGGCTACTGATCACCCTCTCCGACGGCAAACCCGACGACTACGACCCCCACTACCGGGGCCGCTATGGCATCGAGGACACGCGCCAGGCCCTGTTCGAGGCCCGGCTCGCCGGCATCCACCCCTTCTGCATCACCATCGACGAGCAGGGCGCCGACTACCTGCCCCACCTCTACGGGGCCGCCAACTACGTGGCGGTGGCGGACGTGGCCAAGCTGCCCCTGAAGGTCTCGGAGGTCTACCGCAAGCTCACCAGTTGAGGGCTTACCACCTCTCAGTTATACCCGTCACACAGGGATTTCCCGCCGCGATGCACGCCCCTCCGGTCCGACCGCGGCGTTGCGCTCGGACCCGATTCGCGCACCTCGCTTCCCTCAAAACCCATGCGCGACGGGTATACCGCGGGGAACCAACAATCCGTCATACCCGCAGACCCTGCCGGAACGATGGGTTTGGCGGAACCGACATCTGGTAAGGTTGGGGGCGATCTCCTTGATTTGCCGACCGGCGGTTGGCATGCTGCCCGGCGCTTACCAACCCCGCGGGCCACCCGCCCGCCGACCCCTAGAAGATCTGGAGGACCCCGATGAGAACTGTCCTTGGCATCGCCCTGCTCGGCACCAGCCTGTTCGCCGGCAGCCTTGCGGCCCAACCCCCCGGCCCTTTCGGCCCCTACGGGCCCGCCCCCTATCCGATGGCCCGCTACCAGCCCCAGGAGTCCCCCGCCACCGTGCTGCGGGGCGGCATCGACAAGCTCCTGGCATTTCTGCACCAGGAGGAGCGGCCCGACGCCAAGGCCCTCTCCAGCTTCCTCGAGCAGGACATCGCGCCCTATTTCGACTTCAGGTACATGGCCCAGTGGGCGGCGGGCCCGAGCTGGGAGGAGATGACGGAGAAGCAGCAGAGCACCCTGGCCGCCAGCCTGGAGGAGCGATTCCTCGCCACCATGGCCGAGCGCCTCAAGGACTATGACCAGCAGAGCGTCCGCTTCCTGCGTCCCCGTCGCCAGGGCAGCGAGGAGGTCCTGGTGAGCGTGGGGCTGCTCAACCCCGGTAGCTACCCCTCCAAGCTCGACTTCCGCATGTATCGTGCCCCCCAGGGGGGCTGGAGGGTGTTCGACGTGGTGGCCAATGGCCAGAGCGCCGCGGCGTACTACCGCCAGGACTTCAACCGCCACACCCGCCAGCAGATCGGCGTCCGCCCAGGCGGCTGAGCCGCGGGGAAGAGCGCCGAGCAGGAGACCGGGGGACAACAGGGGCCCGGCGCTCCTGCGCCGGGCCGCCGGGACCCGATCCTCCGGTCCCATCAATAGGCGGGGGCCGCCGCCTTGTAGCTCAAGCCCACCGCGGCGGCTTGCTCGCGGACGGCGCCGTAGAGCTTCTCGTCCAGGGAGTCCTTGGCCCCGCCGGTGGCTTCCAGCTTCTGTTTGAGGTAGTCGGAGCGCTGGCCGGCCAGGTCGCGGATCTCCCGCTGGAGGGCCTCGCGGCGCTCGGCGGTCTCGGCAATGGCCGCCTTCTGCTCCGCTGGGGTCAGGGGCTTGAGGGCCTCAGGCAGGGCATCCGGCTCGAGGGTGGCGGGGTCCACCCGGCCGCTGACCACAGCATCCACCAACTCCTTGTCGCCGAGGAAGCTGTCCTCGCCCGCCTCGGAGGCGATGAAGCTGGCGCGGCGGGCACGGGACTCCACCGAGGCCCCCGCGTGGAGCTTGTCGCTGGCCTCCAGCTTCTTGCGCTTTGCCGCCTGTTCCTCGGCGCTGCCGTAGTAGAGCCGCGTCCCATCGAGCTTGGCAGAGAGCTCCGCGAGGCGTGCATCGAAGGGGGTGGCAAGGGCCACCGCGCTGCCCGCCTGGTCCACCTGGAAGTACTGGCCCTGGCCGAGCTGGGCGATGCGCTGCCATTCCCGCGCGGTGGCCTGGGCCTGGCCACACTGGATGGCATTGACGCGAATGCCGCGTTCTGCCGCCAGCTTTAGGGTGGCGGGGTACTTCACATCGTCGGGATAGTCCATGTGGGGCGGGGCGTCCCCCACCAGGAAGAGCGTTTTGAAGGTCCCGGGGTCCTGGCTCCAGGAGATCCGGTGGACGGCATCGTGCAGGGCCTGGTTGACACTCTCGGGGCCGTCTCCACCGCCATCGGCCTGAAAGTCCATCAGGGTTGCGTAGACCTGATCCAGGTCCGCGGACAAATCCACCACCCGGGTGACGTAGCGATCACCCCGGTCACGGTAGGCCACCAGCCCGAGGCGGACCTCGGGAGCGGGCTGAGCGGAGGCCAGGGTAGAGGCGATGGACCAGATCTTCTCCTTGGCGGCCTGGATGAGGCCGCCCATGCTGCCGGTGGTGTCGAGCACGAACACCGCCTCCACCCGCGGCCTCTGGTTCGCGGTGGGATCCCCAGGGGGCGGTAGCAGGGCAGCCGGGTCCGCGGGGGGTGAACCCTGGGTGGTGCCAAAGGGGTGGTTCGGGTAGTAGGCGACGGCCGCGGCGGTGGCCGCAAACAGGACGAGTCCGATGAGCTTGGTGTTCATGAGGGGGTCCTCTAGGTTATCAACGAAGGGAAGCAAGTCGTTTCAGGGCAGCATCCGCCACCCCCTGGGCGTGCCGGAAGGCGTCCTCGTCGCCCTCCTGCTCGGGGGGACTCCCCCGGTGTGGCCAGCGGGGCCGGATCGCGACGTAGAGCGCCTGCGCCAGGAAGAAGCACCAGACCCCCAGCAACAGACTCCCGGTGTGCAGCAGGGCCCAGAGGGCCGCGGCGAGTCCGAGGACCTGGAGGCCGAGGTCCGCCAGGGCGGCCAGCAGGCCGGCGTGGAAGTAGAGCGAGCGGACCGCCCAGACCAGTCCCAGGTGCACCAGGAGGTAGGGCCCCGGCGGCAGGCCGAGGCCCCAGGCGGCCCCCGCCACCAGGGTCCAGGCCAGGAGCGTGGTGAACCGCCCGACCCGCTCGCTGCTACGGCCGAGGAGGTAGAGGACGTAGCCGAGGCCGACGCCGGCGATCACCAGGCGCATCGCCGCGCTTGGGCCCACCAGGGCACCGAGTGCTGCATGCAGCCAGGTGGCGCAGAGACTGGCCCCCAGGGCCACCAGCACGCCTTCGAGGAAGCTGGGACGGTTCATGGCCGCCTCCTCTTCTGCTGCTCGCGCAGGAAGGCCACCTCCACGTCCGCGTCCCCCACCGTCAGGTCCGGAGCTGGCCAGCCCTCGTGAGGCGGGCGGGCGTCCTCCTCCGCAAGGAGCTCCGCCTTCTGCCGCACGGCCTCCAGGCGGACGCGGTTCTCCCTCACCCGCTCTTGCAGGGCCGCGAGCTCTGCATCCAGGTCCTGGCGCTTGCGTTGGAGGAGGGCGCGCAGGCGCTCGGCCTCCAGCCGGCGCCGCACTAGGGCTCGGGCCAGGTCGTCCTTTCCGGCGGCGAAGCAGAGGTCCAGCTCTCCGGCCATCGAATCGAGAGACCGATCGAGGTCCGCGGTGCGGGCCAGGAGCTGGTCCCGCTCCCGGGTCGAGGCCCGCAAGCGTCGCTCGTCGCTCGCGAGGGCCTCCTCCATTTCCCGTAGCGCCTGCTTCAGCAGCAGGTCCGGCTCTTCCATGCGGTCGAGTACCGCATGCAGGTCCGCCCGGAACAGGCGGGTGAGGCGTGTGATCAGTGCCATGGTGGGTACCTCCCCTGGGTCGTCGTGTTTGGATCTCTGACTTGAGTCTAGGGCGGCGGCCGGCGCCCTCGTAGGTACGCCTTGGTAAAACCTTGGGGTCGGGCTTTACCAAAGATTTACAGACCCATCGGTGGCTCAGCTGCTAGGCTTGGCGGAGAATGAACGCCAAGCGGCGCTTGCTGGTGATCGAGGACGAGGCGGCCATCCGCACTGGCTTGGCGGATGTGCTGGTCTTTCACGGCTACCAGGTGGAGACGGCGGCGGACGGGCGTGAAGGGCTCCGCAAGGCCCTGAGCGGCGCTTTCGACCTGATCCTGCTGGACCTGATGCTGCCGAGGATCGACGGTTTCGAGATCTGTAACCGCGTCCGCGCCCAGGACCCGCATCAGCCCCTCATCATGCTCACCGCCAAGACCCGCGACGAGGACATCATCGAGGGGCTGACCCTCGGGGCCGACGACTATGTGACCAAGCCCTTCTCGGTGGCCCAGTTGGTGCTGCGGGTACAGGCAGTGCTGCGGCGTACCCGCTTCGCCCAGGGGGAGGAGGCTCAGCTGCGCCTGGGTGAGGACTTGGAGGTGGACCTGCGCAACCTCTCCGGCCAGCGGGGCGGTGAGACCCTGTCCTTCACCCGGCGGGAGGTGGAGATCCTGCGCTACCTCCAGGGTTGTGCCGACCGCCCTGTCCCCCGTGAGGAGCTGCTGCACCGGGTGTGGGGCTACGCCCCGAGCCTCGGCATCGAGACCCGCACCGTGGACATCCACATCGCCAAGCTCAGGCGTAAGATCGAGCGGGACCCCGCCGAGCCCCGCTATCTGGTCACGGTGCGGGGCGCGGGCTATCGGCTACTGGTCCCAAGAGATGGGCCCCCGCCTCCTCAAGGGCCTGGACGAGCGCCGGTTGCGCCTGGGGCTGGGGCTGTTCTTCTTCGCCCTGGCGATCCCCACCGGCATCCTGGTCGAGCACACCTACCGTCAGCTCAAGTGGGAGGCGTTCCACCAGAACCAGGTGCTGGCCGAGGAGCTGGCGGGTCGCATCGACACCCGGCTCGCGGAGCTGATCGGCGCCGAGGAGCGGCGCTCCTTCGCCGACTATGCCTTCGTGGCGGTGGCGGGGGACCCGGCCGCGGGCTTCCTGCAACGCTCCCCCCTGTCCGCCTATCCGGTGGCCTCGGAGATCCCCGGCCTGATCGGCTACTTCCAGGTCGATAGCCGGGGCGAGCTGAGCACCCCCCTGTTGCCGCCGCCGGGTATCGATCCCGGCGCCTACGGGGTGTCGGCATCGGAGCTCGCCCACCGGGCGGCCCTCGAGGGGCACATCACCCAGATCCTGAGTGAGAACCGCCTGGTGCGGGATCGACCCGCCGCCGGCCGCGCCCGGGCGACCGACGCCCTGGACCGACCCCCTCAACGGGCGGGGGGCGAAGGGTTGGGGACGGAGCGGGATCTCAGCGCCCTATCCAGCCGGGGGAAAACAGCCCCCCCGCTGGCCGAGGAGGCACCTGCCCTGGCCCAAGCGGCCTTCGACCGCCTCGACGAGGCCAACGCAGTGGCCGAGAAGAAGCAGAAGGCCGCCCAAGGGTCCCTGGGGCGCGTGGAGGACCTCAAGCTGGAGGCAGGACCCCAGGGTCGGGCGGCCGAGGAGCTACAGCGCCAGCTGGCCCCCCAGCGCTCCGCCCCCCTCGACAAGCGTGGCGCCCGCAGGGAGCGCAGCGCTGTGCCCGAGCCGGCCGCCCCCGCCGCGGTCCCCCCCGGCAGCCCCGCCCCAGCCCCGGCAGCCAAGCCCCGCATCGCCACCTTCGAGAGCGCCATCGACCCCTTCGAGCTCAGTCTGCTCCAGGGCGGTCAGTTCGTGCTCTACCGCAAGGTGTGGCGTGAGGGGCAACGCACCATCCAGGGGGCGCTCATCGAGCAAGGGCCCTTCCTCCAGGGCCTCGTCGACACCCCCTTTCAAGATAGCGGTTTGTCGCGCCTGAGCCGCCTCATCCTCGCCTTCCGCGGCGATGTCCTGGCCACCTACGCCGGCGGGACGGAACGCTACAGTCTCCCGGGCACCGAGGGGCTCCGCGGCGCCCTGCTCTACCAGACCCGCCTGTCCGACCCCCTGAGCGGACTCCAGCTCATCTTCAGCCTCACCCGGCTCCCGGTGGGATCCGGAACCGCGGTGGTGGGCTGGGCGGCCGGAGTGCTGGTCCTGGTGCTGTGCGGCGGCTTCTACCTCCTCTACCGCCTCGGGCTGGGCCAGATTCGCCTCGCCCGCCAGCAACAGGACTTCGTCTCTGCGGTCAGCCACGAGCTCCGCACCCCCCTCACCGCTATCCGAATGTACAGCGAGATGCTCCGGGAGGGATGGGTCAGGGACGAAAAGCGCCGCGACTATTACCGCTTCATCCAGGAGGAGAGCGAGCGCCTCTCGCGACTCATCACCAATCTGCTCCAGCTCGCGCGCCTCAGCCGCAAGGAGCCGCACGTCGAGCTCGAATCCATCGCCCTGGGCGAGCTCATGGCCGGGGTGAGCACCAAGATCGCCTCCCAGGCAGAGCAGGCGGGCATGAGCCTGGCGCTGGACTGCCCCGAGCCGCTCGCCGCTGCCCTCGTCCGCGTGGATCGGGACTACTTCGCCCAGATCCTGATCAACCTGGTGGACAATGCCATCAAGTTCTCGGCCAAGGCGTCGCAGCGGCGCATCGACCTGAGCTGTCGCACAGAAGGGCAAGGACTGGTGGTGGCGGTGCGCGACTACGGTCCCGGCGTGGCGCGGCACCAGATGATGAAGATCTTCCGCCTCTTCTACCGCGCCGAGAGCGAGTTGACCCGCGAGACGGTGGGGACGGGCATCGGCCTTGCCCTGGTGCGGCAGATGGCCCAGGCCATGGGCGGCAGCGTGGACCTGGTCAATCGGGAGCCCGGGGCGGAGTTTCGGCTGCACCTGCCGATGCAGAGGAGTGGGTAAGGTAACCTAGGGGGTGGTTGCGCCCCTCCCCTCGGGGGATGGTGCAAGGGCCCGCTTTGCCGTCGCGCTGCGACCTGCACCTGGGAGCGAAGCCGCGGCCACGGCGATGCTACGCACCTGTGCCTACCCGTGCAGCTTGCTCCGCGCCGCCTGCTGGCCCTTGACGCCGGCCGGTTCGGCCTTGACTCACTTGAGGTCGGGAAACGCCGGAACCAACGAAGCTCCAGGTCCTTGAGTTCCTCGGCATGGACCCACTGGAACGACGACTCCGCCCTCAAGTCGGCATGGGTCCTGCAACCTCGGCCGCCCCTGCCGTGCGCTCCCGTGCCGCTGTGAGAGCCCCATCGGTAGCTCGACGGCCCGAGGCTCCTTGGGGGAAGCAAGGCTCTCCTGAGCTCGCCCTGGGGACTCAATGGGCCTGGGTGGCCCAAAGGACCACACCGATCCCTGCCGCCAGCAGGGCGAACTGGCTGAGGAAGTCCGCCGGCCGGCGTTGCCGCTGGAGCACCGGCACCAGATCGGCGACGGCGATGTAGATGAAGCTCGCGGCCGCCAGGACCAGGACGTAGGGGACGATGCCGGCGGCGTCATTGAGCGTCAACCAGCCGATGAGCCCCCCCGCCACGGCAGCCAGGCTTGAGAGCAGGTTCAGCCAGAGGGCGCGGGCCCGACTATAACCGGAGCTCAGCAGGACCAGGAAGTCCCCCACCTCCTGGGGGACCTCGTGGGAGATCACCGCCACCGTGGTCGCCCACCCGAGGCCCGGGTCCTGCAGGAAGGCGGCGGCGATGAGGATGCCATCGACGAAGTTGTGCAGGCCGTCCCCCAGCACGATGAGGAAGCCCGCCGCCTGCTCCGAGTGACAGACATGACCCTCTTGCTCGTGGTGGTCGTGCCGCCACAGGGCCACCTTCTCCAAGGCAAAGAAAAGCAGGATGCCCGCAAGCACCGTGGCGCCGATGGTGCGGGGATCCAGTGTCTCCGAGGCCTCTGGGATGAGGTGGAGAAAGGACACCCCCAAGAGCAGTCCCACCGAGAAGCCCACCAGCTTGTGCGCGAGGTCCCGCAGGATGGTGAGGGAGAAGGCCGCGGCGGCCAGCACCGCGAGCAGCCCCCCGGCGAGGGTGGCGAGGAGGATGTCGATCAGCATGGTCGGGGATACCCCCTAGGAGCGAAGCGGCTGCATCATAGACCCCGCTCCGGAGCCCGGACAATGGGGGGGCCGGGATGAGGGCGGGCGAACGCCCGTGCGCTAACCCGGGCCACCCCCGCGCATCCAGGCCCGCACCTCTGAGAGGTGCCGGCGGCTGATGGGAAGCCGCTCCGCCAGCCCCGCCACCACGGCGAGGGCGGCACCACCCGGCCCCCGCTCGATGCCTTTGAGCCAGCGGCGGGCCACCAGGGCGTTGCGATGGATGCGCAGGAACTGCCCCGGGAAGCGCACCTCCAGTTGCTGAAGGGAGTCCTCCAGCAGCAGTCGCTCGTCCCGGGTGTAGGCGGTGACGTATTTGTCCTCAGCGCGCAGGAAGAGGATCTCCTCCAGGGCCAGGGTGCGGAGCCCGCCCCGATAGCTGGCGGTGAGGCGGGCAGGCCGCTGCCCCTCGGCAGGGGAGGGGTGGGGGCTGAGGCGCTGGGCCCTGGTTGGGACCTGTACGCGCTTCAGGGCCTCCCAGAGCTGCTCGCGGCGCACCGGTTTCAGCAGGTAGTCCGCGGCGTGAGCGGAGAAGGCCTCTAGGGCATGCTCCGAGTACGCGGTGACGAAGATCACGGTGGGGGGATCGGCCAGAGCCGCGAGCCGCTGGGCCACCTCGAGTCCGCTCAGGGCGGGCATGCGGATGTCGAGCAGAACCAGGTCCACGGCCCCGTCGGCGCAGCGACGCAGGGCCTCGCCGCCGTCCGCCGCCTCGCCCAACACCTCGAAGGGGGGGCCCAATTCCCCCACCAGCCGCCTCAGGCGCGCCCGCGCCAGGGGCTCGTCATCGACGACCAGGATCTTCACAGGGGGCGCCAGGGAAAGGGGAACACCAGCCGCACCTGGAAGTCCCCCTCGACCCTGGCCTCCCGAAGGCTCGCCGCACCCGGATACTGGGCCTCGAGGCGCCGGCGGAGGTTCTCCACCGCCATCTGGTTACCCGGTCGGTGGGGATCGGCAGCGGGCGGCGGGAGGGGATTGCGGATGGCAAGGTTGACTCGGCCGCGTCGGTAACGACCGCTGATCTGGACCAGGCCACCGGTCGCGCTGGGCTCGACGCCGTGGTAGACCGCATTCTCGAGCAATGGCTGCAACACCAGGGGCGGGAGCGGTGCCTCCAGGGGCAGCTGGTCGAGGTCCCACACCACCCGCAGCCGCTCCCCCAGGCGCTGGGACTCGATGGCCAGGTAGCGTCGCCCCAGCTCGATCTCCCGGCCCAGGGTGGAGGCCTGCTCCCCCCCCACCAGGCTGGCACGGAAGAGGTCTGCCAGGTCCTCTACCAGCGCCTCGGCCAGCTCCGGGTTCGAGCGGGTGAGCCCGGCGAGGGTGTTGAGGCTATTGAACAGGAAATGGGGGCGGATGCGTGCCTGGAGGGCCTCGAAACGAGCCGTCGACTCCGCCACCACCTGCTGTTGCCACTGGTAGTGCAGATAGAGATAGCGCAGCAGCAGCGCCCCCACGATGCCGCTCACCGCAAGGGTGCGGGTGAGGAGCGTCTCCCCCGCGCTGGAGAGGGTGGTCCAGTCCCCCGCGGGCACCAGCCGGTCGGCACCCAGGGCGACGGCTGCCGCCACCCCCTGGATCAGCAGCCAAGCTGCCAACCCCTCCAGGCGACGTCCCAGGCCCTGGATCCAGGGTCGGAGCAGACAGAGCAGGGCTGCGCTGCCGAGCGCAATCCACTGGACGTACAGGGAGAGCAGGCTCAGGCGATGCCACAGCTCCGCCCAGGAGTCCGCGGCCCCGAGCACCAGGACCAGCGCCAGCAGCTCCGCGGAGACCACCACCCCGAACACCAGCCCCACCCGGCAGAAACTCGGCAGGAAGCCCTTCGCCGGTTGGTCCGCGGTCGGTGCCCCTTCTATTGCGCCCAGGCTGCGTTTCATACCCCAATCATAGGGGAATTGCGCTGGCGCGGCGGGTCGAGTCGTCCCGCCGGTGGGGGCTCAGTGGGCCGCAGCCTCGGGGGCGGGGGGCATCTGGAGGAAGAACCCTGCCCCGGCCAGGGCCTCCCGCACCTGGGCGGCATCGACGCGGGCGAGGCGGCGGTCGGGCTCCAGGGTCAGCGCCATCACGAACAGGGGCTCGCCGAACAGCCGCCGCAGGGGCTCGGGTACCAGATCGAAGCGTTCTGGCTCCCGCAAGTAGAGGTAGAGGTCGTCCTTGCGCCGGCTGCGGTAGATCCAGCAGCGCGGCGCCCCGCGCTCGGGCCCCGGTCCGTTCATGTCGCCAGGGCCCTGGGTGGGATGGACTCGAGCCGCCAGATGTCCCGGTTGTACTCGGCGATGGTGCGGTCCGAGGAGAAACGGCCGCTGTGGGCGGTGTTCAGGATGCTCATGCGCAACCAGCGCTCGGGGTCCTGGAAGGCGACGCTGGCCCGCTCCTGGGCGCGGACGTAGCTCCCGAAGTCCGCCACCGTCAGCCAGGGGTCCTGGGGGCTGCGCAGGGAGTTGATGATAGGGTCGAAGATCCCCGGCTCGAACTGGTTGAAATGACCCGCCTCCAGGAGCTCCATGATGCCCCCCAGGGCAGGATCGGCGGCGATGATCGCCTCGGGGTCGTAGTCCAGCCGCCGGTTCTCCACCTCCTGGGCGGTGAGGCCGAAGAGGAAGAAGTTCTCGTCCCCCACCTGCTCGCGGATCTCGATGTTGGCCCCGTCGAGGGTGCCGATGGTGAGGGCCCCGTTCATCATGAACTTCATGTTGCCGGTGCCCGATGCCTCCTTGCCGGCGGTGGAGATCTGTTCCGAGAGGTCCGCCCCGGGGGCGATGATCTCCATGAGGCTCACCCGGTAGTCGGGCAGGAACACCAGGCGCAGCAGCCCCTCGGTGTCCGGATCGGTGTTGACCACCCGCGCCACGTTGTTGATCAGCTTGATGATCAGCTTGGCCATGGCGTAGCCGGGGGCGGCCTTGCCACCGATGAGGACCGCCCGCGGTGTCCAGCCGGCGGTATCGCCGTTCTTGATACGGAGGTAGAGGTGGATGAGATGCAGCAGGTTCAGGAGTTGGCGCTTGTACTCGTGGATGCGCTTGACCTGCACGTCGTAAAGAGCCTGGGGGTCCCAGTGCAGGCCGCACTCGGCCTGTACCAGGGCGGCGAGCCGAGCCTTATTGGCCTGGCGCACCCCCTGCCAGCGCTCCCGGAAGGCGGGGTTGTCGAGGTGCTCGAGCAACCCCTCGAGCCGTGGTAGGTCCGTCTCCCACCCCGAACCGATGGTGTCGGTGATCAGGGTGCTCAGCCCGGGATTGCTCATGGCGAGCCAGCGGCGGGGTGTGACCCCGTTGGTCTTGTTATTGAAGCGCCGGGGCCAGAGGGTGTAGAAGTCCGAGAATAGGCCCTCTCGCAGCAGGCGCGAGTGCAACTCCGCCACCCCGTTGACGGAGAAGCTGCCGACGATGGCCAGGTAGGCCATGCGCACCTGGGGCTCGGGGCCCTCCTCGATCAGGGACATGCGCCGCTGGCGCTCCACGTCCCCCGGCCAGCGGCTCGCCACCGCGGCCAGGAATCGGGCGTTGATCTCGTAGATGATCTCGAGCAGTCGCGGCAGAAGCTGGCGGAACAGCCGCACCGGCCAGCGCTCCAGGGCCTCGGGAAGCAGGGTGTGATTGGTATAGGCCATGGTCTGGGAGGTGATGCGCCAGGCCGCCTCCCAGCCGAGCTGGTAGTCGTCGAGGAGCTGACGCATCAGCTCGGCCACCGCGATGCTCGGGTGGGTGTCGTTGAGCTGGAAGCAGTTCCGGTCGGCGAATTCGCTGAAGTCCTCGCCGTGGAGCCGCACCCACTCCCGCATCACGTCCTTGAGGCTGGCGGCGGCCAGGAAATACTGCTGGCGCAGCCGCAGCTCCTTGCCGTTTTCGCTGGCATCGTTGGGGTAGAGCACCATGGTGATGTGCTCGGCGGCGTTCTTGGCGGCCACCGATTCGGGGTAGCTCCCGGCGTTGAACTCCCCGAGGTTGAACTCGTCGGTGGCGGCGGCCTTCCACAGCCGCAGCGTGTTCACCGTGCCATTGCGATAGCCGGGGATGGGGACGTCGTAGGGCACCGCGAGCACGTCCTGGGTATCCACCCAGCGCATGGCGACCCGTCCGTCGTGGGCGCGGTAGGCCTCGCTGCGACCGCCAAACTGGATGCGCTGGGTGTATTCGGGACGCTCCAGCTCCCAGGGGTTGCCCTCCCGAAGCCAGTGGTCGGGCTCTTCCGCCTGATAGCCGTTGTCGAGGAGCTGGCGGAACATCCCGTACTCGTAGCGAATCCCGTAGCCGTTCACCGGTAGGTTGAGGGTGGCGCAGCTATCGAGGAAGCAGGCGGCGAGGCGCCCGAGGCCCCCGTTGCCCAGACCCGCGTCGGGCTCGCTCTCCGCAATCTCCTCGAGCAGCACGCCGAAACGCGCCAGGGCCTGTTCCCCGTCGCCATCGAGCCCGAGGTTGAGCATGGCGTTGTGCAGGGTGCGCCCCATGAGGAACTCGAGGGACAGGTAATGGGTCTGGCGGCAGCGGGCCTCCTGGCGGGCGTAGCGGGTGCTCCTCCAGCGCTCCATCAGCCGGTCGCGCACCGCCAGGGCCAGGGCCTTGTAAGGGTAATAGGCCGCGCGGCAGTCCAGATCCCGTCCTAGCGTGTAGCTGAAGTAATGGCGAAAGCTCTCGCTCAGGTCCTGAGCTCGAAGCCCGAGGGCCGGAAGCCGGGCGAGATCGGCGTTGAGTCGGCTCTTCTCGAGGTTGCGAAAGGGTGACATGGGCCGAAGGGTTTCACCTGGAAGACTGGTCCGGCTAGGGATGGTAGCAGCGACCGGGAAGAAACAACATGCCGGGTGCTGCGCCGCCGGTTGGTAGCACAGCGGCGCGGCCCCCCGTCACCTACGAGGTGGTGCACGGCCACGCCTGGGCCCCCCGGCACGGGTCACCGGCGACGGGCTAGGCATCCCCCTCGCACTTCTCCGCCGTCGCTTCCAATGAGCGCGAGCGGGCTCTTCGCCACCAGCCCCGACACCGGGGGCGGCGGTGGCCGAGATCAGCCTGAGCCTGATGGCGGCCCTCCAGGGGCGGGGCTTGCGCGTCCTGGGGATGAAGCCGGTGGCCTCGGGCTCCGAGCCGACCCCGGACGGCCTGCACAACGAGGACGCCCGGCGCCTCCGTGCCCAGGGCAGCGTCGAGGTCCCCTACCACTGGGTGAACCCCTACGCCTTCGCCCCCCCATCGCCCCCCACCTGGCGGCGGAGGAGGCGGGGGTGAGCATCGAGCCCAAGCCTATCCGCCCGGCCCACCACCGGCTCAGGCCCGCCGCGGATTGGGAGGAGGGGGCGGTCGTCGCAGCTGTGGGTCGCCACACCCTATTGGTCTCCGCTGGGAGG
>CAZFHV010000094.1:0-13352 GCA_964519095.1 uncultured Chromatiaceae bacterium | reverse complement strand
CGCTCCCCGTACACCCGTGCTAGATAGATCGCACTCTTGCCTTTGATGTACCCCACCACCTGCGAGAGCGCGTACTTGGGTGGTATCGAGATGAGCATGTGCACAGGATCGGCCATCAGGTGGCCTTCCTCGATCCGACTCTCTTTTTGCGCCGCGAGGTCCCTGAACACCTCCCCGAGGTGCCGACCCAACTGCCCGTAGAGCACCTTACGGCGACACTTCGGGATAAACACCGCCTGAATACTTAACACTCCCACTTGGTGTGGCTTAAGCTTCTAAACTCGTCCATCTGGATTCTCCACACTGGTGTGCTTGGCGGCTCACCGTGCGGAGTCTCCCAGATGGACTCCCTCAAATGTCAAACTGCTACTGTCTCCCCGGCATAGCCGGGGGTTTGCCTGTTATCTATCAGGGCGGGAGGAACGAGACCCACCGCGGCGGCGGGGACGGGGCGCCAGGCCGCGCCCCTGCCGCCCGGCGGGGGCATCACTTCTTCTTGGACTTCTTGGCCTTTTCCTTCTTCTCGGCCTTGGGCTTCCCTTTCTCGGCTTTGGGCGCCTCAGCGACCTTGGGTGCCGCGGTAGCCTTCTCGGCCTTAGGAGCCTTCTCGGCCTTAGGAGCCTTCTCGGCCTTAGGAGCCTTCTCGGCCTTCTTGCCCTTCTTGGCCGGCTCCGCCTTCACGGCCGGGGCCTTGGGGGCCGGAGCCGCTGCCTTGGCCGCGGGGGCGGCCGCTGGCTTCGCGGCCGCCGGCTTGGGCGCCGGGGCAGCCTTGGGGGCTGGTGCGGGCTTGGCCGCGGGCGCAGGCTTGGGCGCGGGGGCGGGCTCGGCTGCCGGGGCCGCCGCGGGGGCAGCGCCCAGATGCTTCTGGGCGGCTTCTTTGATCTTCTGGGCCCGCGCCTCGCCAAAACCGGGTACCGCCACGATGCTGGCGACGGATGCCTTGGCGAGGTCTTCCACCGAATGGATGCCATGCTTCGCCAACTCGGCAGCGGTGCTCGCACCGATCCCGCGCAGCTCAGTGATGGGTGTTGCCATGAAGTCCTCCTAGAGGTGTGAGAGTCAAGGATGAAGAGTCGAGGGGACCAGGGCTGCCCATCCATGGATCGCGCCTGCGGGTGTGACCCCGCCCGGCAGCCCACCCCCAGAGAGACGCCGCGGGTGCCCCGCCAGGGGGGCAGCACCAGTGCCGGCACTCCGAGCCGGCGCCTGGGCGTGCTTGATTCGTCCCTGTCCTCACAGGCTGCCGGCGGCGGGACGAAAAACAGGCATTTTGTAACGGAAAACGCCGCTCAATACCAGATGGGAAGCCAAGCGATCCCCCGGCGGGCCGAACCCTCATTCCTTCTTCTTTCTCGGCTTCTCGGCCTCTCCCCTGGGGACCAGCTCGAGAACGCTGTCGCTGAGGGACACCAGACGCTGCTCCAGGGCGGCGATCTGGTTCTGGCCGCTGTGCTGGTGATCACGCAGGCTCTGCATCAGATGGTCGTGGGCGCTGCTGAGGCCATCGAGCCTGGCCAAGAGCTCGGCCATCAGGGCGGTGTGCTCCTGAGCCATGCGGGCGATCTTGGCCCCCAACTCGGCGGATTGGGTCTGCCAGGCGCTGGCGACCTCGTCGATGCGCTGCTCGAGACCCTCCAGGTGCTTGCCGAGCTGCTCGATCTTCCGCTTCAGGCCCTTGTCCCCGGAACGCAGCTCCAACGCCAAGGCGCCGAGCTGATCACTGGTCCGGCCCTCGCCTTGGGCAAGCCCCTCGCGCAGGGTCCCGAGCTCGTCGGAGAGGACGTGAACGCGCTCCTCCAGGGGCCGGATCTGGGTCTCGGTGGCGACCTGGAAGGCATTGCCCAGGGACTCCAGGGCATGGGTGAGGGAGGCGGTTGGGGGCGGCGGCGTCTCGGCGCCGTCTTCCTCCCCACCCGCGTCGGCGATCCCAGCAGACTGCTCGCTCCGCCAGCGAGCCAGGTGCCGGCCGATGATGAAACGGCTGCCCGTGCCCAGATGGCGGCGCACGCTGTTGACCGACACCTCCTGTCCGATCTCGGCGAGGACGGTGGCGACCGCCGCCACGTCCTCGTAACTAAGCCCTGCCTTTAGCATCAGGTTTCCCCCTTCGTCTGAAACGGTTCTCGGGCCAAACGCCGCACCGCGGCCCGATCCCCCTCGGGTCTTGGCCGATGCAAAACGGTGCTGACGGCGCTCGAGTCCCAGTCGGTACATTCCCCGCTGGGACCCTCGTTGTTGTAATAGACCCCGCTCGGCCGAGGCCGGCCAAGCCGGGAGCCGGGGTGTCGCCCCACTCAAAGGGGGGAGACCAGCCGCAATCCCGGCGATCCGAACGGCTGCCCGCACCCTATTCTCGTCGATGCCCGGGAGATTCGCACCCCCCTCAGGGATCCGAGTCCCCGGCGACAGGCTCGGGCGACCAAAGGGATTAAGGATGCAAGGTCCGACTGGCGCCCCCTCTTCGACGAGGCTTCAGCCCTGCTTCCGCGCCAGGGACGCCCGCTGCACCGCCTCGGCCGTGCACAGTTCATCCGCAGTGCGCGGGACGGGATTGTACAGCTCGTAGGGTGGCTTCCAGGCCTCGTAGCCGGTAACCCAGGCCTTGAGGGGCTGTACATCCGGTAGATGGCCGTGGGGTCTGAACCAGGAATCCACCGACCAGAGCTCGCCGGTGGCCACATCGCGGATGACGGCGGTCCAGTGCACGTCCGAGGGGGACATGCGGTCTCGCACCTCCACCTCCATGAGGCGCCATCCGGGCAGCTCCTGGAGGTCGCTGAGGACACGCAGGAAGTTGGTGGTGTTGGTCGCGTTGTCGACGCAGTCGGTGCGACCCTCCAGGTCCTCGTCCTTGTCGTTGATGGCCAGATCGTTGCCCAGCTCCGGGATGTGCCGCTGGGCCATGACCTCCATCTGCCAGACGCCGATGCGCACCCGCTGCAGCCGCTCATAGAGGGACTGGCCGTTGCAGCGCCCCATCTCCTTTCGCACCTCCTCGACTTCCTGCGGCGAAAGGACGATCTGTGCCTGGACCGCACAGGCCCAGTTGTAGCAGATCCGCAACGCAACCGAGCCGTTCCGACGAAGCCGGTAGTCTGGTGGCAGGGGACTGGTGACATGGTCCAGATCGCCCAGGGCCGGAGCGTTTTGGTCCGTGGAGCCTTGCGCCGGGACGTTCAGGCCGAGGACGAGGCCCATCGCGAGGCACTGGGTCACCACCCAGGCGGAAAAAGGCTTAGGATAAAAAAACCACATGTTGGTCCAATTGCACATCGCAGGAGAATCTAGTATAAAGAAGCCTCGAATTTTTCTGAAATGAGGATTTCTCTAATGACCAAGAAGATCGGGGGTATCGTTGCAGCGCTGGCCGTGGTGGCCTTGGTTTCCGGTTGTGCTTCTGGCCCGAAGAACGTGGCGCCCGCCCCTGCGCCGGCGCCCGCTAAGACCTTCGTGATCGAGGGCGTCAATTTCGCCACCGCTTCCGCCAACCTGACCCCGGCCGCCAACGCGAAGCTGGCGGAGGCCGCCAAGGAGCTCAAGCAGTCCAACGTCAAGTACGAGGTCGCCGGCTACACCGACAGCCGCGGCAGCGACAAGTACAACATGGGCCTGTCCGATCGTCGCGCCAACGCCGTGCGCAACGACCTGATCAAGCGTGGCGTTCCCGCGGCCAACCTGACCGCCCGTGGCTACGGCGAGGCCAACCCCGTCGGCAGCAACGACACCGAGGCCGGTCGCGCCGCCAACCGTCGCGTCGAGATCCGCCCCGCCAAGTAAGTCACGCTCTCCGGAGCTCGTTCCAACCTCCGCCGTAGCGGCCACAAGTCGCTACGGCGGAGTCGTTTCTGGGGGTAGCCCAGGGCCGCTACGCCGGCTCCCGCCCTGCGGACGGTGAGCAGGTGAGGCGCACCGCTTGGTAGCGGAACCCCACCCGCGGGTCCTCCCTGACCCTGGCGAATGCCTGAACCAAGTGGTTCTTGTCCCCATCGTCCGCATAGCCGTCGGCGATGAGGTTGTCCGCCCCCGACAGCAGCAGATCGCGCAGGTAGTCGAGTAGCAGGGTGCGCCGCTCGGGGTCGCGCCGACTGTCGATCACGGGGATGGATCGGGTGCGGACCCCATTGCAGCCGAGCGCCCCGGCCATCGCGCCCAGCTTGGCCCCCACGAAGGGATCGCCCCCGGCCGCCTGCTGATAGCGGTTGAAGCGCCGCCACCAGCCCTCGATCAGGGGCTCCGGGGGATCGAAGCCGAAGGTGGCGTTGTCCACCTCGGTACAGATCACCTCCCCGCCAGGACGGGTCACCCGCAGGGCCTCCCCCAGGACCCGGCGCGGGTCCGCCACGTGCTCCAGGAGCCAGATGGTGAGGACCCGGTCGAAGGCGGCGTCAGGGAAAGGGAGACGCACGGCATCGGCCTGCACCATGGCGATACCTCGGGTCTCGGGGCTGGCGCCGAGGAGCCCCCGCGCCGCGGCGAGCTGGCTCCCGCTGCGGTCCACCCCGGTGAGCCTGAGCCGGGGCCAAAGCGGCGCCAGGATCCCGAGCTCTGCCCCCACCCCGCAGCCCAGCTCCAAGAGGCTGTGAGCACCGGAGAGATCCAGGTCCTCGAAGACCCGTGGGGCCAGGACACGCGCCTGCTCCACCAGCCGGTGCTGCTCCGCGGACGAGAACCCGTGGATGTAACCCTCGGTCACGGCCCCGGGGCGGCCTCCCCCTCAGAGGCGCTGGGCCAGCAGCAGCCCGTCGCGGATCGGGACCAGGGAGGCGACCCAGTCGGCCGACCCGAAGACGGCCTGGGTGAAGGTGCGAATCCCCTCGGTGGCGGGGTCCCGGCACCCGGGATCGAAGATGCGATTGCCCCACAGCAGGTTGTCCACCAGCAGCACCCCACCGGGACGCAGCCGCGCCGCGATGACCGGCAGGGAGGCGGGATAGCCCTCCTTGTCGATGTCGCTGAAGATGAGATCGAAGGGCCCAGCCTGGGCGGCGAGGCTGGCCACCGCCTCCCCCACATGAAAGACCACCCGCCCCTCGTGCCCCAGGGCGCGCAAGTGGCCGCGGGCCTGGTCGGAGAGGGTCTGCTCCCAGACCGTGTGATGGACCTCCCCTCCCCCATTGTCGCGTACCGCATCGGCAAACCAGGCCGTGGAGTAACCGAACCCGGAGCCCAGCTCGAACACCCGGCGCGCCCCCATGAGGCGGGCGATCTGGTAGCAGAAGCGGCCGCAGGCGGGGCCGATGATGGGGAAGTCGTGCGCCCGCGCGTAGACCTCCATGGCCAGGAGCTCCGGATGACGCGGGGGCACCAGCCCATCGAGGTAGTCTTGCAGCCGCCGGGGGATAGGCAGCTCGGCCATGGGGGGCACCTCCAAGGGGGTTTCCCTGCCATTGGACCCCCAACCCCGCGGCTTTTCAATCCCGCCGCCGCGGTGCCCTCCGACCACCGGCGATCGCCCGGAAATCGCGCTAAGCTTTCCACCTCGAAACCCCTCGCCAGCCCATCGGGAGCGTGCCCCGTCCATGATCCAGCCGTCCCAGAATCCGATCTTCGACGAGGCCCTGGCGCGGGGCAAGGCGCGCCGGGAGCAGTATGGCGAGATCGAGTACCTGCGCCTGACTGACGACTTCCACGGCCTGGCCAAGGGGGCGGTGCAGCTCCCGGACCGCTGGATCCCCGGCTATCCGCGCATCGGCCGCATCTACCGTTTGGAGCAGGGGATCCGCCAGCAGTTCGAGGCCCCCTTCTGGGCCGAGGAGAAGATCGACGGCTTCAACGTGCGCATCCTGCGCTACCAGGGCCAGGTGCTCGCCTTCACCCGCAGCGGCTACCTCTGCCCCTTCAGCACCGATCGGGCGCCGGAGCTGATGGAGCTCGCGATCTTCGACCAGCACCCGGAGCTGGTGCTCTGCGCCGAGATCGCCGGACCCGAGAACCCTTACACGGAGGGCGGCCCCAGCTTCGTGCCCGAGGACGTGCAGGCCTTCGTGTTCGACCTGATGCGGGTCAACCAGACCGCCTTTTTGCCGGTGGCGGAGAAGCTGGCCCTCACCGCCCGCTTTGGGCTCCCCACACCCCAGGGCTACGGCCGCTTTACCGGCACGGAATGGCCGCGATTGGGGGAGCTCCTGAAGCGCCTCGACGGGGAGGGCCGGGAGGGGGTGGTGCTCAAGGAAGATTCCCCCCGCAACCGCCGGGTCAAGTACGTCACCCGCTTCTCGGGGATCTACGACGTCTGGATCCGCGCCTCCGACGTGGTGGAGCTGCCGGGCGACTTCTTCACCGGCCGGGTGCTGCGCCTGGCGCTCTTCATGGACGAGGCCGGTATGGCCTGCGACGACCGTCTAAAACGCGACCTCGGCAACGCCTTCCTGGAGCGGTTGTTCGAGTCGGTGGAGAAGTTCAAGCGCGACGGCCGCGTCTACCACACCTTCCGCTGTCGCTTTCGTCAGCGAGACAGCGCCGAGGCCTTCATGGAGCACATCCACCGCATCCTCGGCCACACCTACGTGGTGCGCCGGGCGCTGGAGGCGCGGGGCCCCCACTGGGTGCTGGAGTTCGACAAGGAGGTCCCCAAGCTGACGGGCCTCCTCCATCAGCTCTTTCAGGGGGCCGCGGTGGTGGATTGAGGGGCCTTCAGGCGAGCGAAACCGTCCGCTAGGTTTTCCAGGATACGGCGGAAGTGGCGCGGATCGAGGATCTTGATCCCCACCTTGTCGGCCCACTTGCGCAGGCCCTCGTCCGCTGACACCAAGACCCCGTCCAGCTCGTAGGCGAGCAGCAGCACGTCCACGTCCTCCTTGCTGTCGAGGATCCCCTGCCGCAGGGTCTCCCGGTAGCGGCCCCGCAGCTTGTTGATGAGCTGGCCGTGGTCTTCGATCTTGCGCGCCACCTCCGCCGCCAGCTCCTCGGCGATGCGCAGGCCCCGGTCGATGCGGTGGCGCAGCTCCTCGATGAGCTCGTAGAGCAGCTCGCTCGGGATGGTGAGGTCGTGCTTACGGGGCGAGCGCAGCCGCACCACCGACTCGAAGTCCGCGGCGATTGCGCGCAGGTCCTTGATCTTGCTTAGCTCCTCGTACACCGAGCCCGGCATGAAGAACTCCGCCTCCACCCGGCAGGCGAGCCGGCTGAAGGCGAGGATGGCCCCCTGGGCGTCGACCCCGAACTGGACATAGACGTCGGGGTTGGTGAAGAGGCTGGTGTCGAGGACGAAGCGTTTCATGGGACTCGGGGGTACCAGGGGGTGTGGGATGGCTCAGAGGTTAGCACGGCACCCAAGGGGTGACAGCGCCCGGGCCCCGCCCGGCCCGGCTCACCAGTTCCAGGGCATCATCCGGCCCGCGCGACCCATCGTGGAATCCATCCCGGCGGCGATGATCCCCATCTTGCCATCGATGCCCTGCATCCCAGCGGCCATCACCGGGAGGGCGTTCATCTTGGCGTTCATCACCTGCATCTCGGCAAGCATGTCCGGCACCGCCTCCACGGAGCGGGACATGCGACCGAGCATCACGGCGATCATCGCCCCCGGCTCGAAGCGGTCACCCGCAAGGTGCAGATACTGGGAGACCCAGGACACGTCCCTCTCCCACCGCTCGACCTCACGCCGCTGCTCTGGGGGCAGGCGCGCCAGGAGGGCCTCCCGGGTCACAGCCGGGTCCCTGGCCTCGGTTGGCGCCCCCTCGGCGGTCGCTTGACCGGTGACCTGAGTACCGAGCAGGAAACCCCCGATGGCGGCTGCGAGTCCCACCGCCAGCAGACCCCGCCGCCGGCGCCCGCGTCGCTCCTCACGCTCTAGGGCTTGGGCCAGACGCTCGACGGTGGCCTGGAGGCGTGCAAGCTCGCTCTGATTGGCTGGATGCATGGCAGGACCTCTACAACGACGTGGGGTGAGCACTGATGCTACCCCTCCCGGCGGCACGCAACCAGGCCCCTTGCCGGCTGAATCCGTCCCCCTCCCAGGGGACCGCCTGGGAGGAGTCCAGCAACAAAGGGGTCGCCGAAAAGATGCTGGGTAGGGCATGATGGAAAGTTGCAGGAACGCCACCCAAGGCCCCATGCCCAAGGTCATCTTCATCAACCGCTACTTCTACCCCGACCACGCCGCCACCAGCCAGCTACTGTCCGATCTCGCGTTCCATCTGGCGGCCCAGGGCCTGGAGGTGCGGGTGGTGACCAGTCGGCAGGGCTACGACCAGCCCGGCGCGGCCCTGCCCCCAGAGGATCGGATCGAGGGCGTGGGGGTGCATCGGGTGTGGACCTCGAGCTTCGGCCGCCAGCGCCTTATCGGCCGGGCACTGGACTATCTGACCTTCTATCTCTCAGCCACCTGGCGCCTGCTCCGGCTCACCGAGCGGGGCGACACCCTGGTGGCGAAAACCGATCCGCCGCTGATCTCGCTCTTCGCCGCGGGGGTGGCTCGGCTGCGGGGCGCCCGGCTGCTGAACTGGCTGCAGGACCTCTTCCCCGAGGTGGGGACCGCCCTGGGGGTCCGGATGCTCGGGGGCTGGCCGGGTCGGCTCCTGCGGGGGCTTCGGAACGCCTCCCTGCGCCAGGCCGACCAGAACCTGGTGCTGGGGGAAGGGATGGCTCGACAGGTGGCGGCAGAAGGGATCGCGGCGGAGCGCATCATCCTGATCCCCAACTGGACCGACGGCGAGGCGATCCGGCCCCTGGCCGCGGCCGACAACCCCCTGCGCCGGGACTGGGGGCTGGAGGGGCGCTTCCTGGTGGGCTATTCGGGGAACCTGGGCCGGGCCCACGAGTACGGGACCCTCCTGGCTGCCGCCGAGCTGCTCCGGGACGATCCCGAGCTCCTGTTCCTGTTCAGCGGCGGCGGGACCCTTTGGCAGCCCCTGGTCCAGGAAGTGGCGCGGCGCGGTCTCGAGTGCTTTCGATTCCTGCCCTATCAGCCCCGGGAGCGCCTGCCCCTGAGCCTCACCCTGCCCGACCTGCACCTGGTGGTGCTGCGTCCGGAGTTCGAGGGGCTCATCGTCCCGAGCAAGCTCGCCGGTGTGCTGGCCGCCGGCCGCCCTGCCCTCTTCATCGGCGCCGAGGACGGTGAGATCGCTGGTCTCCTGCGAGCCGCCGATGCGGGCCTGGCGATCCCCTGCGGGGACGGGGCGGGACTGGCCGCCGCACTGCGTCGGCTCCAGCGCGAGCCCGAGACCCGCGCCCGCATGGGGGAAAACGCCCGACGTCTGCACCATGAGCGCTTCCGCAGCGAGCTCGCCCTGGGGGCCTGGACGCGCCTGCTCGCGGAGGGTGGTCACCACCCCCGCGGTACCCATTCGCCTTCCCAGTGAGGAGCCGATGACCTTTATCTTGGGCGTCAACGCCTACCATGGGGACGCCTCCGCCTGCCTGCTCCGCGACGGAGAGCTGGTGGCGGCGGCGGAGGAGGAGCGCTTCCGCCGCCTCAAACACTGGGCGGGCTTTCCCTCCCAGGCCATCGCCTACTGCCTGCGGGAGGCCGGCATTGGCCTGGGGGCGGTGGAGCACCTCGCCCTCAACAGCGATCCCAAGGCCAACCTGCTGCGCAAGATCGGCTTCGCTCTGCGCAAGCGACCCGAGCTGGGCCTGGTGCTGGATCGCATCCGCAACCAGCGCAAGCGCGCCTCGGCGGAGGCAGTGCTAGCCGAGGCCTTTCCGGACCAGCCCTTCACCGGCAGACTGCACCGGGTGGAGCATCACCTGGCCCACCTCGCCTCCTGCTTCTATGTGTCCCCCTTCGAGGAGGCGGTGGCGCTCTCGGTGGATGGGTTCGGCGACTTTTCCAGCGCGGCCTGGGGGGTGGGACGCAACGGCTCCCTCGCCCTGGACGTACGGGTGTACTTTCCCCATTCGCTGGGGATCTTCTACCAGGCCCTCACCCAGTACCTGGGTTTTCCCCACTATGGCGACGAGTACAAGGTGATGGGCCTGGCCCCCTACGGCCGGCCCCGCTACCTGGAGCCACTGCGGCAGGTAGTACAGCTCCAGGACGACGGCGGCTTCCGCCTGGGGCTGGAGTTCTTCCGCCATCACCGGGAGCGCATCGACTACGAATGGAGCGGTGGCTCCCCGGTGGTGGGGCGGCTGTTCAGCCCGGCCCTGGAGGAGTTGCTGGGATCGGCACGGGACCCCAAGGGGCCCCTGGAGGACCGCCACCGCGACATCGCCCACTCGGTGCAGGCGATGTACGAGGAGGCCTTCTTCCACCTGCTCGATCGGCTCTACGCCCGCTATCGGCTCCCGGCGCTCGCCCTCGCTGGAGGCTGCGGCATGAACTCGGTGGCGAACGGCAAGATCTACCGCCGCTCCCCCTTCAGGCGCGCCTACGTGCAGTCCGCGGCGGGGGATGCCGGGGGGGCCATCGGGGCGGCGCTGGTGGTGGCGCGGCAGCTCGCCCCCCAGAGCCCACGCCAGCACATGGGCCACGCCTACTGGGGGCCCCAGTTCGGCGAGGCCGACCTCGCGACGCTGTTGGCGGCCCGCTCCGCCGAGTTCCAGTCCCAGGGTTGCACCCTCGAGCGCTGCCCCGACGACGCGGAGCTGTGGGCGGGCACAGCCGCGGCCATCACCACCGGACAGGTGGTGGGCTGGTTCCAGGGGCGCATGGAGTGGGGCCCCCGGGCCCTGGGGAATCGCTCCATCCTCTGCGACCCCCGCCGGGGGGACATGAAGGACATCCTCAACCTCAAGATCAAGCGGCGGGAGTCCTTCCGCCCCTTCGCCCCCTCCATCCTGCGGGAGGCGGTCCCGGACTGGTTCGAGGAGGACGACGACGTCCCCTTCATGATGCAGGTGTTCCAGATTCGCGAGGACAAGCGCCCCCTGATCCCGGCGGTGACCCACGTGGACGGCTCCGGCCGACTCCAGACCGTGGAGCGCACCAGCAACCCCCGTTACTACGGACTGATTGCCGCCTTCCGCGACCTCACCGGGGTGCCGATGCTGCTCAACACCTCCTTCAACGAGAACGAGCCCGTGGTCTGCCGGCCCGAGGAGGCCCTGGACTGCTTCCTGCGCACCCGCATGGACCTACTGGTGCTCGGTGACTGGCTGGTGCGGCGGGTCTGAGCCGGGCAGACGACACCCCACCGACCCCAGGGCGCCCCTCCCCCCTGCGGATCCGGGCGGGACCCCGCCCCCCCAATCCTGCTAGACTACGCGCCCCGCCGCGCGGCTCCCGGCCGCTGGCGCCCCTTCCCCGCCGCGGCGCGGAGCCGCGCAGGACCCGCAAGCCTCATGAAAGCAACCGACGAAACCACCGAACCCGACTGGGACACCCAGCTCGATCTCCGGGTATCCCCCGCCGGGCTCATCCACGCCCTCTTCGCCACCGCCAACTCGGTGCACACCGGTTGGTCGAGCTGCGTGGATCGCACCCTGGTGATCTCCGATCTCTCCACCCTCGACGAGAAGACCGGCAATTACTGCCGGTTGGCGGAGCAGGAGTTCGTCGAGGACGACAACGACGAGGATCTCTGGCACGACTGGACCGTCGAGCTCCGCCTCGGGGAGGTGATCGTCACCGGCCATTGGCAGATCCCCGCCAACTCCTCGCCGATGGAGTGGGAGTGGTGTGCCCGGGAGGCCGAAGGGGCCTTCGACAAGGCGTGCCTGCTCTTCGGCAAGCGGGTCCGCCGCGGTATCGGCGTGGAGGAGCCCGACCCCCAGGCGGTGGTGCCCAAGCCGCGCCGGCACTGAGCCCTGTGGTGTCGGGGCGGGCTTCTGCTATGCTCCTGACATCACCACGCCTAGGGAGCCCCTCATGAAGATCAGCGTCGATCTCGATATCACCCCCGTGGAGATGCGCAAGCTCATGGGGTTACCGGACGTGGAGCCCTTCCAGCAGGAGCTGATGGACGAGCTCCGCGCCAAGATGAAGGCCGGGGTGGCGGGCTACGACCCCCTGCAGCTCTTCCAGCCCTATGTGGCCTCCACCCTGGCCTCCTGGGATGCGATGCAGAAGCTGATGCGGGGCGCGGTGGGCGCCTACGGGGCGAGCGACAAGAAAAAGGACGCCGGTTAACCCGCCGGGACAGCCCCCCAGCGGATCCCCCTTTGGGTGAGGTCCAGGAAGGGACCATCGCGGGGCCCGGTATCCCAGTCACCGGCGGGGGATAAGGCGACCAAGGGACACTCGCACTAGAATGGAGTCCCGTTCCCGACCCGGGAAGCGCCCCCATGCGTCTCTTCGGTAAGCGCTATCACCCGCCCGGGACATCCCCGGGAACCCTGGTCCAGACGAGCACGCCCATCCCGCCGCGCTTCCGGCTGGTGGACTACGGCCTCAACCGGTTCGTCGAGCACGACTTCACCAGCCCCGCGGAGTGCCAGCCCTACCTGACCCAGGAAACGGTGACCTGGATCCACGTCCAGGGCAATGCCTCCCCCGAACAGGTCCTCGCCCTCGGTGAGCTGCTGGGGCTCCACGAGCTGGCACTGGAAGACACCATGAACACCGGGCAGCGCCCCAAGTTCGAGGCCTATGGCGAACAGGCCTTCGTCATCCTGAACCGGCCGGTCCGGGGTAGAGAGGGCATCGGCTTCGAGCAGGTCAGCCTGTTCACCGGGGCCCGCTTCCTGGTGAGCTTCCACGAGGGGGCCAGCGATCCCTTCGAGCCGGTGCGCGAGCGACTGCGCCGCCACGCGGGCCTGTTCCGCGAGCGCGGGAGCGATTACCTGCTCTACTGCCTGATCGACCTCATCATCGACGAGGGATTGCCGCTGCTCGAGGGGATCGGGGAGCAGATCGAGGCCCTGGAGGAGCAACTGGTCACCCGGCCGAAACGGGAGCGGCTGGTGGGGGTGCACCAGATCAAGCGGGATCTACTGCTGTTGCGGCGCACCCTCTGGCCCCAGCGGGAGGTGGTGAGCGGCCTGCTGCGGGGGGACCTGGCCCTGATCACTCCCGACACCCGGCTCTACTTCCGCGACTGCTACGACCACACCATCCAGATCCTGGACCTGATCGAGACCTACCGGGACATGACGGCGAGCCTGCTCGACATACACATGTCCAGCGTGAGCAACCACCTCAACGAGATCATGCGGGTGCTCACGGTGATCTCCACCCTGTTCATCCCCCTCACCTTCATCGCCGGTGTCTATGGGATGAACTTCCACAACCCGGACAGCCCCTGGTCGATGCCGGAGCTGCGCTGGTACTACGGCTATCCGCTGGTGCTGCTCCTGATGGTCGTCACCGCCATCGGGATGCTGATCTTCTTCAAGCGGCGCCGCTGGTGGTGAAGCAGCGACGACTGGAGCCAGGGCCGGTGGGCCGCTGGGGGGTCGATCAGGCCCCCAGATAGGCGGCGCACCCCCCCCGGGGCTCTGCAGCAGGGCCGCAGCCTACTTTTCATCCT
>CAZFHV010000093.1:0-13354 GCA_964519095.1 uncultured Chromatiaceae bacterium | reverse complement strand
TTGGGCTCCAGTGCGCCCCCAGGGCTGCGTCGGGCTGAAGCCCGACCCACGGCAGGGGTCGCTGATCGACAGGTTAGCGACGATGGATTGGCTGGTGCACCCCGAGGGGCGCCGTCGCGCCCTTGCCCCAGGGCCTACCGGCCGCAGGAGCCCAGGTAGTCGTGGGACTGCATCTCGGTGAGGCGACTCTGCAGGCGCTCGAAGGGAAAGTTGTGTAGCCCCCCTGCATAGAGGCCATCCACCGGCGCCTCCGCGGAGAGCACCAGCTTGACCCGGCGGTCGTAGAACTCGTCCACCAAGTGTAGGAAGCGCCGCGCCGCGGAGTGGTACTTGGCCCGCAGCACCGGCACCCCCGAGAGCAGCACCGTGTGGAACTCCCGGGCGATCTCGATGTAATCGGCGGTGGCCCGCGGTGTGTCGCACAGGGCACGGAAATCGAACCAGGCCACGTCCTTGCCCAGCTTCACCACCGGGATCGTCCGGTGGTTGACCTCGATGGCCCTGGCGGGCACCGCATGCCCACCGGTGAGCTGGCGGAAGTAGCCCTCCAGCCCCTCGGGTGTGCGCGGGTCGCTGGTCAGGAAGTAGACCCCGGCCTGCTCGAGGGTGCGAAGCCGATAGTCGGTGCCGGCGTCCAGCTCGAAGACCCGGGTGTGGGTCTTGAGGAGCTCGATGGCAGGCACGAAGCTCTGCCGCTGCAAACCGTTGGCATACAGGGCATCGGGGGCGGTGTTGGAGGTGGTCACCAGGGTCACCCCGCGCTCGAACAGCGCTCGCAGCAGCCCGTGGAGGATCATGGCATCGGTGATGTCCTCCACCACCAGCTCGTCCAGGCAGAGGACCCGCAGCCCCCGACAGAGCTGATCCGCCACCAGCTCCAGGGGATTGGCCTGCTTGGGCAGTCCCGCCAGGGCCTCGTGGACCTCGCGCATGAAGTGGTGGAAATGCACCCGGCGCTTGCCCGACCAGGGCAGCTCGTCCACGAACCAGTCCATCACATAGGTCTTGCCGCGCCCCACCCCGCCCCAGAGGTAGAGGCCGGGTAGGGGCTGCACCGGCGCAGCCCAACGGGAGCGGAGCTTACCGACCCAGCCCTGGGCCGGTCTGTTGGGCGCCGGTGCCGCCAGCAGCTGCTGATGCAGGTCCCCCAACAGCCGCGCGGCCTCGCCCTGGACCCTATCGAAGGCCGCAAAAGAGGGAATTTGAGAGGGGTCTGATGGGGGCACGGGGGTCAGGGGATCGGATTGCTGCAATGCAGCAATTGGCAGATCATAGCCGCCGCACGGGCGCCGTCAAGTCTCGGAGAAGAGCTCCGGCCTACCAGGTCAGGTCATCGGGCACCGGATGCTCCTCCTCTTCAGCGGTTGGGCGGGAATCGTTCAGCACCAGGATAGCCTCTGGGCGTCGCGCCCGGACCCGCTCCGCCACCTCCGCGGAGACGAGCTCATAGCCCTGGCGGGTGCGCGCGATGGCAACGGACCCCGCGGCCAGACGATCCCGCAGGGGCTTGGTGATCAGGAGCTTCTTCAGCACCGCCCCATCGGCGAAATGGTAGGGCAGCTCCCCACCCTCGCGCGGGATGCGGTGGCTGAGGATCAGCGCCTCTACCTCCGCCTCCCGGGCCCTCTGCTCCGCCGCCGCCTGGCGCTCGCGGTTGAGCAACCGGTCACGCTCCGCCTTCTCCGCAGTGGCGCGGCGGGTTTCGTCCTGGAGGGAATCGACCGCCACCGACCCGCTGTGACGCTCCTGCTTGGCGCCCTTGCGCTTGTCGGCACGGGTCTCCTTGGCCTTCTGCCGACTCACTAGCCCCGCCTTCAACAACTGATCCTGCAACGAACTGCCCATCCGCCTCGCTCCTCCATCCCCAATCCTGCGCCGCGCCCCAGATGCCAGAGCCATCAAGGGTGGATGCTACCAGGACGGGGCCCCGCCGGGGGAGATCCGGAACGGGGCTGGAGCCCTCCACCGGGACGGCAGCCGGACTGTCAAGCCACCGCGGAGGAAGGGCAGGTCCCAGAGCGCTGGTTGCTGGCCGTCCAGCCGGTGCCGGGGAGATCGCCACTGTTCCCCAGAACCCGGTGCCGCCAGTCCAGGGAGGTTCAGAGGCGCTTACGCAGGAGGATCTCATCCTCGCCCGGCGCCACCAGGTCCCTGAGGGTGCCGATGGGGCTGAAGCCCTGGGCCTCGTAGAAACCCCGAGCGCGGCCGTTGAAGGCGGAGACCAGCAGCCAGAGGTTGGCCGTGCGTCCGCGGTAGCTCGATTCGAGGTGGGCCAGCAGCGCCTTGCCCATACCCTGACCCTGGGCGCCGGGCAGCACCGCAAACAGCTCGATGTAGGCGCCCCGCAGCCAGGGATAGCGGATGGTCGCCAGAGCCAGGATCGCCCCATCCCGCCGGACCAGGTAGCGGACCAGATCCGGGTGCTGCAGGCCAAGACCCACCGCTAGGGCCTCGGCGCTGTAGCCCAGGCGCGCCCAGGGGTCGATCTGGGCCAAGGTGGCGCCAACGGCCGTGGCGGCCTCGGGCTCCAGGGCCGGGACGAGGAGGAACTCCAGTGCCCCCCCGCTCATCCGCCGGTCCCCCGGCCGAACAGCCGGTCGTAGCGCAGGTTGTCACCCGGACGGATCTCGTAGCACTCCTGCGTCGCCACGGGCCGCCCGGCCTCCAGGAGCTCGCTCAAGGTGACGAAGCGGTAGCCCTCGGCCTGGAGCTGGGGGACGAACAGGGGCAGGGCCTCCGCGGTGTGCCAGCCGTGACCATTGGCGTGGGCCACGACGATGGATCCCCGACTGCGGACCACCCCCGCACGCACCCCCCGCGCGATCGACTGGGCGTCCCGACCACGGTCGGGGTCGGCGGTGACCAGATTCCACTGGATGGCGCGCAGTCCCAGGTCCCCCACGAGGTCGAGGGTCTCGGGGCTACAGGTCCCGTAGGGGAAACGAAACAGGCTGGGCCAGGCGGGGATCTGTTCCGCCGCCCCGGGGCCCGCCCCTGCCGCACAGGGGCGATCGAGCAGCTCCCGGCGCAGCAACTGGTACTGGGCCTGGGTCATGAAGATCTGCTGGCGTGCGGCCTCGCCGCTCAACAACCGCAGGTTCCCGTGGGTCCAGCCGTGGTTGCCAACCTCGAACAGGGGGTCGGCCATGAGCTGCATGGCACGCTCGGGGTGGGTGCGCATCCACTTGCCCCCGGCGAAGAAGGTGGCCTTGACCCGGTGGGCCCGAAGCCAGTCCGGGATGCCCCCGTCATAGCCCGACAGTTCGTTGGCCTGCTCGCAGAGATCGAAGGTCAGGGCCACCAGCCGGACCTTGGGGTCCGCGGGCTCCACGGAGCGGATGGAGCCCCGCTGGTCGGCCGCGAGGGGCTGGACGGAGGCCCGGGCCGCTGCCATGGCCCAGGAAGGCGGCGCCTCCCGATCCGGGATGACCCCGTGGCGGATGGCCCGCTCCGCCGGATTCCCAGCGAGCTGAGCCGGACTCCAGCAGGCGTGGAGGATTGCCTCAGAACCGGGACCCGATCCGGCGGGCACAGGAGCCGTAACTTCCGACCTGGGTGGTTCCGGTACTGCGGCGGTGCTCGGGGGATCCTGAGCCGCTTGGGTGCCAGCCCCTAGAGGCCGCTCCAATACCCTCTCCCCGGCCAGCGCAGCCACGGCCCAGAGGAGAAACGTGGCGAGCAGCGGCTTCTTCGACAGGCGGAGAGTCGCCATAGGGTTCGGGTCCGGTCGGGGCAAGGACTGACCATGAGGGTACAACGCCAGCCGCCCCAGCGCGACGCGGCGGCGCCTACACGAGCACACCGGCCAGGGGCCGCCACACCTCCTCTTGAGGACCGCGCGGGCTGGCCCCTGGCCCGAATCGTTCACCGACCGTTTGAAAGAGGCGGTAAAGGGGGCTCCCTTTTCTCGGTCGTCCCTTGAGGTGAAGTGACAGGCTAGAGACTCCGCTAAGGTGTGGAACCGAATAGGCAAATTGGAGCGCGGGTCGCCCGAAAGCGTAACGCGCAATTCTCCACGGCGACCTTAGAGTGCTCCCGGCTCCTAAGAAGATCCCCCCGTGGACTTGAAGATGAGCGGTGGGAGCAACCCCTCTCACCGGCCGACGGCCACAGCACCCACGAGCGAGCCGCCAGGCTCGTGCGTCGCGGACACCGCTCGGCCCAATTCTCTTGCCCGATTCTGCGAGGAACCGACTACCGATGTTTCTGCCCCCGCGGTATCGTGGCACCGCTGTCAAAACAGCAGCTTGAACAGGGAGACTGCACCCAAGGCGCAGGTCAGGACACCCACCGCAAAGCGCATGTGCCCGTCGCTGAGATGGCGCACTAACCCGGTGGCCAGCGGGACAGAGAGTACAGCGCCGGTGACCAGCGGAAAAGTCAGCTCCCAATCCAGATCCTTGCCCGCTAGGAAATAGGCAGCCAGTCCCACTGCGCAGGTCAATGACTCCGCCATCGAAGTGATGGCTACTGCACCCCGGGCGGGTAAACCGGAGACCACTTGGCCAGCCGTCACTAGGGGCCCATAGCCCCCGCCGCTGAGACCTTTGTTGAAAGCGGCGATCAGCCCTAGAGCGATGATGCCGCTCGGGCGGTAGCGGATTTGTCGCTTCCAGGTCGCGAGGGTGAACACACCCATCGCCAGCACGATGCTGGTGATGAAAGCGGTCAGACAGACTTTGGACACTGACAGCGCCAGGCTCACCGCCGCAATGGCGCCCACAGTTGAGAGAACAGAAAGCAGGATCAGGGTGTTGCGGGCCTGGTGATCGCGCAGAATGTCGACGTTTCCGTCCCTTTGGTGCATCACGCCCGCGCTGAGGCCAGTCACGAACTCACTTGCCAGAACCGCGGGCACCACCTGGAGCGGTTCGAAACCAGCAATCAGCAACAGTGGGGTCAAGGTCGTGCCATACCCCATCCCCAGGCTTGAATCAATAAACTCGCACACGAGGGCGCTGCAAAAAATGATCACCAGCACCCCCACGCCCAGCTTCGTATGGGGCAGCCACTCAGGTGCCTGCCCTTGGATGCACAACGCCCCCAGGGTCGTGACCGTGGCTACGCCCCAGAGCTGGATTCGTCTGGCTCCCCAGGGAAGCTCACGGGCCGAAGCGATTCTCCAGCGCTTCATGGATTCCCCCTAGCGACTCTAGAGTCACACCCGACTACGCACACACTGGTCTATATGCAACAACAGCGCCACCGCGATACAGCATTGATAAACAACAGGTTCACTACGCAACAAAGCCCAGCGGCACGGGGGCCTTGATTAAGTAGTAGTGTTTCATGCATATTGCAGATATTAACTGTGGTATTTCACGGATATTCTAATGAAGGCTGAAGATCGGCTGACGTTGGCGCTGTGGAAAGAGGCGGGGCGCCACGGGCGGGCCGAGGAGACCCTTCCACGGGTGGCCGGGCTCTTGCGAGCGCACTTTCCCCTTGGGCAACTGATGCTTCGCTACATCGACAGCCCTCGTGGCGCGATCGAAACGCTCGCTCAGGAGCCAGAGCTGTACGGAACCACCCGTTCCGAGTGTCCCCCGGCACAGCTCAAGGCCTTGGT
This sequence comes from uncultured Chromatiaceae bacterium, assembly GCA_964519095.1. Lineage (GTDB taxonomy): Bacteria > Pseudomonadota > Gammaproteobacteria > Chromatiales > Chromatiaceae > JAEHCY01. The sequence goes on along the minus strand of CAZFHV010000093.1, from coordinate 7,785 downwards.
CGCTTGGAGCACCCAAGGGAAGCTGGTACACGCCTCGGCCACCGAGGTCAATGCCAACTTCCCCTGCCTGTTGCCCGCCGGGCTGGACTTCGCGGCTGACCTGCTCATCGCTCCCCTGGTGCCCGCACCCGAAGTCCAAGGGGTGATCATCGCCGTCGCGGCCCTTTCCGGCCGTTTCGAGCCCGCCCATGAGGGGCTCTTTGCCAAGGTCCTGGAGCCACTTGGTGCGCTGTTGCACAACGACCGCCAGATTCGGGAGCTCCAGAGTCTGCGCGAGGCGGCGGAGGCGGACCGTCGCTCGCTCCTCTCCCGCCTCGGCCGCCAGAACATCTCCGATACGGTGGTGGGCGCCCGAGCGGGCCTACGGGAGGTCATGGTGAGGGTCGAGCTGGTGGCGCGCTCCGACACCCCTGTGCTGATCCTCGGGGAGACCGGGACCGGCAAAGAAGTGGTGGCCCGGGCGGTTCACGCCCGCTCGGGGCGCGCCGCCGGTCCCTTCCTGCGCGTCAACTGCGGGGCCATCCCCCCGGAGCTCATCGATAGCGAGCTCTTCGGCCATGAGCGGGGCAGCTTCACGGGGGCCATCGCCCAACGCAAGGGTTGGTTCGAGCGCGCTGACGGGGGGACCCTGTTCCTCGACGAAGTGGGGGAGCTCAACGCCGCCGCCCAGGTCCGCTTGCTGCGGGTCCTCCAAGACGGCTCTCTGCAGCGGGTCGGCGGCCAGCACCAAATGAGCGTCGACGTCCGGGTGGTGGCGGCGACCAACCGCGACTTGGCGGCAATGGTCCAGGGAGGGACCTTCCGCGCCGACCTCTGGTACCGGCTGGCCGTTTTCCCGATCCACCTGCCCGCATTGCGCGATCGCCCGGAGGACATAGCGGCACTTGCGAGCCACTTTGCGCTGGAGGCCGAAAAGCGGCTGGGGCTTGCGCCGCAGCCCCTCACCCCCGCTGACGTCGCCCTGCTCAGGCGCTACCCCTGGCCAGGGAACGTACGGGAGCTAGCCTCCGTGATGGAGCGCGCGGCAATCCTCGGCGACGGCAAGGGACTCCAGGTTGCGAAGGCCCTGGGAACCGCCATCGAGCCCGTCGCCACTGCGGTCGATCCCCTGCCCCCCCCGCAGGCGCCCAGCGAGCGGCTCGACACCGTCATGGCCCGCCACATCGAGGCGGCCCTCGCCAAGACCCTCGGCCGCATCGAGGGACCCTTCGGGGCGGCCAGGCTGCTCGGCATCAATCCCCATACCCTGCGGGCTCGGATGCGCAAGCTGGGGATCGACTGGCGGAGCCATCGGATCCATTCACCCCCATGAATGCTCTTGCAACCGCCTGCCTCCGAACCCTGCACTCCCGCTACCGCTACCCCAGCGGCGCGCTGTCGAGGGACGCAGTCCCGGGTTTCCTTGCACCAAAACCGGCGCGGTCGCTACCCTGAGGTCTCGGCCTTGAAAGGGGGACGAGCATCCATGGCGGCCGAGCAGGAGACGGTAGGCCTGGCGGCGATTGCGCGATGCCGGGCAGGGCGCCAGACCGAGGTGTGCGCCTGGTGACCCCAGAGTTCTGGCACGATCGCTGGCAGCGGGGCGAGATCGGCTGGCACCTCGAGCAGGTGAACCCCCTTCTGGAGGCCTATTGGCCGCGGCTTGGCCTCCCCCCGGGGGGCCAGGTCCTGGTGCCGCTGTGCGGCAAGTCCCGGGATCTCCTCTGGCTGGCCGCCCAAGGCCACCGGGTGGTCGGGGTAGAGCTGAGTCCGGTGGCGGTGGCGGGCTTTTTCTCGGAGCAGGGACTCCAGCCAGATCGCAGTGCGGAGGGCCCCTTCGAGTGCTACCAGGTGGACGAGATCCGCCTCCTGTGCGGCGACTTCTTCGATCTGGCGAGGGAGCAGGTGGGGGAGCTGGCCGCCTTGTTCGATCGAGGCTCCCTGATCGCCCTACCCCACGAGCTGAGGCGCCCCTACGCGGACCGCCTCGTCGCCCTGACCCGGGCCGACAGCCAGGGCCTCCTGATCACCCTCGAATACCACCAGGCGGAGATGGCTGGACCCCCCTTCTCCGTGCCCGAGGAAGAGGTGGCGGCGCTTTTCGGCGATGCGTTCCGCATCGAGCGGCTGATCGACATCGAGGTGCTGGCAGAGAATCCGGGCCTGGCCGCGCGGGGCCTGAGCCGACTCAGAGAGGGCGTCTATCGCCTCAGCCCCAGGGGCTGAGGGGGCACCGAGGAACCGGCCCCTCAGGCCGGCACGGGCAGCCGATCGAGCAGGCGCCACAAGCGCTCGTTGAGCTGGGAACACTCCTCGGCCCCGGCTCGGATCGCCTCCCCCGTCTGCACGAAGGGCCCCGGAACCAGGTCATCGGCACAGTGGGCGACCAGCTCGGCGATGCTCCCCGGTGTCGCCTCCAGGTGGAATTGCAGCCCCAGCACCCGCCCCTGATAGAGAAAGGCCTGGTTAGCGCAAGCCTGAGTCTCGGCGAGCCGCGCCGCCCCCTGCGGGATATCGAAGGTATCCCCGTGCCAGTGGAAGGCCAGGAACCGCTCGGGCAGCGCATCCCCAAACACCGACCCTCGCGCCTGCGGCGTGAGGCTGACCGGGAACCAGCCGATCTCCTTGCGGGGCGCCTTTCGTATCCCTGCACCCAACGCCGCGGCAATGAGCTGACCCCCGAGACAGACCCCGATGATCGTCTTGCCGGCCTCGATGACCTGGCGGATGAAGGTCTTCTCCGCCGCCAGCCAGGGGTAGCGCTCCTCCTCATGCACGCTCATGGGGCCACCCATCACCAGGAGCCAGTCCAGGCTCCCGATGTCGGGCATGGCCTCACCCCTATCCAAGCGGCTGGTGGTGACCCCGTGACCCCGAGCCTCTGCCCAGGCGGCGATGCTGGCGGGTCCTTCGAAGGGGACGTGCTGGATGCAATGGATCCTCATGCCAGATCCTCGGGTTGGGGTCAGGGCCTGCCCCGCGGGGCAGGCTGGTGCCGCACCGCCAAGGGTCTTGGGGGCTTCGCCGCTCCTTCCGAGGGCAAGAGGCGCCGGTAGAGGTCCCGATAGAGATCGCCGCGACCATAGACCTCTAAGAAGGGATCTGCTCGAGGGGCGGCCAGGAAGGCAGCCACCAGGGCGCAGACCATGGCGGCGGAGACTCGCCAGGAGCCTAGGTCGAAGGGTTTGAGGGCGGAGCCCAGGGAACGCTTGCGCCTCAGGGTGCGGTCGCTGATGTCCACGGCATAGAGCTCATCGAGGGCCAGGTGAATACCATAGCCCAGGGCCAGAAAGGCCCCGCACAGCCAAGCCTGGAGCGCCTCACGGCCAAAGAATCGGTGGGCGATGCCGGTGGTCAGCAGCCCAAAGAAGGCCGCGGCGGCCAGGGAATGGAAGATGCCGCGGTGGCTGGTACAACGGGCGAACAGGCTGTGCAGCCCATAGCGCACCAGCAGGAACACCCCGAGCAGCAACGCCAGCATCTCAAGCAGCGAGCGCTGTGCGCCGAGCGCGAACAGGGCGAGAAACCCGAGCTGTACACCCAGGGCAGTGAACAGAAAACGACGGGGTCGGGATCGGTCGCTATCGAGATCCGGCAGGACACCCCCCGCGGCCCCGAGGGCGGCGAGGGCCCAGACCTCCTCCGGCGCCACCCGACCCACCCCGTAGAGGCTGGCGGCAAGGGCCCCGCTCACCAGCGCCGCCACCGTCACATGGGTCCTGAAGTTGGCCATGGCCCACCCCTTATCGCGTCGATTTATCCTAACCCATTCGCCTCAATAGAAGAAAGCAATCAGCCGGCGGAAGCCGATGGGGCCGGGGCGGGACGTTGTGGGCGCTCGGGTGGCGGGCAGGGAAGCGCGATTCCCTGGGCACGAAACGCCGCCTCTACTGCGAAGTTGATGTCGCTGACGACGTCGCCCTGGCGGTCGATCTGGCGTACCACGGCACGCAGCTCAAACAGGTAGGCGTTCTCGGAGAAGGCCCGGAACAGCACCTTGGGGTCGGATACGCCGGGTCGTCCCTTGATCACGTCCGGGTGCTGGGCGGCGATGCCCAACAGGATCTCCCGCACCCGCTGGGTATCACTGCCGTGGGCGACCCCCACCGGCACGGCGATCCGCCCCATGGGGTCGTGAAGCATCCAGTTGGTCACCTGCCCCGAGATCAGGGCCGAATTGGGCAGGATGACATCCGCCCGGTCCGGGGTCTCGATCTGGGTGGAACGGATGCTGATGCGTTTGACGTAGCCCTGGGTACCACCCACCACGATGAAGTCCCCGGTCTTGACCGGTCGCTCGAAGAGCAGGATCAGGCCCGAGACGAAGTTGTTGACGATGTTCTGCAGGCCGAAACCGATGCCCACGGAGAGGGCGCCCGCCACGATCGCCAGGTTGGTGAACTCGATGCCCGCCACCGAGAGGGCCAGCAGCACGGCGACCGTGGCCCCGAGGTAGCCGCTGGTGGTCACCAGGGCATCGCCGACCCCGCGGTCTAAACGGAACTTGCTGAGCCAGCGGCGGCTGAGCTGGCCCTTGATCCAGCGCGTCAGGGTAAGCAGCAGCGCCAGGAGCAGGATCGCCAGCAGGATCTTGGTGGGGACCAGCTTCAGGCCCCCGATCTGGAAGCCCTCGGTGAGGTAGAGGCCGATCAGGGCGAAGCCCTGGGCGGAGACCCCCCAGATCCACAAGAGGGCGGCGGCGACCCCCGACCAGAGGAGGACCACCACGAGCATGTGGATCCAGCCCGCGCCTGGGACGTGCTCCCCGGGCAGCACCCCCACCCAGCCTCGCGCCCGCCTCTGCCAACCATGCCGGCCCTCATCGAGGCCGTCGAACAGATCTCCGAGCAGCCGGGTCAGGGCCAGCCCCAGAGCGGTCAGCAGGAGCGTCAGGGTGACCCCGATGATGACGAACTGGCTGAAGACCCGGTAACCGGCCCACTCCGCCCCGAGCGCCCCCGCCGCCGCCAGGGTGATGAGGACCCTGAGCTTCCAATCCCTTCGCCAGCGCTCGAAGCGTCCCACCAACCAGAGGATCCAGATGAGGTTGAGGACATAGATTGCCACGAAGACATCCTGGGCCAGCAGCTCCAACCACTCGGGGAGGTGCTCCTGGAGGGGGGTCTGGAAGAGCAGGACCCCCGTCAGGCTCAACACCCCCAGCACCCAGAGCCGTTGCGCCAGGGCAGTGGCCACGTCTGCCGGCAGCTCCAGGTAGTGCCTAGCGGGGCTACAGGGACGGAGCACCATCCGCATCAGGGCCCCTGCCGCGAAGAGGCCCAGCAAGCCGTAGGCAAGGGCGGTGAGGAAAGGCAGCTCGAACCCCAGCCGCTGAACCCCCGTAAGATAGAGGGCCGCCCCCAAGGTCCCCCCGAGCACCGGGCCATAGCGGGCGCCACAGGCCAGCACCGCCATCAAGGCCGCGCCCGCCACGTCGCGCACCGGTGGTCGCGCCGCCAGGCGCTGGCGCAGCCCCCGACGCACCAGCACCCCCAAGCCGAACCCCAGTAGGGCGAAGCCCGCGAGGCCGGCCCACTGCTGCCAGCCCAGGCGTCCCATACCGCTGTCCACCCAGATCAGGTCCTGAGTCAGAGTCCACCAACGTCCCGCCTCGTTGAGACTGGTGCCGAGCACCTCGACGAGATTCGGACCCAAGGCTTTTAGCCGATCCGCCAGCAAGCCCTGCTGGAGCGCGGTCGCCCGGTTGGTCAGGTCCTGGCTCTTGAACACCAACAGGCGACAGGCGGCGAGACGGGCAGTGATTTGTTCCCGCTGCTGCTCCAGCTGACGACGCCGTTGCTCGAGCTCCTTGCCCTCCGCCGGGACGGCGCTCGGCTTGGGCTGCTCGGCGGTCGCCTCAGCCTTCTCAGGGGACTTCTCCGGCGGCTTCTCCGGGCTCAGGATGCCGAGCTCCCCCTGGACCCGTTCCAGCTGCGGCGTGTTCTCCTGCTCGCAGGCACTCCCCTGGGCCCGAATCTGGTTGAGCTGGGTGAGATAGGTCTTGAGCTGGGCCTCTGAGAGCAGCCGTCGCGCCTCGTCGCCCAAGGCCGCCTCGATGCCCTTCAGCCTTGCCTCCGCCTGCTCCAGGCTCGCCGCTGCGGCGGTGCCGTCCGCAGCGCCGAGACTGCCATCGATCGCCGCCAGCGAGAGGATCGCCGCGAACAGCGAGCGGAGCAGGGACAGGGGTGCGGTCATTTGGGTACCAGGGGGGCTTCGGGCGGCTCAGGCGGCTAGGATAACCGAAGGTCGGGTCCCCGGACCGGGACAGGGGTCCGCCCACGCCCGGGGTGGCAATCGCCAAGGCCGCAGGCTTTCCAGTACCATTGCCGCCCACCGCCCTACCCGGCATCCTCCCGCTATCCCCGCAGGTCTCCGTGTGAGCAGTCATTCCACCCCCATCCTCGTCACCGGCGGGGCCGGTTACATCGGTAGCCACGCCTGCAAGGCCCTGGCCGCCGCCGGCTACCTGCCGATCGCCTACGACAACCTGGTCTACGGTCACCCCTGGGCGGTGCGCTGGGGGCCTCTCGAGGAAGGAGACATCCTCGATCGCGCCCGGCTCGACGCGGTCTTGCGGCGATATAAGCCGGAGGCGGTGATGCACTTCGCCGCCTTCTGCTACGTGGGCGAGTCGGTGGCCGATCCCGGCAAGTACTACCGCAACAACGTGGCGGGCACCCTGACCCTGCTCGAGGCGATGCGCGACCAGGGGGTCGGTAAGCTGGTGTTCTCCAGCACCTGCTCCACCTATGGGGTACCCCAGCAGGATCCCATCACCGAGACCCATCCACAGCAACCCATCAATCCCTACGGCGCCTCCAAGCTCATGGTGGAGCGCATGCTCCAGGACTTCGGCAGCGCCCACGGGTTGGCCGCCGTGGCCCTGCGCTATTTCAACGCCGCGGGCGCGGACCCCGAGGCCGAGACGGGCGAGCTTCATGACCCCGAGACCCACCTGATTCCCCTGACCCTCGCCGCCGCCGCGGGTGACCTCCCCCACCTCACGGCGTTTGGTGACGACTACGACACCGCGGACGGAACCTGCGTGCGCGACTACATCCACGTCACCGACCTGGCCGATGCCCATGTTCGGGCCTTGGCTAGGCTTGGGGACCAGCAGGGATTCGCGGCCTACAACCTGGGCAACGGTCAGGGCTTTTCGGTGAAGCAGGTGATCGAGACCGCCGAGCGGGTGACGGGCCGATCGGTGCCGGTCCGCGTCGGCCCACGGCGGGCGGGCGATCCCGCGCGCCTGGTGGGTGATGCCACCCGCATTCGCGCGGAGCTGGGCTGGACGCCCCGCTACGCGGACCTGCAGGACATCGTCGGTACCGCCTGGCGCTGGTACCTCAAGGGTCCCGGCGAGGCCACCACCAAGGGCTGAGGTGCGACGCCGTGGCGAACCGCACCGCCGCCGATCCATTCCTGCTGGGTTGCCCGCGAGACGCTATGCCGCGTCGGCGATAAGCCCATCCCTCGACCCTCGCCGAAACCGACTCTGACCCCTTCATCAAGCTAGGCCTGTTGGAGCAGCAACCCCGATGCGTGAGCTGAATCGTCAAAGGATCCTGGTGACCGGCGGCGCCGGCTTTCTCGGCTCCCACCTCTGCGAGCGGTTGCTGGCGCGGGGGGAAGACGTGCTCTGTGTCGACAACTTCTTCACCGGCACCAAGGACAACCTCATCGGTCTGCTGGGCAACTCCCATTTCGAGCTGCTGCGTCACGACGTCACCTTTCCCCTGTTCGTGGAGGTGGACCAGATTTACAACCTGGCGTGCCCCGCCTCCCCGATCCACTACCAGTTCG
>CAZFHV010000092.1:0-13406 GCA_964519095.1 uncultured Chromatiaceae bacterium | reverse complement strand
CCGGAGGGGCGTGCATCGCGGCGGAAAATCCCTGTGTGACGGGTATATACTTGCTCGCGCCTGGCTAGACGCCTCCCTATCCCTCCCGAGGAGCCGCCATGACCATCTGCAAGGAGATCCAGACCTTCTCCCGCCGCCACGAGCGGATCGCGGATTTCTTCTCGCTGCTGTCGGTCGCCTGCCTGTTCGCCCTGATCTGGGCCAGCCTCACCTACTACGAGCCGGTGATGCACTGGGTGCGCGAGCACCTGCTGCTGCACGGGGTCTTGTTGATCGCGGGCCTGGTGGGGTCCGTGGCCCTGATCATGGGGCTGCTCGCGGTGGGATCCAGCCGTTTCGGTGAGGAGAACGAACGCTGCTTCGGTACCTTCGCCGGGCGTCGCAGCGGGGCATCCCCCATCAACGCCGTCCGCAATTGGGTGCAGCACATGGAGAACGTGGGCAAGCGCCACCGCTGAGCCCGGCATCGCCGCAATGCGCCACTCCCTCCGGACGGTACCGGCTTCCCTGCCGGTCGCGCCTCAGGCCTCTATCAGGTACTTCTGGAGCCGGTAGAGCAGGGTATCGCGGGTGAGGCCGAGCAGGCGCGCCGCCCGGCTCTTGTTGCCCCCCGCCATCGCCAGGGCCTGGCGAATCACGTCCACCTCCAGCTCCTGGAGGTTGATTCCGGTCGGCGGCAGCGCGAAGCCCCAGGCAGAGGCCGGATCCCGTCCCCGGCGCACCTCCAGGGGGAGGTTATCCAGGTCGATACTGCCCCCCTGGAACAGGATCGCCAGGCGCACGCAGAGGTTGCGCAGCTCCCGCACGTTGCCGGGCCAGGCATAGGCATGGAGCGCGCGGCGGGCCCCTGCCGAGATCCTGGGAACGGGCAGCCCGTGGTCGGCCGCGGCGCTGGCGAGGAAGTGCTCGAGCAGCGGCTCTATGTCCTCCCCTCGATCCCGGAGCGGCGGAAGCTCCAGGGGCACCACGCAGAGGCGGTAGTAGAGGTCGGCGCGGAAGCGCCCCTCGGTCACTGCGGCGCGCAGGTCCCGATTGGTGGCCGCGATGACCCGCACGTCCACCGACTCGCTGCCCCTTTGGCCCAGGGACTGGCATTCGCGGCTCTCGAGAAAGCGCAGCAGCTTGGCCTGACTGGGGAGGGGGAGCTCGGAGACCTCATCGAGGAACAGGGTCCCGCCGGCGGCGGCCTGGACGTGGCCGGGGCTGTCCTGGGTGGCGCCGGTAAAGGCGCCCTTGCGGTAGCCGAACAGCTCCGATTCGATCAGTCCCTCGGGGATGCCCGCGCAGTTGATGGCGACGAACGGCCGGGTGGCCCGGGCGCTGTCGCGGTGGATCACCCGCGCCAGGAGCTCCTTGCCGGTGCCGCTCTCACCGAGCAGGAGCACGGTGGCGTCGGTGGCTGCCACCATCTGGGCCGCGTGCAGCACCCGCCGGAACGCGGGCGACTGACCGAGGATGAGGGGGTTCTCTGTCATCTCGTCTCCACTCCCGCCCCGTCGACCGGCCGGGGCCCGAATGCCGTGATCCTCAGTGAGATCCTTGCCAGACCAGGGCGAAGAGCCCCAGGCCCATGACGCTCAGCCCCGCGCCCTGACGCAGGCGCGGATGGCGCGCCAGGGCCTGCAGCCGCCCCGCCAACAGCCCGGTGACCACCAGGTTCGGCAGGGTACCCAAACCGAAGGCGGCCATGAACAGGGCCCCGGCCAGGGGATCCCCCTGGGCGGGTGCGCTCAGGAGCATGGAATAGACCAGCCCGCAGGGCAGCCAGCCCCAGACTGCGCCGTATGCCAGGGCCTGGGGCAGGGAGCGGACGGGCAGCAGGTGCCGGGCCAGGGGCTGCAGGCGGCGCCACAGGGGCTCGCCGACGCGCTCGATCAGGGCGAAGCGCGGAAACCAGCCCGCCAGGTGCAGCCCCAGTCCCACCAGGAGCAACGCCGCCAGCAGCCGCAGGCCCTGAGGCAGCCAGGTCTCGGCAGTGGCGGCGATCAGCCGCTGGCCGAGCCAGCCGAGCAGTGCACCCGCTAGGGCATAGCTGCCGACGCGACCCAGATTGAAGGCCGTCAGATAGAGCCCGAGGCGACCCACCTCCTGGCGCACGTTCGGGGCCAGGGAGAAGGTGAGGGCCCCGATGATGCCCCCACACATCCCCACGCAGTGCAGGATGCTGAAGAGCCCCACCACAAGGGCGAGCGCTAGCGAGGCACCGACCCCGTCCGCCAGACCCGCGACCCCCGTCACCCCTCACCGCTCCCGCCTCGCAACCTCTGCCCCGGCACGCCGCACCTGCCCCGCTATCGCCCCGTTTCCTCGTCAACTAATCAAAATAGGGGCCGCCGGGGTAGGGAATCCTTGATCTTCGTCAGTTGCGAGCAGGGGGGCAGCCTCCCGCCCGCCTCCCTTGGTTGCCGCCCGCGAGGATCGTATAGTTGATCCCCTGTCCAGCTCGCGGTACTAAAGACCCGCCCATGATCGCCCTCGATCTCCGCCCCCTGCAACCCCTGCGCGCCGAGCTTGCCGAGCATCCCCTTTACCGGTCACTCGGGACACTGCGGGAGCTGCGTCTGTTCATGGCCCACCAGGTCTTCGCGGTGTGGGACGGCATCTGCCTGATCAAGGTCTTGCAGAACCAGGTCGCACCGGTTCAGGTACCCTGGTTCCCCGTGGGCCGGGGGATCGCACGGTGCCTCATCAACCAGCAGGTGTTGGAGTCGGAGGCTGGGGCAGCCCCGGGCCCTGGGGGGACGCTCACCTATGCCAGCGACTTCGAGCACTACTGCCGGGCCCTGGATCAGGTGGGTGGCGACGGCGCTTTGCCTTTTCGGTTCCTGGAGCGGGTGCGGGAGCAGGGTGTGGACCGCGCCCTCTATTCCGAGCTGGTACCCTTGCCGGCGCGCTATTTCTGCGAGACCACCTTCGGGTTCATCCGCGAGGACAAGCCCCATGTGGCCGCCGCTGCCCTGGTGCTCGGTCGCCTCTGGCTGGTCCCGCTGATCGCCCGGAAGCTGTTGGAGGGGATGGGGGTCGCGGAGGCCGAGGCACCCGGCTTCCACCACTACCTGCAGCGCCTGATCCCCGCGGATGGGGAGCTTCGCGACCGATGGGGCATCGAGCTCATCGAGACCCTCTGTGCAGGGGACCCCGCCCGGCTCGAAGAGGCGGAGAATGCGGGCGAGGAGGCCATCTGCGCCTGGATCCGCTTCTTCGACGGTATCGGGGAGGCGCTCCACAGCCACCCAGCCGCAGGAGCCGGGCCATGACCAGCCCAGCCCGCGCCTTGCTCCGCCAGGCCCAGACCCTCTGGGTGGGACGCTTCCAGGGGGTTGTCTCCAGCCACTCGGAGGCCCATCCCGGCTATCCCTTCGGGTCGCTGGTGCCCTATTGCCTCGACCGCGAGGGGCGTCCCCTGTTCCTGCTGAGCCACCTGGCCCAGCACACCCGCAATCTGCTGGCCGACCCCCGCTGTGCCTTCACGCTCTATGAGCCTACCAGCGGCGACATCCAACAGACGCTGCGCCTGACCTGCATCGCCCAGTGCCACCCCCTGGACCCTGACTGGACCCCCGAGCTGGAGCGCTACCTGCGCTACTACCCCGCCAGTCGGCCCTATTGGGAACAGCTCAACTTCCAGCTCTTCCGCCTGGAGCCCCTGCGCTTCCACCTCAACGGGGGGTTCGCCGCCGCCCGCTGGGCCTCCACCGGCGATATCCTGGAGCCCAACCCCTTTGCCCCCGCCGAGGAGCTGACCCTCATCGAGGACCTGCCCCGAGGCCAAGGTGAGGCGCTGCGCCGCCTGGCACTGGGCCAGCACCCCGCTGCCAGCCTCGTCGAGCCCCTGGAGATCGCCGGCGTCGATGGCGCTGGGATCGACCTCCGCGGTGTGGAGGCCCCCTTGCGGCTGGCTCTCCCCGCCCCGGCGAGGGACAGCGCGGGTCTCCATCGCCTGCTCGAGCAGCCATAGGTCTGAACGCCGCGCCCGCCAATCGCGGCGATCCCGATTCACTGACTCACCACAGGGTAGATTCCCGCCTTCGAGAACCCATCTTTTGCCTCGACAAAACCTAGTGTTCTTCTCTGTATTGATGATTCGGTGGAGGCAGTGTGACGATGGCAATGAGCGTGGCGGTGGATGGCGAGGGGTTTCTGGTGGATCGGGACGACTGGTCCGAGGCGGTGGCGACTCAGTTGGCGGAGACGGACAGCTTCGTGATCGACGAGCGGATCCTGCACCTCATCCGCGAGGCCCGGGCGATGTACGAGCAGGATGGGGTGGTGCCGCCGATTCGGATCTTCTCCAAGAAGATGGGGGTCTCCACCAAGGAGCTGTACGACATTTTCAAGAAGGGTCCCATGAAGCTGATCTGCAAGTGGGGTGGGCTGCCCAAGCCCACCGGCTGCGTCTAGGCTCCGCGCGGGGCCGGCCCGTCGACGTGCCTGCCCCCGGCGCGGGCCCGAGCCGTGGGGCAACGGGCTGGGCTAGAATGGGCCTTCCGAACCCCAGGGGCACTGACCGCGCCAAGCACGTCCCCCATGTACAGCGTCACCAAGGAGATCCCCTTCTGTTATGGGCACCGGCTGCTGGGCCACCAGGGCAAGTGCCGTCACCTGCACGGCCACAACGCCGTGGCGGTGATCCGGCTGGAGCGGCGGGAGCTGGATGGTCTGGGGATGGTGGCGGATTTTGCCGACATCGGCGCCTATGTGAAGCAGTGGCTCCAGGCCGAGATCGACCATACCCTGCTGCTGCACCGGGACGACCCCGTGCTGCCGCTGCTCCGGCAGGCCGGGGAGCGGGTGTTCGTGATGGCCGAGAACCCCACGGCCGAGAACATCGCCCGGCTGATCTTCGAGCAGGTGGAGCGCGGGGGCTTTCCGGTGGTGGAGGTTTCGATCCGCGAGACCGACACGGCCGCCGCCGGCTACCGCAAGGACCCAGCATGCCCTGGCTAGGTGGGGCGCGTCCCTGCGCCGGCGGTAAAGCGGTCAGATCTCCAGGCGATTGTAGTCGGGCTGTGCAGTGATGCGATGGATGCTGAGGTCTGCGCCGTCGTACTCGTGCTCGTGAGTCAGCCGCAGACCCACCAGGGCCTTTAGACCGCCATACACCAGGCCGCCTCCGGCGAGGGCGATGGCCACCCCGCCGAGGGTGCCGACGACCTGAGCACCCAGGCTGACGCCCCCCAGCCCGCCGAAGGCCTGGTTGCCAAAGATCCCTGCCGCGAGCCCGCCCCAGGCACCGCACAGGCCGTGCAGCGGCCAGACACCCAGCACGTCATCGATGCGCCAGCGGTTCTGGGTGAGGGTGAAGGTCCAGACGAACAGGGCCCCCGCCACGGCCCCGACCACGAGGGCACCGATCGGGTGCATGACGTCGGACCCCGCGCACACCGCCACCAGGCCGGCCAGGGGGCCGTTGTGGAGGAACCCGGGGTCGTTCCTGCCCGTCCCCAGGGCGGCAAGGATCCCGCCGACCATGGCCATTAAGGAGTTCACCGCCACCAGACCGCTGACTGCGGCCACCGTCTGGGCGGACATGACATTGAAGCCGAACCAGCCCACCGTGAGCACCCAAGCCCCCAGGGCGAGGAAAGGAATCGAGGAGGGGGGGTGGGCGGTCATCAGGCCATCGCTGCGGTAACGGCCGTAGCGGCTGCCGAGGAGCAGCACCGCCGTCAGCCCAATCCACCCGCCCATGGCGTGTACCACCACGGAACCCGCGAAGTCGTGGAAGGGGGCGCCGAAGCTCTCCTTGATCCAGGCCTGGAGGCCGAAGTTGCCGTTCCAGACGATGCCCTCGAAGGTCGGATACACCAGGCTGACCAGCAACAAGGAGGCGACGAGCTGGGGGTAGAATTTCGCCCGCTCGGCGATCCCCCCGGAGATGATGGCGGGGATCGCGGCGGCAAAGGTCAGCAGGAAGAAGAACTTGACCAGCTCATAGCCGTTCCGCTCCGCCAGGACGCTGGCGTCGGCGAAGAAGCCGGTGCCATAGGCCAGCGGGTAGCCCACTAGGAAATAGGCGACGGTGGACACCGCGAAATCGCTCATGATCTTCACCAGGGCATTGACCTGATTCTTGGCGCGCACGGTGCCGAGCTCCAGGAAGGCGAACCCCCCGTGCATGGCCAGTACCATCACTGCGCCGATGAGAATGAACAGCACATCGGTACCGGCTTGAAGTTTATCCATCTCCCGTTCCTCTGGTGTGACTCGAGACGCGGGACCGGTAGCAGGATACATGCCATTCAACAGGTCCGCGCCCCGCCGGGGCCGACCGGTGTGCGGGTGGGGCGTTGGTGACCCTATTTGGTGCCGGATGGTGGGTTGTCGCACCAATCAGGGGCGCTGGGGCGGCGCGCCCCTCCGCTGGTGCCTCGGCATTGCCCGGAGCAACTACCCGCTAGCGTCGCGCCCCCTTGCCGCTGATCAGTGCCTCGGGATGGCGCTCCAGGTAATCGGCCATCACCCGGATGGAGCGTGCCGCATCGCTCAGCTCACGGAGCGCCCGCTGGAGGTCGGAATAGAGGGGTGAGGTGGGGGCGACCAGGCCGCCCAGGTTGTCCAATGTTTTGTGGCTGCGCTGCAGCGTGTTGGCCAGGGCGGGGATGAGCTCGCTATTGATGCGCTGCCCGGCCCGCTCGCCCTCCTGCATCATGGCGCTGAAGGCGCTGATCCCCTGGGCCACCTCGGGGGAGCCGATGAGCTGCTTGAGGGCGCGGACGGTGTCGCGGGCATCCTCGCCGATCTCCCCAAGGGGCATGGCCTCCAGCTTGTCGAACACCCGGGTGAGGGTGCTGGTGATGGTATCCAGGGTGCTCGGGATGGTGGGTAGCACGCGCAGGCCGTTCTCCTGGGTGATAGCGGCGGGCGTCTCGTCCGGGTGCATCTCGAAGTCCACGAAGAGCTGGCCGGTGAGCAGGCTGCCGGTCTTGAGCTGGGCGCGCAGGCCCCGCTCCACCAGCTTGATCATACCCGCCTGGCGGTCCCTTACGGAAAGTCCTCCCTCCTTCCCCAGGATCTCGACCCGCTCCGGCTGGACCTCGATCAGCACCGCCACCCGCACATCGAGGTCCTCCATGACCAGCTGGAGGCGCACGTCGAGCACCTCGCCTACCTTGATCCCCCGCATCTCCACCGGCGCCCCGACCACGAGGCCCCGCGCCGAGCCCTCGAAGAACAGCAGATACCGCTCCTTGGTGGCATAGGCCACCTGCTGGGTGGCCTCATGGTTGGGATAGAGGAGGAAGACCTGCTCGTCCTCGGCCCGTTCCTGGGGCTCGGTGCTGGGGGGATCGTCGAAGGCGACGCCGCCGATCAGCACCGAGACGAGGGACTCCATCTCCACCGCGAGCCCCGCCGCGGACAGCTTGAGATCCACCCCGGAGGCGTTCCAGAACCGGCTCCGTTTGCGCACCAGCTGGTCGTAGGGATCGGCGATGAAGATGCGGATGTCCACATGCTCGCCGGAGGGGCCGAGGGTGAAACTGACCACCCGCCCCACCTCGATCTGCCGATAGACGACCGGGGACCCCACGTTGAGGGAGCCAAGTCCCGGCGCCCGCAGCAGGTAATGACCCCCGGTCTCGGCTCCGGTCACCACCGGCGGCATCTCCAGGCCGATGAAGTGCCGCGCCGGCTCCCCGCCGAGCCTTGGGTCCATCCCCACGTAGGCGCCGCCCATGAGGGTACCGAGGCCGGAGACCCGGCCGGCGGTGATGCGCGCTCGCTCGATCCAGAAGCGGGTCCCCGCGGTGAGGTACTTCTCCGCCCAGGGCTCGATGCGCGCCCGCACGGTCACATGGTGGAGATCGGCGGTTACCCGGACCGCCTCCACGAAACCCACGTCCACTTCCTTGAGCTTGATCCGGGTCTTGCCCGCCACCAGGCCCTCGGCAGTCTTGAACTCGATCAGGATCTCGGGCCCCCGGCCCGCATAGTTCTGGTAGACCAACCAGGCCCCGATGGCCACCGCCACCAGGGGGATCAGCCAGATGACCGAGAAGCGGCCGCGGGCGGCCACGATGGCCTCGGGCAGACGCTCGCCCTGGCCCTCAAGCGGGGTGTCTTGACTCATGGGGCTCCTCCAGGACATCCCAGATCAGGCGGGGGTCGAACGACATCGCGGCGAACATGGTGGTGACGACCACGGCGGCGAAATAGACCGCCCCCGCCTCCGGGTCGATGGTAGCGAGATTGCCCAAATGGACCAGGGCCACCATCACGGTCACCACGTAGATGTCCACCATGGACCAGCGGCCGATCACCTCCGTGAGCCGGTATAGCCAGGTGCGCTCCTTGGGCTTCCAGCGGGAGCGGCGCTGTACCGATAGCAGGAGAAAGATCAGGATCAGGATCTTGGTCAGGGGCACCACCACGCTGGCGACGAAGATCACCAGCGCCAGGGGCCAGTCCCCGTGCTGGAGGAAGTAGCGCACCCCGCTCAGGATGGTGTCCGCCTGCTCGCGCCCCAGGTTGGTCACCCGCATGATGGGCAGGAGGTTCGCCGGGACGTAGAGGATCAAGGCGGCGATCACCAGGGCCCAGGTGCGGGAGAGGCTGTTGGGCTTGCGCCGGTGCAGGGGGGCGCCGCAGCGGCGGCAGGCCAGCGGCCGCCCGAGGGCAGCGGGCGGTGTCTCCATCAACAAGCCGCAGTTATGGCAACCGATGGGCTGTTCCAGCCGGACCCCCCTGGCTGCCGGTGCCGGTGAGCCGAGATGGGCCCAGACCTCTTCGGGGTCCAGGGCCGCCAGGGCTCCCGAAAGGGTCAGCAAGAGGAGCAGAAAGGCCCAGAGCGCCACCCCGGGGATCACCGAGGCCATCCCCGCCAGTTTGACGGTGGAGACCAGCACCGCCAGGAAGAACACGTCGACCATCCCCCAGGGGACCAACCGGCGCAGCCAGCCGAACACCTGACCCGCGAGCGGTGGCCGCCAGTCGATCTTCAGGGGAAGGAGCACATAGAGGATCAGCAGGGTGACCACTCCGGGGGTGAAGACAGCGGTGAATCCCACCAGGGCGGCGAGGAGGCTGTAATCGGCGTCGTGCAGGCTCAGGACCGCCGAGGGCAGGCTGGTGGCGACGGGCTGACCCTGGACCCGCACCTCGAGGAAGGGATGGGTCATTGCCACCAGGTAGAGCACCAGGGTGGCGAGGGCCAGCGCCAGGGAGCGGTTGAGGGCATCCTCGTGATGCCGCATCAAGAGGGCCCCACAGCGGACGCAGCGAACACTGCCCCCCGGGGGCGGCCTGGGCACCCGCTGCAGGAGACCGCAGTCGTGGCAGACCTCCAACTGCGCCTCGGGGTGGCCGCGGGTCCTGGGGGGGCGATCCTCCATCGGCGCAGCCAGGCTCAGTCCGGGGTCTCCTCGGCGGGTCTCTTGGTGTGCAGATGCACGGGGGAGGTGCGGCGCCGGGCCCCGATGTTGAGCATCTCCACCCCCACCGAGAAGGCCATGGCGAAGTAGATGTAGCCCTTGGGGATGTGCATCTCCAGCCCCTCGCCGATCAGGGCCACCCCCACCAGGATCAGGAAGCTCAGGGCCAACATCTTGATGCTGGGGTGCCGCTCCACGAACTCCCCGATGGGCCGGGCCGCCACCATCATCACCCCCACGGCGATGACGATGGCCAGCACCATTACCGGCAGGTCGCTCGCCATGCCCACGGCCGTGATCACCGAATCGAGCGAGAAGACGATGTCGATGATGGCGATCTGGCCCAGCACCAGGGCATAGTTATGCGCCACCCCCACCGTGCGTTCCTCGTGCACCCCCTCCAGGCTGTCCCAGATCTCCTGGGCGCTCTTCCAGAGCAGGAACAGCCCACCGCCGATCAGGATCAGGTCGCGGCCGGAGATCTCATGGCCGACCACCTGGATCAGGGGGGCGGTCAGGGTCATCACCCAGGCCAGGGAGAACAGCAGCCCCAGCCGAGTCAGCATGGCCAGGGCCAGCCCCTGGACCCGTCCCCGCTGGCGCTGCGCTTCTGGCAAGCGGCCCACCAGGATGGAGATGAAGATGATGTTGTCGATGCCTAGCACGATCTCCAGCGCAGTCAGGGTGACCAGTGCCAGCCAGGCCTCGGGTTGGGCGATCCATTCCATCGCGGGAACCTCGGTCGAGAAGCGGTTACAGAGTTTTCATGGAGACGTAGGGCTTTCCCGGTCCCCCCGAAAGGGATCGGTCCTCACCAGCATGGGGCGGTGAGCCCCGCTAATAGACCGAGGGCATCCCGGGGCGAGGGCAGGGGGACCCCACCCCAAGGTCCGCCGGACTTGACGCGGATGACGTACTCGGCCCACTGCAGGGGCCTGGGGAGGTAGCCGTACTGGAGGGCCAAGACCCCGAGCTCTGCGGCGAACCTCAGGTCGCAGTCCCCCTCGGGATCGGGGCCGGCAACACAGAGGTCGTGGCGCATGCAGGCGGCATCGAAGGGATCCACCGGTGGGGGAAAGCGACCCGCGGGCGGGTAGTCCGGACCGCACCAGTTGCCGTAGACCGGCACGCACTTGAAGGCCTGGGCCGCGGGTGGAGCGGCGATGAGGAGGCCGATCGCTAGGGCAAAGCAGAGGCCGGAACGCATGGACGGGACCCTCCTGGGTCGACCGAGGGATGAGGGAGGGCTCGCGGGCGGGCCGGCCCTGAAACGCCCTAGATGATACGTGATAAGGGGATCGACGACTGGCCCGAGAGGGGAAGGGGCCGTTTTGCACCCCCTGTGCCGCGCCGCCGATTGGGCGTCCCAGGCGAGCTCAGGACTCGACGCGAAACTCCAGCCGGTTCTCCCGTACCTCCACATGGACCCGACTGCCCTCCGGGCACTCGCCCCTGACGATCTTCATCGCCAGTGGGTTCTCCAGTTGCCGCTCCACCTCCCGGCGCAGCGGTCGGGCGCCATAGAGGGGGTCGAAGCCGTCATGGGCCAGCTTGGCGAGCGCCTCATCGGGTACCGAGAGCTCGATGCGCCGCGCCCTGAGCCGGCGCACCAGCTCCGCCACGAACAGGGCGGCGATGGCCCGCACCTGTTCGGGCTCCAGGTAGTGGAAGACGATGACATCGTCCAGACGGTTGAGGAACTCCGGCTTGAAGAATCGCTTGACCTCGTGCATCACCAGCTCGCGGGCCTCCGCGTAGCTCGGGGTGGCGGACTGGACGAAGCCGATGGGACGCTTGTCCGGCGCCAGGGCCTCGGTGCCCAGGTTGGAGGTGCCGATGAGGATGGTATTGCGGAAGGACACGGTGCGGCCCTGGGCGTCGGTGAGGCGGCCGTCCTCCAGGATCTGCAGCAGCATGTTGAAGACGTCTGGGTGGGCCTTCTCCACCTCGTCGAGCAGCACCACCGTGTAGGGGTTGCGGCGCACCCGCTCCGTGAGCTGCCCCCCCTCGCCGTAGCCGATGTAGCCCGGGGGTGCGCCGATCATCTTGGAGACCTCGTGGCGCTCCATGTACTCGGACATATCGAGCCGCACGATGCGCGACTCGTCGTCCAGCAGGAAAGCGGCCAGCGCCCGAGCCAGCTCAGTCTTGCCCACCCCCGTGGGTCCGAGGAACAGGAAGGAGCCGATGGGCCGCCGCGCCGAGGTGATGCCGGCGCGGTTGCGGCGAATGGCGTCGGCCACCGCCCGAACCGCATCCTCTTGGCCCACCACCCGCCGGTGCAGCGCCTCCTCCATGCGGGCCAGCTTCTCCGCCTCCGTTTCCACCATCCGCGCCACCGGGATGCCGGTCCAGCGGGAGACCACCCCGGCGATGTCCTCCGCACGCACCTCGGTGTCCTCCCGGCCCCGTTCCGCCTCCCACTGCCTGCGCGCCGCCCCCAGGCGCTCCTCCAGCTTGAGGATCTCCATCTGCAGCCGCGCCGCCCGCTCGAAGTCCTGGCCGTTGAAGGCGGCGGTCTTCTCGCGCAACAGGCGCTGGTTCTCCCGCTCCAGCTCCCTGACGTCACGGGGGATGGAGATCAGCCGCAGGTGCTTGTGGGAGCCCGCTTCGTCGATCAGGTCCACCGCCTTGTCGGGCAGGCGGCGGTCGGTGATGTAGCGCTCCGAGAGCTGGGCCGCGGCCTCCAGGGCGTCGGGGGCATAGTGCACCTGGTGATGGCGTTCGTAGCGGGGGGCCACCCCCGAGAGGATGCGTACCGTCTCCTCCACCGAGGGCTCCCGCACGAGGATGGGGTGGAAGCGGCGCTCCAGGGCCTTGTCGCTCTCGACGAAGCGGTGGTACTCGTCGAGGGTATCGGCGCCAATCACCTGCAGCGACCCCTGGGCGAGGGCCGTCTTGAGCAGGCTGGGGGCATCCAGACCGCCGCCCCCGGCACCTGTCCCCACCACCGTGTGCAGCTCGTCGATGAAGAGGATGACGCCCCCCTTGGCCTCGATGACCGCATCCCGCACCGACTTGAGCCGCTCCTCGAATTCCCCTCGCATCTTGGCCCCGGCGACGATCTCGCCCATGTCCAGGGCCAGCAGGCGCCGGTTGAGCAGGGTGTCGGGGACATCGGCGTCGGCGATGCGCTGGGCCAGGCCCTCGACGATCACCGTCTTGCCCACCCCTGCCTCGCCGATCAGGGCCGGGTTGTTCTTCTTGCGCCGCGAGAGGGTCTGGATGACCTGGGCGATCTCCTCCTCGCGGCCGATCACCGGGTCCAGCTCATGGGCGCGGGCCAGCTCGGTGAGGTCGCGGGTGTAGCGGGCCAGAACGTCGGGTTGGGTCTCCGCGTCCTCGCTGGTGATCGAGCGCCCGCCCCGGAGCTCCTGGAGGGCCTTGCGGGCCTGGTCGCGGTTGATCCCGGCCTCCCGCAGGATCTCCGCGGTGTGGCCGAGCTTGGGATCGAACAGGGCCAGGAACAGGGTGCCGGTGGCGATATAGCTGTCGCCGAGCTGCTTGGCCTCCTCGTAGGCGAGGCGAAACAGCTCCATCAGCTCCTGGGAGGCCACCACCTGGTTGGCCTGCACAGGGGTGGCCCGCTGGTAGTGGGCGAGGACTCGGTCGCGGATCCGCTCCGCAGCGTCGGCGGGGTTGGAGAGCAGGTTCTGGAGAATCTCGACAGCCTCTCCGTCCGGCTGGGCGAGCAGAGCCAGGAGGATGAAATCCGGCGTCAGCAGGTTCTGGCGCAGCCCCGCCAGCTCTGCCACCGCGATCTCCAGGGTCTGCATGACCTTCTTGGTACAGAGCTGGGTGAAGTTCTGGATCATGGCGGCGACCCGGGCTGCTTGTGACGGAGCAGGGTGAGGCTCTGGATCCTCTCGACAGTCCGAATGGGCGACGGGTTCCTGCAATCAAGCATTCGGCGGGATAGGGGAGTCCGCACCAGGGCCTTTTCTGGTCTCCAGTCCGCGCACGGCGCGACTCACGGTGGAGAGTAATGGACGCCGAAATAGCCGGCGATCTCCTGCATGGAGTAGACACCGGTTT
>CAZFHV010000091.1:0-13494 GCA_964519095.1 uncultured Chromatiaceae bacterium | reverse complement strand
TTCCCGTTTCTTCCCGTTTCTTCCCGGTGGCCATACCATCTGTCGTCCTACACTTTGCGAGGGTGGTCTGGATCAGCTCCTGCTTGAACAGCGAGCTAGCCATATTGCGGAACATGGCCCCGCGATGGGCACTGTTGCGATTGAGTTGCCTGCCGGCTTTGCGATGACGCATCGGTCGATCCCCAAACTCTGAACTTCGTTATTTGCCGATCAGCTCGTCGATGTTCTCGGGCGGCCAGTCCTCCAGCCGCATCCCCAGGGAGAGCCCGCGAGTGGCCAGCACGTCCTTGATCTCGGTCAGCGACTTCTTACCCAGGTTGGGGGTCTTGAGCAGCTCCACCTCGGTGCGCTGGATGAGATCGCCGATCAGGTAGATGTTCTCCGCCTTCAGGCAGTTGGCGGAGCGGACCGTCAGCTCCAGGTCGTCCACGGGCCGCAGCAGCACCGGATCGATGCTCCGACCGGTGGGCAGGAGCTCCCCTTGGGGCTTCGCGGGGCCTTCCTGAAGATTCACGAAGATCGCCAACTGATCGCGCAGGATCGCCGCCGCTCGCCGCACCGCATCCTCGGGGTTGAGGGTGCCGTCCGTCTCCAGCTCCATCACCAGCCGATCGAGATCGGTACGCTGCTCCACGCGAGCCGCCTCCACGTCGTAGGCGACCCGGCGCACCGGGCTGAAAGAGGCATCGAGCTGCAGCTTGCCGATGGGCCGGTCCGCATCGCTGTCGCCCTCGCGCTGGGTGACCGGCTCATAGCCCCGCCCACGGCGCACCGTGAGGGTCATGCTGAGCTCGGTGGAACCGTTGAGATGGGCGATCACCAGGTCCGGGTTGGCGATCTCGGCGGTATGGTCGATGCGGATATCCCCCGCCCTGACCTCCACGGGTCCGGTCTTGTTGAGGGTGAACACCGCCTCGTCGCGCCCGTGCAGCGCGATGGCCACGTCCTTGAGGTTGAGCAGGATCTCGAGCACGTCCTCCTGCACCCCCTCGATGGTGGTGTACTCATGGAGCACGCCGTGGATCTCCACATCCGTGATGGCGCAGCCCGGCATCGAGGAGAGCAGGATGCGCCGGAGGGCGTTGCCCAGGGTGTGGCCGAAGCCCCGCTCCAGGGGCTCGAGAGAGATACGCGCCAGGTTCCTGCCGCCGCTGATCGGCTCGACCTTAACGAACTTGGGCTTCAGGAACTCTTCTGCGTCAGCCATAGGATCCGCTCCCCCGCCTTACTTCGAGTACAACTCGACGATGAGCTGCTCGTTGATGTCCGCCGGGAGATCGGAGCGGTCCGGAGTCCGCCGGAACACCCCCTTCATGGCCTTGGTGTCCACCTCGACCCACTGGGGAAATCCGTTCTGCTCGGCGAGCGCCAGTGCGTTCTGGATGCGGACCTGCTTACGGGCCCGCTCCCGCACCGCGATCTCGTCCTCGGGGCTGACCAGATAGGAGGCGACGTTGATGGTGCGGCCGTTCACCAGGATGGCCTTGTGCCCCACCAGCTGGCGCGCCTCGGCGCGAGTAGCACCAAACCCCATCCGGTAGACCACGTTGTCCAGCCGGCGCTCCAGCACCGCGAGCAGGTTCTCGCCGGTGGCCCCCCGTGCCTGGGCGGCGTCCGCGTAGTAGTTGCGGAACTGCTTCTCCAGCACCCCGTAGATACGCCGTACCTTCTGCTTCTCCCGCAACTGAAGCCCGTAGTCCGACAGGCGGCGACGCCGGTCGCCGAACATACCGGGGGCCTTCTCCATCTTGCACTTGGTGTCGAGGGAGCGGGCCCGACTCTTGAGGGAGAGGTCCGTCCCCTCACGCCGGCTAAGCTTACAGGTGGGTCCGATATAACGCGCCATCGATCCGTTCTCCGATTACTTCAAACGCGCCGCTTCTTGGGTGGGCGGCAACCGTTGTGAGGAATGGGCGTCACGTCGGTGATGCTGGTGATCTTGAAACCGGCGTTGTTGAGCGCCCGAACGGCGGACTCACGCCCCGGTCCCGGGCCCTTGACGTTGACGTCGAGATTCTTCATGCCGTACTCCTTGGCGACCGCACCCGCCTTGTCCGCCGCCACCTGTGCGGCGAAGGGCGTGCTCTTGCGGGATCCGCGGAAACCGGAGCCACCAGCCGTCGCCCACGACAGCACGTTTCCTTGGCGGTCGGAGATGCTGATGATGGTGTTATTGAAGGAGGCATGCACGTGGGCGATGCCGTCGCTCACGGTCTTCTTGATCTTCTTACGGGTACGGGTGGTGGTCTTCGCCATTGCTCAGTCCTGGACAGCTCCGGTTTGTTCGCCTGCGATCGAGAGTGCGAGTTAGCGCTTGATCGGGCGCCGCGGCCCCTTGCGGGTGCGGGCGTTGGTGCGGGTACGTTGCCCGCGCACCGGGAGTCCGCGCCGATGGCGGATGCCCCGATTGCAGCCGAGGTCCATCAGGCGCTTGATGTTCATGGACACCTCGCGCCGCAGATCACCCTCGACGGTGAACTTGGCGACCTCGCTGCGCAGCCGATCGATGTGCTCCTCCGACAGCTGCTGGATCTTGGTCTGGGGCGCGATCCCCGCCGCGTCGCAGATCTGCCGCGCGCGGGTGGGTCCGATACCGTAGATCGCCGTCAGGGCAATGACCGCATGCTTGCGGTCAGGTACATTGACACCGGCAATACGGGCCATGCCTACTCCTCGGGGAAAAATAACCCGCGTCCGCGGGGAACTTTGCAGTTTAGCATACGAGATCGAGAAATCAACGGAAGGGACTAGCCCTGCCGCTGCTTGTGGCGCAGGTCCGTACAGATCACCCGCACCAGACCATCGCGTTTGATGATCTTGCATTTGCGGCAGATCCGCTTCACCGAGGCCCTGACTTTCATAGCATCTCTCCCAATAGGTTCTTGAGCCCTAGATAGACCCCGACTTCAGCGGAGCCCACCGCCGCCCGGCGATCTCAGATTCACCTTGCGCATCAGGCCTTCGTACTGGTGCGACATCAGATGCGCCTGTACCTGCGCCATGAAGTCCATCACCACCACGACGACGATCAAGAGCGAGGTGCCACCGAAGTAAAAGGGGACGTTCCACCCGACGATGAGGAACTCGGGCAACAGGCAGACCGCGGTGATATAGATGGCCCCGGCAAAGGTCAGGCGGGTCATCACCAGGTCGATGTAGCGCGCCGTCTGCTCACCGGGGCGAATACCCGGAATGAAGGCACCGGAACGCTTGAGGTTGTCTGCCGTCTCCTTGGCATTGAATACCAGCGCCGTGTAGAAGAAGCAGAAGAAGACGATGGCGAGGGCGTAGGTGATCACGTAGACCGGCTCCCCGGGGGAGAGCTTGCTGGTGATGTCCTGGAGCCAGCGCATGTTCTCCGAGGTGCCGAACCACTGACCCAGTGTCCCCGGGAACAGGATGATGCTGGAGGCGAAGATGGGCGGTATCACCC
The DNA here is from genome assembly GCA_964519095.1 of uncultured Chromatiaceae bacterium. Classification (GTDB taxonomy): domain Bacteria; phylum Pseudomonadota; class Gammaproteobacteria; order Chromatiales; family Chromatiaceae; genus JAEHCY01. Next base: position 10,061 of record CAZFHV010000091.1, on the reverse strand, counting down.
CCGCCATGTTCACCTTGAGCGGCAGATGGGTGCTCTGGGCGGCCACCAGCCGGCGCCCTTGCTGGCGCTTGGCGTAGTTCACGGTGATGCGCCGCTGACCCCGCTCGACAAACACCACGAAGGCGGTGACACCGATCGCGAGCACGAAGAGCGCCAGCACCGTCAGTGCATTCATCTCGCCGGTGCGCACCAGCTCCAGGGTGCCGCCGATGGCCGCGGGCAGGCCGGCCACGATACCGGTGAAGATGATCATGGAGATGCCGTTACCCACGCCCCGCTCGGTGATCTGCTCGCCGAGCCACATGAGGAACATAGTGCCGGTGACCAGGGAGACGGTGGCGGTGAACACGAAGCCGAAGCCCTCGTGGGGCACCAGGGCGGCCCCCCCCGCGCTCTGCCCCTGCAGGGCGACGGAGATTCCGATGGCCTGAAAGGTGGCCAGGAATACGGTACCGTAGCGGGTGTACTGGGTGATCTTGCGGCGGCCCGACTCCCCCTCCTTCTTCAGCTGCTCGAGCTGGGGGATCACCGTGGTCATGAGCTGGACGATGATGGAGGCGGAGATGTAGGGCATCACCCCCAACGCAAAGAGGCTCGCCCGTTTGAGGGCCCCGCCCGAGAACATGTTGAACATGTCCAGGATGGAGCCCTGGTTCTGGTCGAAGAGGATCGCGAGGGCCTCGGGATTGACCCCGGGGACTGGTATATGGGTGCCGATGCGGTAGACGAGCAGCCCCCCGAGCAGGAACAGGAGCCGATTCCGAAGCTCCGTGAGCCGGCCGGCCCCGCCCAGGGCACCCAGAACCGATGAGCCCGGGGTAGCCATTTACTCTTCGACGGACCCGCCCGCGCCCTCGATCGCGGCGCGCGCCCCCTTGGTGACAGCGATGCCACGGAGCTTCACCGCCCGCTGCAGGGTACCAGAGAGGATCACCTTGGCGCGCCTTGCCCGCCGGCTGACCAGATTGGCGGCCAGCAGGGCGGCGAAGTCGATGACATCCCCCTCAACCTTGCTCAACTCGTGGAGGCGGACCTCCTCGAGGAGGTCCGCGGTGCGGGAGCGAAAACCGACCTTGGGGAGCCGCCGCTGCAGCGGCATCTGGCCACCCTCGAAGCCCACCTTGTGGAATCCCCCCGCGCGGGCCTTCTGACCCTTGTGGCCCCGCCCCGAGGTCTTGCCGAAACCGCTCCCGATGCCGCGACCGAGGCGCTTGCGCCCGCTCTTGCTGCCGGGGGCCGGTTGGAGTTGATCGAGCCGCATCTCAGGACTCCTCTATCTTCACCATATAGGCGACCCGTCGGGCCATACCGCGGGTAGCCGGGGTATCTTCCACCTCGACGGTCTGGTTCATCCGGCGCAGTCCGAGGCCGAGCACGCAGGCCTGGTGCGCCGCCAGCCGACCATATCGGCTGCGGACCAGGGTGACCTTCATCATCTTCTTCTCGGCCATGACCTACCCCCGCAGATCCTGAAGACTCATGCCCCGCTTCGCGGCCACCGCCGCCGGGTCGTCCATGTTCCGCAGCCCCTCCACCGTGGCGCGCACCACGTTATAGGGGTTGCGCGAGCCGAAGCATTTGGCGAGCACGTTCTGCACCCCGACCACCTCGAACACCGCGCGCATGGCGCCACCGGCGATGATCCCGGTACCCTCGGAGGCCGGCTGCATGAAGACCCGCGCCGCCCCGTGCCGGGCACTCACCGGATGCTGAAGGGTCGTGCCCTTGAGGCTGACCTCCTGCATGTTCTTGCGCGCGCTCTCCATCGCCTTCTGGATGGCGATGGGAACCTCCCGCGCCTTGCCCTTTCCGAAGCCGATGCGTCCTTTGCCGTCACCGACCACCGTCAGCGCCGCGAACCCAAACTGCCGACCGCCCTTGACGACCTTGGCAACACGGTTTACCGCGATCAGTTTCTCGTGCAGACCATCGCCTTCCGGCGTCTGGGAATTGACATTAGCCATCACGCTTCCTCTAGAACTTCAGGCCGCTTTCACGGGCCGCATCGGCCAAGGCCTTCACCCGACCATGGTACTTGAACCCGGACCGGTCGAAAGCCACCTCCTCGATACCCGCCGCGCGAGCACGCTCCGCCACCGTCTTGCCTACCAGGCGTGCGGCAGCGGCGTTGCCGGAGGATCCCTCCAAGGCACCCCGCACCTCTTTGTCCAGGGTCGAGGCACTGGCCAACACCCGATCCCCCGCAGGGGCGACGATCTGGGCATAGATGTGCTGCGGGGTGCGATGGACGCACAACCGATAGACCCGCAGCTCCCGGATCTTGGCGCGGCCCCGAGCCGCCCGACGCAGACGCGACTGTTTCTTGTCCATGCTGCTCACCTACTTCTTTTTCTTGGTCTCTTTACGGACCACCACCTCATCGGCATAGCGCACACCCTTGCCCTTGTAAGGCTCCGGGGGACGAATGCTGCGGATCTCGGCGGCAACCTGACCGACCTGCTGCTTGTCGTGCCCGCTGATGAGGATATCCGTGGGCTGGGGTGTGACCACCTGCAGGCCCGCCGGGATCGGGAACTCCACCGGATGGGAGAAGCCCAGGCTCAGCTTGAGCACCGAGCCCTGGACCTGGGCGCGATAGCCCACACCGACCAGTTGAAGCTTGCGCTCGAAGCCCCGGCTAACACCGATCACCATGTTGTTGACCAGGGCGCGTGAGGTCCCCGCCTGGGCCCAGGCCGCGGGGTCCTCCTTGGCCGGGCTGAAGCGCAGCACCCCATCGGCGTGCTCCATCTTCACCAGGCGATGTAGGGTCCAGCTACTGGTGCCCTTGGGCCCCTTCACCGTCACCTGTTGCCCGCTCACCTCCACCGTGACGCCGGCGGGAACGGGAATGGCTGCTTTGCCGATACGCGACATGAGTTGCCCCCCTTAAGCGACGACGGCGAGGATCTCGCCGCCCTGACCGGCCTGGCGGGCCGCCCGATCGGTCATGATGCCCTTGGAGGTGGAGACGATCGCCACACCCAGCCCGCCCCGCACCAGGGGAATGTCCTCCTTGCCTTTGTAGATACGCAGCCCCGGGCGCGACACCCGCTGGATCATGTCGATCACCGGTTTACCGCGGTGATACTTGAGCTTGATCACCAGCTCCGGCTTGCCTTCGGTGGCCTCTTCCGCCACCTCGACAATATAGCCCTCTTGCAACAAGAGGTCCGCGATGGCCCGCTTGACCTTCGAGGCCGGCATGCGGATGGTGACCTTGCCGCGCCCCTGACCATTGCGGATGCGGGTCAGCATGTCGGCAATGGGATCGCTCATGCTCATATCAGACTCCTCAGGGTCAGACCACTTCGATCAAGTGCGATACCCGCCGGTGCGACCGCCCTACCGGCCGCGGTTATCAAAGGAATGCTTCTGGGGCGTTGCTTACCAGCTCGCCTTCACCAGACCTGGCACATCACCGCGCATCGCCGCCTCGCGCAGCTTGTTCCGACCCAGGCCGAACTTGCGGTAGAAGCCGTGGGGCCGCCCACTCAACCGGCAGCGGTTGTGCTGGCGGCTGGGACTGGCGTCGCGCGGCAGCTTTTGCAATTTCAGCAGGGCCTCGTCGATCTGCTCATTGGTGCTGCGCTGGTTCGCGATCACCGCCCGGAGGGTATCGCGCTTGGCGGCGAACTTCGCCGCGATCCGCGACCGCTTAACCTCGCGCGCCACCATGCTCTTCTTCGCCATTGAATCATCAACTCCTGAAGGGAAACCGGAACCCCTCGAGCAGGGCACGACCCTCACCGTCGCTACGGGCGGTGGTGGTGATGGTGATATCGAGCCCCCGCAGGGCGTCGATCTTGTCGTAATCGATCTCGGGGAAGATGATCTGCTCGCGCACACCCAGGCTGTAGTTACCCCGACCGTCGAAGGCGCGCGGATTCAGGCCGCGGAAGTCCCGGATACGCGGGATGGCGATGTTGATCAAGCGATCGAGGAACTCGTACATGCGATCCCGACGCAGGGTCACCTTGCAGCCGATGGCCCAGCCCTCGCGGATCTTGAACGCAGCCACGGACTTGCGGGCATGGGTGACGATGGGCTGCTGTCCGGAGATCTTCTTGAGATCCCCCACCGCGTTCTCCATGATCTTCTTGTCCGCGATGGCCTCTCCCACCCCCATGTTGAGGGTGATCTTGGTGATCTTGGGGACCTGCATGACGGACTGGTATCCGAAGCGCTCCAGCAGCTTCGGCACCACCTGCTCTCGGTAAACCTGTTGCAACCTGGCCATAGCAGACCCTACCTCAGACATCCACCACTTCGCCATTGGACTTGAAGACGCGCACCTTGCGCCCGTCCTCCAGTACCTTGAAACCCACCCGGTCACCCCGGCCGAGCAGGGGGTTGTAGAGCATCACGTTGGAGACGTGCAGGGGTGCCTCCTTGTCCAGGATGCCGCCCGCCTCGCCCCGCTGGGGGTTGGGCTTGGTGTGGCGCTTCACCATGTTCACGTTCTCCACGACCACCTTGTCCTCGAGCACCCGCACCACGGTGCCCCGCTTGCCCTTGTCCCTACCCGTCACGACGATTACCTCGTCGCCTTTCTTAATCTTGCGCATCGGTCGAATTCCTCACAGCACTTCGGGCGCGAGCGAGATGATCTTCATGAAGCGCTCGCCACGGAGCTCGCGGGTCACGGGCCCAAAGATACGGGTACCAATGGGCTGGAGCTGGTTGGTCAGGAGCACCGCCGCGTTGCCGTCGAACCGGATCAGGGAGCCGTCGGGACGACGCACGCCCTTCCTGGTGCGCACCACCACCGCGTTGTACACATCCCCCTTTTTCACCTTGCCCCGGGGGATGGCGTCCTTCACCGTGACCTTGATGATGTCGCCGATGTTGGCATAGCGCCGCATGGAGCCGCCCAGCACCTTAATGCACTGCACGCGCTTGGCACCGCTGTTGTCAGCGACGCTCAGATTGGTTTGCATCTGGATCATGGTTCTACCGGCCTCTCGACATCAGTATCGGCCCCCCGCGACGCACCTCGGCCGCGCCCCCCGAGGGGTTGGGACGCACCCCTAGCGCGCCCGCTCCAGGATTTCCAGCAGGCGCCAGGTCTTGGTCTTCGACAGGGGCCTGCTTTGCACCACCGTCACCAGATCGCCGACGTTGCACTGATTGTCCTCGTCATGCACGTGCACCTTGGTGGAGCGGGTCAGGTACTTGCCATAGATGGGGTGCTTCACGCGCCGCTCTACCAGGACCGTGATGGTCTTGTGCATCGCGTTGCTCACCACCCGGCCCGTGAGGGTTCGATTGCTGGTCGGCTCGCTCATTGCCCGCTACCTACCTTGTGGCTGTGCATCACCGTCTTGACCCGCGCGATGTCGCGGCGCACCGCGGCGACCTGCGCCGGACGACTCAACTGCCCGGTCGCCTTCTGCATGCGCAGATTGAACTGCTCGCGCAGCAGCTCCAGGAGCAGCTTCTGCAGATCCGCCGCGCTCTTGGACCTCAGCTCACTCGCCTTCATCAGAGCACCGTCCTCTTCGCAAAAGTGGTCAGCACCGGGAGCTTGGCGGCGGCCAGCTCGAAGGCCTCCCGGGCCAGGGGCTCGGGGATACCCGCGATCTCATAGAGCATCCGGCCCGGCTGGATCAAGGCTACCCAGTACTCCACGCTGCCCTTGCCGCTACCCATGCGCACCTCGAGGGGCTTCTTGGAGATCGGCTTGTCGGGGAAGACACGGATCCAGATCTTGCCACCCCGGCGCACCTTACGGGTGATGGCGCGGCGCGCGGACTCGATCTGACGTGCCGTGAGGCGGCCGCGGGTGGTGGCCTTTAGGCCAAACTCACCGAAGCTCACCCGGCCCCCCGAGGTGGCGATCCCCCGGTTACGGCCCTTGTGCTGCTTACGGAACTTGGTACGTTTCGGTTGCAACATGGATCATCCCCTCTTGCCGGCCGGCCTGGCGGGCTTCTCCGCCAAGTGCTCGTCGCCGAACACCTCGCCCTTGAAGATCCAGACCTTCACGCCCAGGACCCCGTAGGTCGTCACCGCCCGCGCGAAACCATAGTCAATGTCTGCCCGCAGGGTGTGCAAGGGCACCCGCCCTTCCCGGTACCACTCGCCGCGCGCGATCTCCGCCCCATTGAGCCGCCCTGCGATGCTGACCCGAATCCCCTGGGCGCCAAGCCGCATGGCGTTCTGCACGGAGCGCTTCATGGCCCGTCGGAACATGACACGACGCTCCAACTGCTGCGCCATGCCCTCGGCCACCAACTGGGCATCAAGCTCAGGCTTGCGGATCTCCTCGATGCTGATGTGCACCGGGATCCCCATGCGCTTGGACATCTCGTTGCGCAGGGCATCGATGTCCTCGCCCTTCTTGCCGATCACCACCCCGGGGCGCGCCGTATGGATGGTGATGTGGGCGTTCTTCGCCGGCCGATCAATCTGGATGCGACTGACCGCCGCCTGCGCCAGGCGCTTCTTGAGGTAGTCCCGGACCTCGATGTCCTTGATGAGCAGGTCCGCGTAGTGCTTCGAGTTGGCGTACCACTTCGCGTTCCAATCTTTGACGATACCCAGCCGAAGCCCGGTGGGATTGACTTTTTGCCCCATACCAGCCTCTTCTCTGTCGACCTAGCCTTCAGCCACGGTAACGCTGATGTGGCTGGTACGTTTGACGATGCGGTTACCCCGCCCCTTGGCGCGCGCCTTCATCCGCTTCATGGTCGGGCCTTCATCGACCTGGATCACCGCGACCCGCAGCTCGTCGACGTCGGCACCCTCGTTGTGCTCCGCATTGGCGATGGCGGACTCCAACAGCTTGCGCAGGATGCCCGCGCCCTTCTTCGGACTGAAGCCGAGCAGGCTCAGGGCCTGCCCAACCGGCAATCCGCGGACCTGGTCCGCCACCAACCGTGCCTTCTGCGCCGACAAGCGGGCGTGTTTGAGATGTGCTGCTGCCTGCATGGCTCCCGTCCCCGACTAGCGCTTTTTCTTGGCCTTGCGGTCCGCGGCATGTCCCCGGAAGGTCCGGGTCAGCGCGAACTCGCCCAGCTTGTGGCCAACCATGTTCTCGTTGACCAAGACCGGCACATGCTGCCGGCCGTTGTGCACGGCGATGGTCAGTCCGACCATCTCGGGCAGGATCATGGAACGGCGCGACCAGGTCTTGATGGGTCGCTTGCTGTTCTGCGCGACGGCCGCCTCCACCTTGTTGAGCAGGTGGTGATCCACAAAGGGTCCCTTGCGAACTGAACGTGGCACGGTTTACCTCGCCTCGGTTACTTGGTCTTGCGACGGCGCACGATCATGCCGTCGGTGCGCTTGTTGCTGCGGGTCTTGTGGCCCTTGGTGGGGACACCCCAAGGCGACACGGGGTGACGCCCGCCGGAGGTACGGCCCTCACCACCGCCGTGGGGGTGATCGACCGGATTCATCGCCACACCGCGCACCGTCGGCCGAATCCCGCGCCAGCGCGTGGCGCCCGCCTTACCGAGCTTCTCCAGGTTCTGCTCGTGATTGCCCACTTCCCCGATCACCGCGCGGCAATCGGTGTGCACCTTGCGCATCTCCCCCGAGCGCATCCGCAAAGTGGCGAAGGCGCCCTCGCGTGCGATCAGCTGGGCACCCGCCCCGGCGGCCCGGGCCATCTGCGCGCCCTTGCCCGGCTTCATCTCGATGCAGTGCACCGTGGCACCCACCGGGATGTTGCGCAGCGGCAGACAGTTGCCGGGGGCGATGGGGGCGTCCTCGCCGGAGAGGATCTGGCTGCCGGCCTTCACGCCTTTTGGGGCGATGATGTAGCGGCGCTCGCCGTCGCTGTAGAGCAGCAGCGCGATGTGGGCGCTGCGATTGGGATCGTACTCGATGCGCTCTACCACGGCCGGCACCCCGTCCTTGGTGCGCTTGAAGTCAATGATGCGGTAACGCTGCTTGTGCCCTCCCCCCCGATGGCGCACCGTCATACGGCCCTGATTGTTGCGACCGCCGCTACGGCTGTGATGCTCCACGAGGGGGCCGTAGGGCTCGCCCGTGTACAGCTCCGGGGTCACCAGGCTGACGCGGAAGCGGCGCCCCGGCGAGGTGGGTTTGGTCTTGACGATAGGCATGGCTGTCTAATCCGCTCTTTTCGGGGTGGCCTCAGGCATTACCGCCAAAATCGATCTCATGGCCGGGCGCGAGGCGCACATAGGCCTTGCGCGAGTCCGCCCGCTTGCCCCGGCGCTGACCGAAGCGCTTGCGCTTTCCCAGTTGGTTGAGCACCTGCACCTTGTCCACCTTGACGCCGAACAGGGTCTCCACGGCACTGCCGATCTCCTGCTTGGTGGCGTCGGTGGTCACCCGAAAGGCGTACTGACGGTTGGCATCCGCCAATAGCGTCCCCTTCTCCGAGATCACGGGGCCCAGGAGGACCTTCATCAAACGCTCTTGATTCATGACAACCGACCCTCCAGCCGCTTGACGGCCTCCTCGGTGGCCAGGATGTTCTCGAAGGCGATCAGGCTTACCGGATCGACCTCTTCAGGGGTCAGGACATCGACCCGCGGGAGGTTCCGGGCGGCCAGATAGAGGTTATCGTCGAAGTCCTCCACGATGAGCAGCACGTCGCTCAAGCCCATGCCGGTGAGCTTCCCGGCCAGATCGCGGGTCTTGGGGCTCGAGACGCCGAACTCCTGCACCACGCTGAGACGACCCAGGCGCATGAGCTCCGAGAGGATCGAGCAGAGGGCGCCGCGGTACATCTTGCGGTTGACCTTCTGGCTGAAGTCCCGCGGTGCCGCCGGAAACACCCGCCCACCACCCCGCCAGAGGGGACTGCGGCTGGTGCCGGCCCGGGCGCGACCGCTGCCCTTCTGCCGGAACGGCTTGGCTCCACCCCCACTCACGTCCGAGCGGTTGCGCTGGGCCTTGGTGCCGCTACGGGCCGCCGCCAGATAGGCCGTGACCACCTGGTGGACCAGGGCCGGCTTGTATTCGACGCCGAAGACCTGCTCGGAGACCCCGAGGGTCTTCCCGGTTGGACCGGCGAGATTGCGAACGTTGAGCTCCATCACTGCCTACCCCTCGCTGGCCTGCTTCGCCGCGGGGGTGACGATGAGCCGCCCACCCGCCGGACCCGGCACGCCGCCCTTGACCAACAGGAGGTTGCGATCGGCATCCACCCGAACCACCTCGAGATTCTGCTGGGCGCGCTGCACGTTGCCCAGCTGCCCGGCCATGCGCTTGCCCTTGAAGACCCGCCCCGGGCTCTGATTCTGGCCAATGGAGCCGGGGGCCCGATGGGAGACCGAGTTGCCGTGGGTGCTGTCCTGGGAATTGAAGTGGTGCCGCCGGATGGCGCCGGAGAAACCCCGGCCCTTGGTGGTACCCCGGACGTCTACCAACTGGCCCGTCTCGAAGATCGTCACCCGAATCTCCTGGCCTACCGCCAGATCCCCGCCCTCATCCCCGAAGAGACGAAACTCGCACAGGTCCCGAGCCCCCTCGATGCCGGCCTTGGCGAAGTGACCCGCCAAGGGCTTGCTCACCGCCGAAGGCTTGCGACTGCCCGCCGCCACCTGGATGGCGCGATAGCCATCGCTCTCGTCCGTCTTCACCTGGCTGATACGGTTGTTCTGCACCTCGATCACCGTCACCGGGATCGAAGCGCCTGCCTCGGTAAAGATTCGGGTCATCCCGGCCTTACGGCCGATCACGCCAATCGCCATGGTCTTACCCTCAGCTCAGCTTGATCTGCACGTCGACGCCGGCCGCCAGATCGAGCTTCATCAGTGCATCCACCGTCTTGTCCGTGGGGTCGACAATATCCATGAGGCGCTTGTGGGTGCGCAGCTCGTACTGGTCCCGCGCATCCTTGTCGACGTGGGGCGAGATCAGCACCGTGTACCGCTCCTTCTTGCTCGGCAGCGGGATGGGACCGCGCACCTGGGCGCCCGTGCGCCTGGCGGTCTCGACGATCTCCCGCGCCGACTGGTCGATAAGGCGGTGATCGAACGCCTTGAGTCGAATGCGTATCCTCTGGTTCGCCATGTCGTTGGATCCTCTTAGGCGATGACCTTGGCAACCACCCCGGCACCCACGGTGCGTCCACCCTC
>CAZFHV010000090.1:850-13494 GCA_964519095.1 uncultured Chromatiaceae bacterium | reverse complement strand
CTGCCCGTATTTTACCCGTTCGAAAAGGGGTGAAGTCCGACAGGCTGCTAGCCCGTAGGCCTGGAGCGTCAGGTCCCGGGTAAGGGCGCCGCGGGTCCCCAGGGCCACGGCGAGGACCTGGCCCCCGAGCTGGATCAACAGGGCCTCGGACATCCGCTCCGCCCCGTGGCGGGCCACCGCATGGGCCACTTCGTGGCCGATGACCGTGGCCAGGCCGTCGGCGTCCTGGGTGATGGGCAGGATCCCCGTGTAGACGCCCACCTTGCCGCCGGGCAGGCAGAAGGCGTTGGGGGTGCGGGGGTTGTCGAACAGCACGAACTCCCACTGGGCGCCCGGCAGCTCCACCACCGAGGCGATGCGCCGGCCCACCTGCTGGAGCTGGGCATTCTGGGCGGGATCCCGCGCCCGGGGCACAGAGCCCTTGACCTCTTGGAAGGCGCTCATGCCGAGTCGCACCTCCTCCTGGGGACTGACCAAGAGGACCTGAGAGCGCCCCGTCTCCGGCACCGTGGCGCAGCCCCCAAGCTGTGCGCCGGCCAGGACCAGAGCGGTCAGGCCAGCCCGGAGTCGCCGCTGCTCCAGGGCGCGTCTCAGACCGTCTCGACCATCGTTTGCGGCAGGGCTCGAGGGTGCAGGTGCGCCCTCAGTCGCCCGCCACCACCGCGTGGGCCATGACCTGCAGATAGGCATCGCGCAGCTCCGCATCGGAAGGTTGGCGGCAGCGATCCCCCGCGCAGTAGCGCCCGTCGGTGAGCAGGCGATACAGCAGCTGGGGGATGTCGTGATGGTGCATGGGGCCGGTCACCACCGGCCGACCCGCGTCGAACAGGGCGATGAAGGTGGTGAAGTCGCTCTGCTTGCGGTTGCCCAGGTAACCCAGTCGATCGTAGGCGGCCTTGCCCTGCTCCAAAGGGGGCAGGTGGTCGGCGACCACCAGCAGGATCCCCTTCGGGTCCAGTTCTTTGAGGTCTTGGATGAACTTGGTCAGGGCCTGACTGCGGTAGTAGAGCTGGTTGAGGATGGTCACGAGCTCGCCGTCGGTGCGGGCGGGGCCCTTGGCCTCGATCACCCGCGGCCGCAGCCGCTCATTCATCATGTAGGGGTAGTGCCCGTAGATGGTCAGGATGTAGTTGAGCAGCGGCCGCTTGGGCTCGGCGGCGAGCTGCTGGCGCACGAAATCCAGGTTCTGCTGGAACAGCACACCGTCGAACATATATTTCTCGCCGGTGACATCACCCCGGGTGAGGTAGGTCTCCCGCTGGGGCGCGTACTCGCGGGAAAAATAGGTCTCGTCGAAACCAGTCCCCCGATAGGCAGAGATGGCGTTGAAGAAGTTGGGTTTGTAGGCGTTGGTGGCAATGGTGCGGTAGCCGACCTGGCGCAGCACATCGGGCAGACAGTGCACCGGCGAGCCGGTGAAGAGGTTGAACTCGATGGTGCCGAGGATCTGCAGGGCCGGGACACCGCACAGCACCTCGAACTCGGCCTGGGCGGTGTAGCCGCCGAACACCGGGGATACCGATAGCCCCCCCTTGCCGCCGGTCAGGAGGGCGCGCAGGGCCGGGTCCAAGGGGTCGCGGCTGAGCTTGAGGCGCTCCATCTGGCCGGGATCGAAGAAACCCTCGTAGACCACCACATGGAGGTTGCGCCGCTTGGGCGTGGCCTCCAGGACCTTGAGGGTGTCCTGGAAGCGCTCCTCGTAGGCGGGGATATCCCGGTAGCGGGAGGCCTCGCGCACCGCGGCCCGGCGCTTGGCCTCATGGTAGAGTATCATCGAGAAACGGCCATTCCAGTGCACGGACTCTTCGTCCGACCACTCCACCACGTCGCGGGTGATCCAGAGGTAGCCTTGGAGGAAGAGCTCGGGGCGCCACAGGAGCGTCCCCAGCACCAATCCCAGCGGGACCAGACTCAGGGCGAAGGGCAGCGGACGGGGCCGGCGCAGGTTCAGGAGCAGCAGCACTGCGGGTAACGAGATCACCCCGAGGATGAAGGCGCTCAGATACCAGGGCAGGACGTCGAGGGCCTCGGGCACCTCCCGCAGCTCGCTCCAGCGGAACACGCGCCCGAACAGCAGATAGTAGCTGTCGAGCACGATATAGAGCACCAGGACCGGCAAGGCGGCGATGACCTTGCCGCGGCGGGTATCGGGGACGACCTGCAGGAGCAGGAAGTAGAGGGAGAGCACCAGCACCAGCTCGATGGGCTTGTGCCACCACATCCAGGCCATGCCCCCCACCAGCTCCAGGAGCCCGGTGAGGGCGTAGAGGGCGAGGGTGAAACCGAGGTAGGGCAAGAACCGTTTGCCAAGGTCGCGCCAAAGGCCGCTGTGGGTGGTGGACATCATCTCGGGTGCAGTGTCGGGAATAGGGGGAGGAGACAGGAGCGCCGGGGGTCGCGGCCTCCGCCGCTCCATCCCCAGGATGAGACGCCGCCGGGCGGCATTGGTTCGGACCGTGCCCACATTTTGGAGGGAATCGACGATGTTAGAAAGACTTGGCCCCCCCATGGGGCTCCTGCTGGGCCTCGCCTGGGCCCATCCGGCCACCGCCTGGTGGGGCGGGCCCTACAATCCCTGGACCGGCTATGCGGGGGCCGCTCCCTGGACCCTGGTCCAGGGCTGGAGCGGACTGGCCGTGGAGCAGCAGCCCACCCCCCAGGGTTACCTCATCCGCATCCATACCGGCAACCAGGGGCCCGGGGATGTCCAGCTCGGTGTCTCGAACGGTCAGCTTCTGGTGCACTCTGGTGGCGGCCAGATCAGCCAGCCGCCCGGCTCGGCCATGAGCTTCTGGCAATTCGGCGGCTACAGCCAGTGGATCGGCTTGCCGGCGGACGCGGACTGGGGCCGCATGGGGATCAATACCCAGGGCTCCCTCATCGAGGTCTGGGTGCCCCGCCGGCCCTGAGGGCATCCGACCCAGGAGGGCCGCCGGGGCTCAGGACCCGCGATAGCCGTAGTACCAACGGTTGCGGGTCCGCCCCAGGTTGCGCACGCTATGGGCGACGCCCGCCGGGATGAGCACCGCTTCGCCCGGCAGGGGCCGCAAGATCCGGCCCCCGAGCTCGAGCTCAAGCTCCCCCTCGATCAGCATCACCAGCTCATCGGTGGGGTGGACGAAATCGGCCCACACCTGCCCCGGCGGGTCGGTCCAGATGCCGCAGCTAAAGCCGCGCCCCCGCCAGTCGGCGGGCACCCCTGAGAGGTCCAACGCCGCGACTCACTCGGACTGATGGAGCACCTGGCCCGCCTGATCGGTGATCTGCACCCGAATGGGGATCCCCTGGCGGATGCTGGCGCTGACCACGCAGAAGTCCTCGAACAGGGCCTTGCAGCGGTCGAAGCGCTTGGACTGGGCGAGGGCCTCGTCGAGGATGAGCCGGACCTCCATATGGCCGATCCGCAATCGCCCCTTGTCGGTGCGCACCAGGACACAGGAGGCCTCGGTCTTGAGGCTGTGATCGGGCGGGCTGTCCTTGGCCAGGCAGTAGAGGAGGCTCGCGCTGAGGCAGTTGGCGGCCGCCGCGGCCAGCATCCGGGATGCGTTGGGGCCGGAGGCCCCGCCCAGGGGCGGGGGCTCATCCGTGAGGAGGTCCGCCGCCTGCTTCCAGTCGAAGCGGACGTTGATCTGATAGCCTTCCAATTGCTCGAGGTGGATGGTGAAGCGGCCTTCTTCGGACATCGGGGTCTCCTCAACGACTAGGCGGGGCGCCCGCGCACCCGCGCTGCGGTTCGATGGGTCGCGACGGGGATGAGTGGGGAGCGAAAGACTATAGGCGGAGCTGGCCGGGAGGCCAAGAGCGAGGGCCCTGGCGCGGGGCCGGATGGGATCCACGGGGCACCGCCCCGCGGCCGCGGCGCCCTGGGCAACCCGCCCAATCGCTACGCCCGGGAGCAACGGGAGGCGGTCGACGACGGCTGGTTCCCCGACGACCCCCTGCCACTGCGCACCGAGCTCCGGGTCGATACCAGCCGCTCGGTCATCAGCTCCAACCAGTCCCCCGACATCCCCTTCGACCGCTCCCTCAACCCCTACCGGGGCTGCGAGCACGGCTGCATCTACTGCTACGCCCGACCGAGCCACGCCTGGCTCGGTCTGTCGCCAGGTCTCGACTTCGAGACCCGCCTCTTCTACAAGCCCGATGCCCCCGCCCAACTGGAGCGGGAGCTGGCCCGACCGGGCTACCGGCCCGCCCCGCTGGTGCTGGGAGCCAACACCGATGCCTATCAGCCGGTGGAGCGGCGCCTGGGCCTCACCCGGGCCATCCTGGAGGTGCTCGCCGCCGCTCGCCACCCCCTCATCATCACCACCAAATCGGCGCTGGTGCTGCGGGACCTCGATCTCCTGGCACCCCTGGCGGCGGAGCACCTGGCCGCCGTGCAGGTTTCTCTCACCACCCTCGAGCTGGACCTCGCCCGGTGCTTGGAGCCCCGGGCGGCGACCCCCGCGCGGCGACTGGAGGTCATCCGCTCCTTGGCGGAGGCGGGCGTGCCGGTGGGGGTGCTGGTCTCCCCCATCATCCCGGGCCTCACGGATGCCGACCTGGAGCGGGTGCTGGGGGCGGCCGCCGCGGCGGGGGCGCGCCGCGCCCGGGGCCTGCTGCTGCGGTTGCCGCTGGAGCTCAAGGACCTCTTCTCCGACTGGCTCGCCACCCACTACCCGGAGCGCAGCACCCGGGTGCTGGGCCTGATCCGCCAGTGCCGCGGCGGCCGTCTCAACGATCCCCGCTTCGGCCACCGCTTCAGCGGCAGCGGACCTATCGCGGAGCTGTTGGAAAGGCGCTTCGAGCTGGCGGCCCGCCGGCTCGGGCTCGCCCAGGGGGCGGATGGCTGCGTCCTGGACGCTTCTCGGTTCCGACCGCCGAAGCCCCCGGGGACCCAGTACTCCCTGTTCGACTGAGCGGGGCGCGGCCCCGCGCCAACCCGTTGCCAACGCGCCCTGTTTCGCCGAGACTCCCCAGCCGACTCCATGAAGCTGCCGCTACCCGGGGGACCCGCGGCCCCTCCATGGGGCGATGTCTTCGATGGGCTCCCCCACCGGGGCCCCGCAACCCTCCAGCGAGTCGCTGCCATGCCCGTCTACGAGTTCTACTGCCCGGATTGCCATACCCTGCTCAATTTCTTCTCCCGGCGGGTGGACACCAGCACCCAGCCCGCCTGTCCCCACTGCGGCCGCGGGGAGCTGCCACGCCAGGTCTCCCTGTTCGCCATCTCCAAGGGCCGCCCCGAGGGCGGCGCGGACGAGGGCCTGCCCCCCGGCATGGACGAGGACAAGATGATGCGCGCCTTCGAATCCCTGTCCGGCGAGCTCGAGGGGGTGGACGAGAACGACCCCAAGCAGGCCGCCCGCTTGATGCGCCGGCTGTTCGACGCCTCCGGCATGAAGCTGGGGGACGGCATGGCCGAGGCGATCCGGCGCCTGGAGGCCGGCGAGGACCCGGATCAGATCGAGGCAGAGCTAGGGGATCGCCTGGAGGAGGAAGACCCCTTTGGTGGCGGCGTCGGCCGATCCTCCCTAGGTAGGCTCAAAGACCTGCGCCGGGGGCTCCTGCCACCGCGACGCGACGAGACCTGGTACCCCCTCGGAGCCCAGGAGCCTTAGATCGCAGCGGCCACCCGCTCAGTCCAGGGCAACCTCCACCAGGAACGGCTCGATCTCCTTGTAGATGAGGATCAGGGGCTTGGTCTTGCTGAGGGTGAGGATCCGGGTCCCGGCGGGATACCAGAGGTGATAGGTCAGGTAGAGATGGAGGTCCTCCGCGGTGCGAAACAGCCCCAGGATGCCCTCGGCGATAGTCGGCGCGAGCGCGGAGTGGAGGAACCAATGCCCGCCCACCTGGACTGCGGTTGAGGTGATGCGGATCTTGGGCATGGGCTGATCCTTCGGCAGGAGTGCCCGGAACAGGGCCCGCCGCAGCGGTGGGGTCAGGATGGTGCCCACTTCGTTCGCCCCCACCAACCAATGCAGCCCGTGGGTGGCATCCTCGATGGCCTCGTGCTCCCCGAAGGCCCCGGCCCAGCCCCGGAAGTAGGCGGTGTAACGACGGATGCTACGCTGCTCAGTCATGGGGTAGTGGGTCCTCCTGGAAAGGGGCTCCGAGATCCGGATGCCGCGGGACAACTTAGCGACTGCGGGCTCGGTACCGGTACCTGGCCCAGCCGGCGCCGATGTCTACATCATATTTACTGACGGCCTTCCTTGAAAGGGTCACCGCCACAACCACCCTTCCTGAGCGGCGGCCAGGGAGTGCAACCTGCGGCCAGTCCCCCAGCGCCCCTACGGCCTACGCAGACATGGCCTATATTTGGTAACGTCTCGACAGGCCCCGCGGTCGACGGGCGTAGAGGTGGCGCTATGTTCGGTATTCTTCGCTGGCGCGATGAGTGGACCCTCCAGATCGATGCCCTCGACGAAGACCACGTGGCCTTGGTCGAGCTATTCAATCGTATCGTTGGCCTCTATGGCAATCAGTATGCGGGCAGTCACCGCAGCGGCGCGGGGGGCGCACTGGCAGGGGTGGCCGAGCGGGAGGCCGAGCGCGCCCTGGAGACCTGTCCGGTGGAAGGCTCGACCCTGGTGCAATGCCTCGAGGCGTTCAGCCAGCGGGCGCATGAGCATTTCCAGCGGGAGGAGGGATTCATGCGGGCCATCGGTTACCCGGACTACGCGGCACACAAGAGCGAGCATGCCCAACTCCTTGCGGAGCTCAAGACACTGCTGCGTGCCCTGGCCGACCGTGGCGAGGTGTCCCTCGACGCCGAGACCCTGGGGACCCTCAAGGCCTGGCTGATCGGCCACATCGTCGGCGAGGACAAGCGCTTCGCCGAGTACTACTACGACGTCTGCTGTGCCCGCGTGGAGGCCGGTACGGAGCACGAGGTGGAGTAGCCCGCTGCGGCCGCCCAGCCCGGGGCCTCAGATCACCGATCCCTCCCCGGCCGCTACGACCGGGCTCCGGCTCCCCCGCCGACGCTCCACCCTCTCCTTGAGGGCCTCGAAATAGAGGTAGATGACGGGGGTGAGATAGAGGGTGAGGAGCTGGGAGACCAGCAGTCCCCCCACCACCGCGAGCCCCAGGGGTCGGCGGGTCTCGGCCCCCGCCCCAAACCCCAGCGCGATGGGCAGGGTGCCCATCAGCGCCGCCAGGGTGGTCATCATGATGGGCCGGAAGCGGATCAGACAGGCCTGGGAGATGGCCTCCAGTGCCCCCCTCCCCTCGTCCCGCCGGGCGACGATGGCAAAGTCGATCATCATGATGGCGTTCTTCTTGACGATGCCGATCAGCATGATGATGCCCACGAATCCGTAGAGGTTCAGCTCCAGCCCGAAGGTCATGAGGGTGAGCAGGGCGCCGAGCCCCGCGCTGGGGAGCCCCGAGAGGACCGTGAGGGGGTGGAGGTAGCTCTCGTAGAGGATGCCGAGGACGACATAGATCACCAGGATCGAGAGGCTGATCAGCATCCCCATCCCCGCCAGGGAGGCCTGGAAGGCCTGGGCGGCCCCCTGGAAGCGGGTGCTCAGGGTCGGCGGCAGGCCAAGCTCCGCCTGAAGGGCACCGATGCGCTCGATGGCGTCCCCCAGGGAGAGGCCAGGGGCGAGGTCGAAGGAGAGGGTCACGGCGGGGAGCTGGCCGATGTGGTTCACGCTGAGGGGCCCCACCCCGCGGCTGGTGCGCACTAGGGTGTCCAGGGGCACCAGGCTGCCCCCGGAGGAGCGCACGTAGAGCATCGGCAGGGCGGCGGCGTCCTGTTGGTACTCGGGCAGGAGCTCCAGGATCACCCAGTACTGGTTACTCGGCGTGTAGATCGTGGAGACCTGGCGGGAGCCGTAGGCGTTGTAGAGTGCCCGCTCGATCTGCTCGGGGGTGACACCCCGCGCCGCCGCCTGCTCCCGGTCGATCTCCGCCATCACCTGGGCCCGGGCGATCTGCAGATCGCTGGTCACGTCGAGGAAACCGGCCTGGGCGCGCAGCCGCTCCTCCAGCACCCCCGCCCAGTGGTAGAGCACCTCGGGGTCCGCCCCCTGGAGGCTGTACTGGTAGGGGCTCTTGGTGAGCTGACCGCCGATGCGGATCAGGGGCAGGTTCTGCAGATAGGCCTTGATGCCCGCGATCCCGGTGAGCTTGGGCCGCAGCTCCCGCACCACCTGATCGGCGCTCAGCCGCTCCCCGCGGGGTTTGAGCCGGACGATGACGCGACCCAAGTTGAGGGATTGGCTCGAGCCCCCCGCCCCCACGAAGGACATGGTGGAGGCGACGTTGGGGTCGGCATCGATGATCGCCGCCACCTGGCTCTGCAGCCGCACCATCTCGTCGAAGGACACGTCCTGGGCCGCCTCGGTGAAGCAGAGGAGCTGGCCCACGTCCTCGCTCGGCAGGAAGCCCTTGGGCATGCGGGCGAACAGCACCCCCGTGGCGATCAGGATGAGGAAGAATACCCCGAGGGTGAAGCGGCGGTGGTCGAGCACCCAGTGGAGGCTCCGCCCGTAGAGCCGCCGCGTCCCCTCGAACAGGGCCTCGGTCCAGGCATAGAGCCGGCCGTGCTGGATGCTGGCCTCCGCGCGCAGCAGACGGCTGCACATCAGCGGGGTGAGCGTCAGGGAGACCAGCCCCGAGATCAGCACCGAGGCGATGATGGCCACCGCCACCTCGTGGAGCAGCTTACCCAGGATGCCACCCATGAAGAACACCGGAAGGAACACCACTGCCAGGGACAGGGTCATGGAGAGGATGGTGAAGCTGATCTCCCGGGCCCCCTTGAGGGTCGCCTCCCAGGGGGTCTCCCCCGCCTCCAGATGGCGGGTGATGTTCTCCAGCATGACGATGGCGTCGTCTACCACGAACCCCACCGAGAGGGTCAACGCCATGAGGGAGAGGTTGTCGACGCTGTAGCCGAGGACGTAGAGCACCGCGAAGGTCCCCACGACGGAGATCGGCAGGGCGACGCTGGGGATGAGGGTCGCCGAGAGGCGGCGCAGGAAGAGAAAGATCACCAGCACCACCAGGGCAAGGGCCAGGAGCAAGGCGAACTGCACGTCGTTGACCGACTCGCGGATGGATTCCGAGCGGTCGTAGAGGATGTCCACCTCGATCCCCGCCGGCAGCTCGGCGCGGATGCTGGGCAGGAGCCGCTTGATGTCGTCCACCACCGCGATGCTGTTGGTGCCCGGCTGGCGTTGGATGGCGAGGACGATGCCACGCTCCCCCTTGAACCAGGCGGCCACCCGGTTGTCCTGGACGCTGTCGATCACCCGGCCCAGGGCCTCCAGCCGCAGGGGGGCCCCGTTGCGGTAGGCGACGATGAGGGGGCGGTAGGGGGCGGCGTCCCGCAACTGGCCCTCCGCCTCGATGGTCAGGGCCCGCTGGGGCCCGTAGAGGGTGCCGGTGGGGAGGTTGACGTTGTGCTGCCCGATGGCCGCCTCCACCTCGTCGATCCCCACCCCGCGGCTAGCGAGGGCGTTGGGGTCGAGCTGGACGCGCACCGCGTACTTCTGGGCGCCGAAGATCTGCACCTGGGCCACCCCGTTGAGCATGGAGATGCGCTGGGCGAGGAAGGTGTCGGCGTACTCGTTGACCGTGGACAGGGGCAGGGTCGAGGAGGTCAGGGCCAGGTAGAAGATGGGCAGGTCGGCGGGGTTCACCTTGCGGTAGGTGGGCGGCGTGCTCATCTGGGCTGGGAGCTGGCGCTGGGCGGCGGAGATGGCCGCCTGCACGTCCTGGGCCGCGGCGTCGATGTCGCGGTCCAGGGAGAACTGGAGCGTGATGCGCGTGGAGCCCAGGGCGCTGGTGGAGCTCAGGGAGTCCAGCCCGGCGATGGTGGTGAACTGCTTCTCCAGGGGCGTGGCCACCGAGGCTGCCATGGTCCTGGGGCTGGCACCGGGGAGGTCCGCCGAGACCTGGATGGTGGGGAAATCCACCGTGGGCAGGGCCGAGACCGGCAACAGCCGGTAGGCCATGGCCCCGAAGAGCAGGATCGAGGCCATGACCAGCATGGTCATGACCGGCCGGTGGACGCACAGCTCCGGCAGGGTCATGGGGCGGGTGACTCCGCCTTTACCCGGGTCCCCGGTCGCAGCCGCCACTGGCCCACCGTCACCAGGGTCTCCCCCGCGCTCACCCCACTGCTGAGCAGGGTCTGGTTGCCAAGGGTGCGCGCGATGGTCACGGGGCGCAGCTCGGCCCGGCCCGCGCTGTCCACCAGGAACACGAAGGGGCCCTTCGGACCGCTCTGGACGGCGGCGGAGGGCACCACCAGGGCGTCGGGCTCCTCACCGAGCACCAGGGTCACCCGGAGGAACTGACCCGGCCACAACAGGCCCAGGGGGTTGTCGAAGCGGGCCTTGAGTCGAACGGTGCCGGTCTGGGGCTCGACGCTGTTGTCGATGAAGCTCAGCTTCCCTTGCTGGGCCGGGGCGTCGCTGTCGGGGATCGTCACCTGTACCGCGGTGGTGCCGGCCTCCAGCGCAGAGCGAACCGGGCCTAGCTGGGCCTCGGGCACCGAGAAGGTCACATCGATGGGGTCGATGCGATGGATGACCACCATGGGCTGGTCGTCGTTGGCCTTCACCAGGTTGCCCCGCTGGATCAGCACCCGACCGGTGCGGCCACCAATGGGGGCGCGGATGTCGGTGAACTCCAGTTGCAGCTTGGCCGTCTGGATGGCGGCGCGATCGGCGCGCACGCTGGCCTCGGCCGCCTCCCGGGCGGTGCGGATCTGATCGAACTGGTCCTCCGAGACCACCTTCTTCTTGATCAGATCCAGGTAGCGGCCCTCGGCGAGCTTGGCGTTGTCGAGCTGGGCCTGGCTGCGGGCCAGATTGGCCTCGGCCTGCTGGAGCTGGGCGACGAACGGACGGGGGTCGATGAGGAAGAGCGGGGCCCCCTGTCGCACCTCCTGACCCTCGGTGAACTCCACCCGCTCGATCTGCCCCGCCACCCGCGCCTTCACCGCCACCGTCTCCACGGGCTCGACCCTGCCCACGGAGGCGATCTGCAGCGGCATGGTCTTCTGCTCGACCCGCGCGGTGACCACCGGGATCGCCTCGGCCTTTGCCTCCTTGGCCGGGGGGGCGTCCGCCCCTGAGCAGCCCCAGAGCCCGGCGAGCAGCGCCAGCGCCCCCGCCCCCATGCTCGCGCCCCGCCGCTTACTCATCGCCACGCGCCTCCTCCCGCGCCACCAGGGCTTCACCGGGGCTACTATAGCGCCGAACGCCCTGGGGGGCTCTGGGCGCTAGGTTCCTTTCGAACGGGCCAGGGGTTAGCATTCGCGGCGCCGGCTGGGCGGCCGTTGGGGTCAGCACGAGATGAGCATCAAATCGGATCGGTGGATCCGCCGCATGGCGGAGTCGGAGCGGATGATCGAGCCCTTTCTCGCCGAGCAGGTGCGCGAGGTGGCGGGCCAGCGGGTGATCTCCTTCGGCACCTCGAGCTACGGCTACGACATCCGCTGCGCCGACGAATTCAAGATCTTCACCAACATCAACTCCGCCATCGTCGACCCCAAGAACTTCGACTCCTCGAGCTTCGTGGACCTCAAGGCGGATGTCTGCATCATCCCCCCCAACTCCTTTGCCCTGGCCCGCACGGTGGAGTACTTCCGCATCCCCCGCAACGTGCTCACCATCTGCCTGGGCAAGAGCACCTATGCCCGCTGCGGGATCATCGTCAACGTGACCCCCCTGGAGCCCGAGTGGGAGGGGCACGTGACGCTCGAGTTCTCCAACACCACCCCCCTGCCCGCCAGAATCTACGCCAACGAGGGGGTCGCCCAGATCCTCTTCTTCGAGTCCGACGAGGTGTGCGAGACCTCCTACCGGGACCGGGGCGGCAAGTACCAGGGTCAGCGGGGGGTGACCCTGCCCAAGCCCTGAGCGGCCGCTTCCATCGGAGCGCACCACCCATGAGCAGCAACCCCACGGATCTGCCCCAGGACCTCCCGAGACCCCTGGACGACGGCGCCGCGGCCCATCTGGAGGGCGCGGCGCTACCCGATCTCCGCCTGCCGGCTACCGACGGCACCAGCATCGCCCTCGGGGAGCTGACGGGCCGCTGGGTCGTCTACCTCTATCCCATGACCGGCCGCCCGGGCCTGGCCCTCCCCGAAGGGTGGGACCAGATACCCGGCGCCCGGGGCTGCACCCCCCAGGCCTGCGGTTATCGGGACCACTACGCGGAGCTCCAGGCCCTCGGGGCCGGGGTCTTCGGCCTCAGCGCCCAAGACACCGCCTACCAGCGCGAGGCACGGGAGCGGCTGCACCTCCCCTTCCAGCTCCTGAGCGATTCCCGTCTGCAGCTCAAAGAGCGGCTGGGCCTGCCGACCTTCCGGGTCGGAGGGAGCGAGCTCTACCGGCGGCTCAGCCTCATCACCGAAGGGCCGCGGATCCTGAAGGTCTTCTATCCGGTGTTTCCCCCCGATCGGAATGCGGAGGAGGTCCTCGCCTGGTTGCGCCAGGACGCACGCACCTGAGGAGAAGGGCCGATCCCGGTTTCCTCAGAAGCTGTTTGGAAACCCTCGGCTCAAGCCGGTCGGTTGGCGATGTGTTTGATCATCGCCAAATGAACCCAGGTTTCGCTGGGGCGGATCAGGCGCTCTCAATATTGCTGGGGCGACGGGAGTGGTTGAGCCAAGCAAAGGTGCGCTCGAC
>CAZFHV010000090.1:0-840 GCA_964519095.1 uncultured Chromatiaceae bacterium | reverse complement strand
GGCAGCAAGACGAAACGGCGGCTCTGTGGTGTTCCAGGCACCATCGCTGAGATCACTTGGATAGCACTTCGGGCCGTTTTTTTGCGCATGCTGGCCACTTCCTAATCAAAACTGCTCAGTTTACAGAAGGCTATAAAAATAACTTTATACATGCGGTGAACGAGTATGTTGACGACATTGCCCTCGGGGCTGGGCAGGGTGCTCAGTCGAGCAACCCCTTGAGGCGATAGAGGGCCTCCAGGGCCTGGCGGGGGCTCATCTCGTCGGGCTTGAGGTCCCGCAGGGCCTCCAGGGCGGGGTGGGGGGGCTCGGTGGGGAAGAGGGAGAGCTGTTGGGTGCTCCGCTCGGTGTGGCGCTGGGCGGCGCCCTCCAGCTCCCGCAGCCGCAGCCGGGCGCGGCGGATCACCGCCTCGGGCACCCCGGCGAGGGCCGCCACCTGGAGGCCGTAGCTCTGGTTGGCGGGCCCTTCCCGTACCGCGTGCAGGAAGACGATACCCTCGCCGTGCTCCACCGCATCCAGGTGCAGGTTGGCGATGCCCTGGTGCTCCTGGGGCAGGGTGGTGAGCTCGAAGTAGTGGGTGGCGAACAGGGTGAAGGCGCGGATGCGGGTGGCCAGCTCCACGCCGCAGGCCCAGGCCAGGGACAGCCCGTCGAAGGTGCTGGTGCCGCGGCCGATCTCGTCCATCAGCACCAGGCTGTGGCGGGTGGCGTTGTGCAGGATGTTGGCGGTCTCCTCCATCTCCACCATGAAGGTGGAGCGCCCACCGGCCAGGTCGTCGGCGGCCCCGATGCGGGAGAAGATGCGGTCCACCGGCCCCAGACGCGCCTCGGCGGCGGGGA
>CAZFHV010000089.1:0-13495 GCA_964519095.1 uncultured Chromatiaceae bacterium | reverse complement strand
GCCGCGTCATCTCCCTCGCCTTGCGAGCTGCTTCCCGCGCCCGCGCCGCCTCTACGATCTTCCCCGCAACCGATCGTGCGTCCGCTGGATTCTCCTCGAGAAAGGCACTGAGGGCATCGAACAACAGATTCTCCACCACGGGCTTCACGTCCGACGACACCAGCTTGTCCTTTGTTTGCGACGAGAACTTTGGATCGGGAACCTTGACCGACAGGACCGCCGTTAGCCCTTCCCGCGCGTCATCGCCGGTCGTCTTGATCTTGTGTTTTTTCGCGAGACCTTCTTTTTCTATGTACTGGTTCAATGACCGCGTGATCCCCGCTCGGAACCCCGCCAGGTGGGTACCCCCGTCCCTTTGCGGAATATTGTTCGTATAGCAGAACACGCTCTCCTGGTACGACTCGTTCCACTGCATGGCGATCTCGAGGAGCACCCGGTCCTTCTCCGCGGAAAAATGGAACACCTTTGGGTGCAATGGGGTCTTGTTGCGGTTCAGATGCTCCACGAAGGCGCGGATCCCCCCTTTGTACTGGAAGATGTCTTCGCGACCCGTGGCCTCTTCCGCAAGGGTGATCCGGACCCCGGGATTGAGGAAGGACAACTCCCGAAGGCGTCGCGCGAGGATCTCATAGTGGAACTGGGTATCCGAAAAGATCTCCTGTGAGGGTTTGAAACGAATTTCGGTACCCGATCCTTCGCTAGGGCCCATTTCTTGGAGCGGATAGCTTGGCTCGCCCAGGACGTAGCCCTGCTCGTACCACTTGCCGCCGCGATGGATCCTCAACCAGAGGCTCTCCGAAAGGGCGTTGACCACCGAGACCCCTACCCCATGGAGTCCCCCGGATACCTTGTAGGAGTTGTCGTCGAACTTGCCTCCCGCATGCAGCACGGTCATGATCACCTCGGCGGCGGAGCGCCTCTCTTCCGGATGCTCGTCCACGGGTATCCCCCGACCATTGTCGATTACCGTCACCGACTGATCGCTGTGGACGATGACATTGATCTCGGTGCAGTAACCCGCCAAGGCCTCGTCGATGGAGTTGTCGACCACCTCGAACACCATGTGATGAAGTCCGGTTCCATCATCGGTGTCGCCGATGTACATCCCGGGTCGCTTACGGACCGCATCGAGGCCCCTGAGGACTTTGATATTCGAAGAATCGTAGGTGTCGTTACTCATCAAGCCTTCCAACCAGTTACTGAAGGGCGCGCGTAGGGCTCAGAGTCGAACCCGCGGTCCTCAGACAGACTCAAACGATGTTCCACGTGGAACCTTTCCTCCCACACCCAACCCTTATCTCTTTAGTGAACACTTCACAGCCGCATCGACATGATGACGAAGGTGTTGGTCTGCTCGCCCTCTTCGCGAATCCGCAGACTTCCGTTCTCTTCGAGGATGCGCATCTCCACTTCCGTCGTCCCGATCACACCCAACATGTCGAGCAGATACCCCACGTTGAACCCTATCGCAACCCGCTCCCCCTGGTAACCGACGCTCTGCTCCTCCACCGCCTCCTCTTGCTCCGGGTTGTGGGTCCTGAGTCGCATTACACCCGGTTCCAGCTCTATCAGAACCCCCTTGTACTTCTCGTTCGAAAGGATCGCCGTCCGCGCTAGGGCCCGTCGAAAGCCTTCTCGGTCTACCACCAGCACCGTTCCCTCGCCCCGAGGTATGACCCGCTCGTAGTCGGGATAGCGCGCATCGATCACCTTCGACGTAATAACTGTGCTCCCGAAGCTGATGCGAACGAACTTTCCCGCGATCTCCACCTGCACCGCTTCTTCCTTGTCACTGAGCTGGCGCTGCAGTTCCAGTACTGTTTTTCGCGGTAGGATGACCTGAACGTCCTCCTCAAGGTGCAGGTCCACCCGCCGGGTCGCCCGCGCCAAACGATGCCCATCCGTTGCCACCGCGTTCAACACCCCAGTCTTCACTTCCAGCAACAGCCCATTGAGGTAGTAGCGCACGTCCTGTTGTGCCATCGCGAAAGCGGACTTCTCCAAGAGTTGACGGAACTGCCCACTCAGCAACAGGAACTGATGGTCCGCGACCTTTCCCTCGCCTACTGGGTAATCCCGCGCCGGGAGCGTACTGAGGGTGAATCGCGCCCTCCCCGATCTCACGACCGCCCGGTCCCCCTCCACGTCCACGCGAACCTCACTCCCCTCTGGCAATGCGCGGCAGATATCCAGGATCTTGCGGGCTGGGAGCGTCAGTTCCCCTTCTCCGAGAGTAATTGCCTCGATCGTGCAGCGAACCTCGATCTCCATATCGGTCCCGATCAACTCGATACGGCCCTCCCGCACCAGAACCAGGAGGTTGGATAGGATCGGCAAGGTCTGCCGTCGTTCCACCACCGCACCGACACGAGCTAGCGCCCCGAAAAGCATCTCTCTGCTCACTTCAATTCTCATCTTCTTCCCCTGCGTTTCCCCGCCCTACCGATCTTTAGCTCTAACTCTAATAAAGATGTTGATGATGAGACTTGTGCACAATCGCCGCTCCAGAAATTTTTTGTTTATTATTCATAGCGTTATAGATTCTTCGATGGGTCCTTCAATCCGTCAGCTAGCTGTCAGTGACCTGGGGACAACCCCTGGAACAAAGCGACTTACTCGACTTATCCACAAAGCACTCAGCCTAGCTAGTGAGAATCCTCAACAGGTTGGTAAAGTCCTCGGCGATCCTCGCGTCGCTGTCTCGCAGTTCCTTGACCTTGCGGGTAGCGTGAAGCACCGTCGTGTGGTCCCGTCCGCCAAAGGCCTCTCCTATCTCGGGTAGGCTGTGCTTGGTCAACTCCTTCGCGAGGGCCATGGCGATCTGGCGCGGCCGGGCCACCGAGCGGCTACGTTTCGCGGACAGAAGATCCGAGAGGCGTACCTGAAAGTACTCGGCCACAGTTTTTTGTATGTTCTCCAGGGTCACCTGTTTGTCCTGGGCGGCGAGGATGTCGCGCAGGGCCTCCCGGGCAAAGTCAAGTGTGATAGCTCGGGCGGTGAACTGGGAGTTGGCCACCAAACGCTTCAGGGCGCCCTCCAGGTCTCGGATGTTGGAGCGGATGCGTCGGCCCACGAAGAAGGCCACATCTTCTGCGAGGGCGACGCCGCTCTGGGTCGCCTTGTTCTGCAGGATGGCTACGCGGGTCTCGAGGTCCGGGGGCTCGATCGCCACTGTCAGGCCCCAGCCGAAGCGCGACTTCAAGCGCTCCTCCAGCCCCGGCAGCTCCTTCGGAAAGCGGTCACTCGAGAGCACGATCTGTTGCTGTGACTCAAAGAGGACATTGAAGGTGTGGAAGAATTCCTCCTGTGAACGTTCCTTGCCGGCGAAGTACTGTACGTCGTCGATCAGGAGGGCTTTGACCGAACGATAACGGCGTTTGAACTCGTCGATACGGTTGTGCTGAAGGGCCTTGACCATCTCCCCGACGAACCGATCCGAATGGAGATAGATCACCCGTGCCTCGGGGTTCCCCTGCAGCATGGCGTTGCCTACGGCATGCATCAGGTGGGTCTTGCCGAGCCCGACGCCACCGTAGATGAAGAGCGGGTTGTAGGCCTTGCCGGGATTGAGGCCAACCTGAACCGAGGCGGCGCGGGCAATCTGGTTGGACTTCCCCTCGACGAAGTTCTCGAAGGTGAATGTGGGGTTAAGGTTGCTCTCGAGGGCTCGAGACTCCAGGTCCCGAACCGCGACAGAGGCCTCCCCATCCCCAGTCGATGCCCGATTTTCCACTGAACGGCGCGAGCTTCCGATCTCCACCGATACCGCGAAGTCCCCTCGGGCATCCATCCAGGCGCAGATTTCACGAACACGCTCCAGGTGCCGCTCCACAACCGTTTCCTGGACAAACTGATTGGGTGCCCAAAGACGCAAACCTTTGGGCGATTCCTCGGCCTGGAGTGGCAGGATCCAGGTATTGAACTCCGTAGGGCTGAGCTCAGAGCGCAACACGGAGACGCACTTCTCCCAGACGGCCACAGTGCCCTCCTTTGAAAATCTGCCTAAGGGATGGTTACGAGAGACACGCTTACGGCCCCCCGGTTGTCGGTGGGGGCTGGACGGGAAACGCCCGAATGGACCCCAGTCTATACCTCCGGTGCGGAGTTATCCACAGTTCACGAGTGCTGTCGGCAGATCTCTGTTCGTGGGCCTTGCCTGGGCTGGGATGATCTGATATTTTTCAAAACCTTCCCTGGGACACCAGGACTCATCCGGTCGCTGAGAGCAGCGCGCAAGGGGTCAACCAATGTCGAAGGTCTGTCAGGTCACCGGGAAGCGGCCGCTCAACGGGTGCAACGTCTCCCACGCCCACAACCGTACCAAGCGTCGCTTTCTCCCCAATCTGCGTCACCACCGCTTCTGGGTGGAGAGCGAGAAGCGTTGGGTACGGCTGCGTGTCTCCTCCCATGGCATGCGCATGATCGACAAGAAGGGCATCGGTGCGGTGCTGAGCGAGATGCGTGCCCGTGGCGAGAAGGTCTGACTGAGGGAGATCCATCATGGCAAAGAAAGTCGCACGCGAGAAGATCAAGCTGATCTCCAGCGCCGGTACCGGTCACTTCTACACCACCACCAAGAACAAGCGGAACACCCCTGGCAAGCTTGAGATGCGCAAGTACGACCCGGTCGTGCGCCAGCACGTCCAGTACAAGGAAGGCAAGCTCAAGTAGGTCTGAGCGCCCAAATCCAGTTGCGAACAACCCGCCGGACGGCGGGTTGTTTGTTTTCGAACCCCGTTTTCTGCCGGCGACCCTCAGGTCGCCAGACGCAGGCCCCGCAGCCTCTGCGCGAACTCCTCCAGGGCCGTGATCCCTGAGGTCTCCGCCTCCTGGCACCACTCTTGGAGCGACTTCAGCAGGAGCTCCTGGCTGGTTGCGGAACGCTCCCAAAGTTCTGCGAGGCGCTCGCGGAACTGGTAGACCGTACGCAGGGCCTGGCTCTGTTCCAACAGGCGCTGGAGCCTGGCTTGGGCCGCGGGCTCCAGTCGCGCCCGCTCCGTGACCAGGAGTCGGCGGGTTCGCCGATAGGGCCGCCCACAGGATCGCTCACTGCCACATAGCTCTGCCTTGGAGACCGGCTTGAGCACCTCTTGGGCGTAACGGGCCACCACGTGCATGCGGCTGACGATGACGGCCTTCAGGGTGTCCATGTCTACCACGCGCTTGCCAGCGACCACCTCGGGGCGGGGCGAAAGCTTCTTTACCCGCGCTAGGCCCAGAAAAGCGAGGATGCGGATGTAGAGCCAACCGACGTCGAACTCCCAGGGCTTCACCGAAAGCTTCGCGGAGCTCGGGAAGGCGTGGTGGTTGTTGTGCAGCTCCTCCCCGCCGATGAGCAATCCAAGGGGCGAGATGTTGGTGGCCGCATCCGGCGACTCGAAATTCCGATAGCCCCAGTAGTGCCCCAGGCCGTTGATCACGCCAGCCGCAAAGAAGGGGATCCAGAGCATCTGCACCGCCCACACCCAGATGCCGTTGACGCCGAACAAGAGGAGGTCCAGGAGGGCCATCAGGGCGACCCCCTGCCAGGCAAACCGGCTGTAGACCCGCCGCTCCAGCCAGTCATCTGGGGTGCCGTGGCCAAACCGTTCCAGGATGCCAAGATCCGCGGCGGCAGCCCGATAGAGCTCGGCGCCTTCCAGGAGCACCTTGCGCAGACCGAGCACCTGGGGGCTATGGGGATCCTCCGGAATCTCACAGCGGGCATGATGTTTGCGGTGGACCGCGACCCATTCGCGGGTGACCATGCCGGTGGTCAACCAGAGCCAGAGGCGGAAGAAGTGGCTCACCGCAGGGTGCAGATCCAAAGCCCGGTGGGCCTGGGCGCGGTGGAGGAAGATCGTCACCGCGGCGATGGTGATGTGGGTGAGGATCAGGGTGGCAAGGATAGTCTCGACGAGAGACAGGCCGAGCAGGCCGTGGGTCAGCAGCATATAGGATCGTTCCTTAAGGAAAGGTTGGGACCGAGATGACTATAACCAAGTCCGCGACAGGGGGAAAAGGTTTCCATGAGCGAGGCGAGCACCGGGGCGTCCCCGGGGGCCCCGCTAGGCATAAGCGATCAGGAACAACCGGCGGAAGGGGAACAGCACCCGACCATCGTGACGCGCCCGGTAGGCCTGGCCCAGCCGCTCTTCGAGCCGGGCGAGGAAAAGCGCTTGGTCCTGGTCCGAGTCGAGGGCACCCAGAAAAGGTCGCAGTCCGGTGGTCGAGATCCAGTCGACGATCGCCGCGGGGGATGCCATCGGGTGGTAGTAGAGCGTCTCCCAGAGATCCACAGACCGGGCCAAGGGCGCCAGGGTGTCATAGTAGACTTGGGGCTCCTCCAGGGTCAGGGCGGTGCGGGCCTCGCCCATCCGCGAGCGCCAGGCTGGATCGTCTGCAATGTCCTGTATTGCCAGCCGCAGCGGCGAGTGGGCATCGCTGGGTACCTGGAACGCCAAGGCACCGCCCGGCGCTACCGTTCCGAACAACCGCCCTACCAGCTTGGCGGGACCGCGCATCCAGTGGAGCGCGGCGTTGGAGAAGATCAGGTCGAAAGGCTTTGCGCTCGACCACTCCTCGATGTCGGCAAGGATCCAGTCCTGATCGGGATAGGCAGCCCTTGCGGCGGCGATCATCTCCGGAGAGTGGTCCAGACCGACCACCCGGGCCGCCGGCCAACGTTGCCGCAGCACCTGAGTACTGTTG
The DNA here is from genome assembly GCA_964519095.1 of uncultured Chromatiaceae bacterium. Lineage (GTDB taxonomy): Bacteria > Pseudomonadota > Gammaproteobacteria > Chromatiales > Chromatiaceae > JAEHCY01. Next base: position 6,805 of record CAZFHV010000089.1, on the reverse strand, counting down.
CCCGGCCCGCAGCCGAGATCGATGATCCGACCGGGCTCATTGAGGCGGATGCGCGACACCAGGTCCAGCGCGGGTCGGGTACGCTCATCGCCAAAGTGCAGGTAGTGGGCGGGATCCCAACGGATCATCGAGGGTCTCTCGTCGGATGTGCTCAGGGGATTAGGCCCTTGACCTCGGACCCTGACTTACCACGCGACCCGCGGCCCAGGTCGCCAGGAGGCTGGGTGAGGCGATAGAACCGGATCCGCCCCGGTTCGAGGACACCGCCATCCATCGGCACCGGCCCGATGAACTGAAGACTGGGGCTGCCCTCCCAGGGAGCCAGCGGTCCCTTGGCTTGAGTCGAGGCGGGATAGTAGAAGTTCACCACCAGGGAAAGGCCGCGTGCCCGCTCCCAATCAGACTGGATGAAGGGGTTCCCCCTACCTTGAACCGCCCTGGTGGCCGCAGCCACCGTCAGCCCCCATGTCGTCGCGTCTCTCGGGCAAAGAAAATCCCCCGAGTACGGGGAACGGGGCGAGACGGCGGGATTGAACTGACCTTTGCGGAAGATCACGCCGGATACGCCGTCCGCGTAAAGGCGGCGCATGTGGGGCGACGCCTCACCGAGCCGCACCCGGTTCAGCACACCCCAGGCTATCACCTCATAGACCAAGGGATCCGCCGCAAAACCGGTGGAACGGCCTTCGGCATAGGCGAGTCGGGCGAGGAGTTCCTGGGGACTCGGCGAACCCCTCTGGACAGCCGCCTCGATGCTCTCGCCCTTGCGATGAATAAAACAGCTTGGTTTGTTTTCCTCCGCGAAAATTCCAACAGCACCCGACCGCGTAAGAATAAGCAGCGCCGCGGTGCTCCTGAGCCCGAAAAAACACTTTTCCCTGCTTTGCTGAGTACGCGAAACGCTCAGCTCCTTTTCTCCTCCAGTACCAGACTTCCGCGGTCTCTGCGGTCGCGTCTTTGAGACAGTCCGGTGTTTGCCGCGCCTCGACTGGCATGAGGCAGCACGAGACGAAACAGCGAGTGGTGGCCCTTTGGCAAAGGGCGGCGCTTCAATTCCACATGCGGTCTGAGTCACGCGAAGTGGCGCAAGAGCTGAGGGGCTGGGCTTGCTTCAGGGGTCCAGCAGTTTGCCCCTATTCTCCTAAAGCACCCTTATACCTGTCGGAGCGCCTGGAACTCGGCGCCGATTTCCACGCCGCGCCCACCGCAACACCGCTGTGCACGATGCCTACACCAGATCAGCGCCGCCAGAAGGAGGGGCTGAGCACCACCAACAGGGTGAAGATCTCCAGGCGCCCCAGCAGCATGGACAGGGTGCAGATCCAGGTCTGGAAATCGGTGAGCACGGCGTAGGTCGTCGAGGGCCCGACCTCGTTGAGGCCGGGACCGGTGTTGTTGATGGTAGCGACGATGGCCGAGAAGGCGGTGACGATGTCCAACCCGCTCAGTGAAAGCACTAGGGTCAGGAAGACGATGAAGGCCATGTACATGAAGCCGAAGGCCAACACCGCGAAGATGATGTTGTTGGGTACCGGCAGCCCACCCACCTTGAGGGGCTGGATCACGTTGGGGTGCATGGATCGCAGGATCTCGCGGAAGGTCTGCTTGTAGAGGATGACGGCGCGGATCATCTTGATTCCGCCCCCGGTGGAGCCGGCACAGGTGGCGAAGCTGGAGAGGAAGAGCATCCACAGCGGGGCAAACATTGGCCAGAGGGCGTAGTCCGTGCTGGCGAAGCCGGTGGTGGTGGCGATGGAGACCAGGTTGAAGCTCGAGAAGCGCAGCGCGGTCCAAAAGTCCTCGTAGGTGCCCTGCACCCAGAGATAGAAGGCGATGACAACAATGCTCGCCGTCATCACCCCCACATACCAGCCCACCTCCGGATCCTCGCGGTACGCACTGAAGCGCTTGCCATGGAGGGCGAGGTAATGGGTGGCGAAGTTCATGCCGGCCAGATACATGAAAACCGTGGTCACCACCTCGATGGCCAACGAGTCGAAATAGCCGAAGCTCGCGTCATGGCTGGAGAACCCCCCCAGGCCCATGATGGGGCCGAGGTGGATGAGCGCATCCTGCCAAGTCATCCCGGCGGCCCAGCAGGAGAGGAAGCAGGCCAGGCTGATCAGCCCGTAGACCACCCACAGCCCCTTGGCGGTCTCGGCCATGCGCGGGGTGAGCTTGGACTCCTTCATGGGTCCGGGGGACTCGGCCTTGAACATCTGCCGACCACCCACGCCCAGCAGGGGGAGGATGGCCACCGCCAACACGATCAAGCCCATGCCGCCCAGCCACACCAGCTCCCCACGCCAAAGGTTGATCGAAAAGGGCAGGCCATCGAGGCCGCTCAGCACCGTGGCCCCGGTGGTGGTCATGCCGGAGACGGTCTCGAAATAGGCGTCGGTGAAGCTCAAGTTGGGCCAGAAATAGATCATCAGCGGGATCGCAGCAAAGGCCGGGAGACCGGTCCAGGCCAGCACCACCAGCAGAAAACCGTCCTTGATCTGCAGCTCGCGGGTGGCGCGACGCGAGAGGAGCCACAAGAGGCCGGCGGTGGCGAGGCCGATCAGTATTCCCTCGTCGAAGGCACTCTCGGCGCCGTCGTGCAGCAGCAGGGCAAACACCACCGGCACCAGCATGGTGGCGCTGAACATGGCGAGGATCAGGGAGAAGGCGCGCAGGACGGCGAGGTAACGGCTCATGACATCTATCGCTCAGGCCTTCCAGAAGGCCGGGTTCATGACCACCAGCAGGGTGAAGATCTCCAGGCGCCCGAGCAGCATGGCGAAGGTGCACACCCAGGTCTGGAAATCGGTGAGGCCACCGAAGTTGGAGGCCGGCCCCACTTCCCCCAGCCCCGGACCCGTGTTGTTTAGGCAGGCGACGACGGCGGAGGAGGCGGTGATGATGTCCAGCTCGCTCGCGCTCAGAATCAGGGTGAGGCTGACGATGCTCACCATGTACAGGAAGGCAAAGGCCAGCACCGCGAACAGGATCTGGCTGGGCAGCGCCTGACTGCCCAGCCGTACCGGGGAGATGGCCGCCGGGTGGATCGCCCGCATGAACTCCCGGAAGACCTGCTTGTAGAGGATGATGGCCCGCATCATCTTGATCCCTCCGCCGGTGGAGCCCGAGCAGACGGCGAAGCTGCCTAGGAACAGCATCCAGAAGGGGACGAAGTAGGGCCACTGGGCGTAGTCCTCGGTGACCATGCCCAGCGAGGTGGCCACCGAAACCGTATGGAAGGCGGAGTGCCGCAGGGCCTCGAAGAAATCCGGATAGACGCCCTTGATCCAGATGTACCAGGCGATGAGCAGGCTGCTCCCGCCCAGCACCAACAGGTAATAGGGCAGCTCCCGGTCGTGGAGGTAGGCCACCAGACTCTTGCGCCGCCAGGCGAGGAAGTGGGTGGCGAAGTTCATCCCCGCCAGTAGGGCGAAGAGGATGGCGATCAGCTCGATGGCGAGGGAATCGAAATGGCCGAGACTCGCATCCACCGAGGAGAACCCACCCAGGGCCACGGTGCTGAACGCGTGCATGATGGCATCCAGCCAGGGCATGCCCGCCAGGTGGTAGGCCAGCAGGCAGGCGACCGTAAGGCCCCCGTAGACCAGCCACAACCCCTTGGCGGTCTCGGCGATGCGCGGGGTGAGGCGGGTATCCTTCATCGGACCGGGGGTCTCCGCCTTGAGCAACTGCCGGCCGCCGATGCCCAGCATGGGCAGGATGGCCACGGCGAGCACGATCACCCCCAGCCCTCCCATCCAGTGCAATTGATGGCGCCAGAAGTTGATGGAGTCTGGCAGGTGGTCGAGTCCCGTCAGCACCGTCGCCCCGGTGGCGGTCAGCCCGGAGACGGCCTCGAAGTAGGCGTCGGTAAAGGAGATGGCCGGCAAGTACACCCACAGAGGAATGGCTCCCATGGCCGGCAGCACCAGCCACACCAGGGCCACCAGCAGGAAGCCGTCCCAGGGCTGGGCCTCGCGTTTGAAGCGCCGGGTGAGCCCCCACACCAGGCCACCTGTAGCCATCGAGGCGAGGAAGGCTTCGTCGTACGCCAGCTCCGCTCCGTCCGCGAGCCACCAGGAGAGCCCCAAGGGAACGAGCATGGTCAGGCCAAACAGCAGCATGACCAGGGAGAAGATGTGCAGGACCGCCGCAAAGCGACGCATCGCAGACCCCGGGAATGTGGATCAGAAGAAGCCGATGCCCACCTGGAACAGCCGTTCCACCTTGGGGACCAGGCGCTTGTTGACCACGAACAGGATCACGTGGTCCTCGGGCTCGATGAGGGTGTCGTGGTGGGCGATCACCACCTTCAGCTCCGAGCGGGTCGGGTAGGATGCTTCGTGGACACCCTCAGCGAGGGGGACTTTGCGCCTCAGGATGGCCCCCGCGGTGACGCCTTGGGGCAGGTTCAGCTCCTCGATGCGCCGGCCCACCACCTTGGAGGTCTTGCGGTCCCCATGGGCCACCAGCTCGATGGCCTCGGCGGCCCCCCGGCGCAGGCTATGCACCTCGGCCACGTCCCCGTGGCGCACGTGGGCGAGCAGGGTGCCGATGGAGATCTGCGCGGGGGAGATAGCGATGTCGATACGATCCGCCTGGACCAGATCCGCATAGGCACGGCGATTGATCAGGGCGAGCACGCGCCGGGCCCCCATGCGCTTGGCTAGCAGGCAGGCCATGATGTTGTTCTCGTCATCGTTGGTGAGGGCGAGGAAGAGATCCATGTCGCCGATGTTCTCCCGCTCCAACAGGGACTCGTCGGTGGCATCCCCCAGGAGCACCAGCACCTCCCGCACCTGATTGGCCAGGTACTCGGCACGCTCCTTGTCCCGCTCGATGAGCTTGACCCGATAACGGGATTCGATGGCGGTGGCCAGCCGCAGACCGATGTTCCCACCCCCCGCGATCATCACCCGACGCACCGGCTCATCCCGCTCGTGGAGCTCCGCCATGACGTCGCGGATGTTCTCGGTGGCCGCCAGGCAGAAGACCTCGTCCCCACGGACGATGACCGTGTCCCCCTCGGGGGCGATGGGCTGGTCCCCGCGGAAGATAGCGGCGATGCGGGCATCCACCCCCGGCATGTGGGCGCGCATGTCGCGCAGGGGATGGCCCACCAGGGGGCTACCCCCGGAGGCGCGCACCGCTACCAGACTGACCAGACCATCGGCGAACTCCAGCACCTGAAGGGCCTCGGGGAACTCGATGAGCTTGACGATGTGGTCGGTGATGATCTGCTCGGGGCAGATGCTGAAATCCACCGCGAAGTTCTTCTCATCCAGGAGCTGGGGGAATTGGGCGTAGTCCGAAGAGCGCAGCCGGGCAATCTTCTTGGGTATGCGAAACAGGGTGGCCGCGGTGCGGCAGGCGCAGAGGTTGGTCTGATCGCTCTGGGTGACGGCGATGAGCAGATCCGCATCCTCCGCCCCCGCATCCCGCAGCACCGAGGGCAGGGCCGCATTGCCCGCAAGGGTCTGCAGGTCCAGTCGGTCCTGCAGGGCCTGGAGACGAGCGAGATCCGTGTCCACCACCGTGATGTCGTTTTCTTCGGAGACCAGGCTCTCCGCTACCGAGGTACCCACCTGACCCGCGCCGAGGACGATGATCTTCACAGGGGACTATCCGAGGCTGTAACGAGATGGAAAGACATTCTAGGGACGCGCGGGGCCCCTGGGAATGGCCGCGCGAGCATAGGCCCCCGCGGGTCGCTAGGGGGACAGGTAAGGGGCGAAGGATCGAGTGGCCTGCTCGGAGAAGCCGTCGGCGCCGCGGACGATGAAGAGCGCCGCCAGTCCCTCGGCCTCCGCCAGCGCAATCCCCCGCGTCTCGCCGAGCACCATGAAGGCGGTGGCGAGGCCGTCGGCGCGCATGGCGCTCTCGCCGAGCACCGTCACCGATGCGAGGCGGTGGGTGATGGGGCGTCCCGTGTGGGGGTCTATCTCATGGGAGTAGCGCTGACCCTCCTCCTCGAAATAATTCCGATAGTCGCCCGAGGTGGAGAGTCCCCCCCGCGTCACCCCGATGACCCGCTGCACGGCCCATTTGGCGGGGGTGGGCTCCTCGATGGCGATGGCCCAGGGGGTCCCCCGCGGACTTCGCCCCTCCACCCGGATGGCCCCGGCCACCGCCACCATGAAGTCCCTCGCCCCCTGGGAACGCAGGTACTCCGCCACCCGATCCGCCCCGTAGCCCTCCCCCAGGGCGGAGAGATCCACATAGAGGTCGGGGCGGGCCTTGCGCAGGGCGGGGGGCTCGGCTCTCAGCTCCAGTTGCCGGTAGCCCACCCGCGCCTGGGCCTCCGCAATGGCCTCCGCAGGGGGCACCCGCGCCGGTTTGGGCTCGGGCCCGAACCCCCAGAGATTCACCAGGGGCCCCACCGTGACATCGAAGGCGCCGTCGGTCAGCTCGCTGATGCGCTGGCCCTCTGCCACCACCCCCAAGAGACCCGCTGAGACCGCCACCCAGTCGGTGCTGGGGTCTTGGTTGAAGCGGGAGAGCTCCGACTGGGGATCGTAGGTGGAGATTTCCCGGTTGACCGCCGCGAGCACCCCATCGACCCCCTGATGCAGCCCTTCGCGGGTCACCCCAGGGGGCGGATGGGCCACCTTGACGCTGTAGTAGGTCCCCATGGTGGGGCCGGTGAGCTCGATGACCTGGTCGGTCCGGTCGGTGCAGGCGCCGAGCAGGCCAAGGAGCAGCGGGGCGATCAGTCCGCCCAGCAACGAGGCAGCAGCACAAATTCTGCCCCTAGCAGCCTGTCGGACTTGAGCCTCGCGATGACCTTCTTGGGCCGTCAAGA
>CAZFHV010000088.1:0-13498 GCA_964519095.1 uncultured Chromatiaceae bacterium | reverse complement strand
CCTCGGCCCAGCGAGCGGCGGTGGCCTCGAACAGGGTCCCCAGGCTCAAGGGTATCGGGGCTCCGGGGCAGGCAGGGGTTGGTGGGGGACCGCTCAGATCACCCGGGAGAAACTGCCCTGGGCGGCCTTGGAGGCCAGGTAGCGGTCGAAGCACATGCATATGTTGCGGATCAACAGGCGCCCCTTGGGCAGCACCGTGAGCCCCCGCGCGCCCAGCTCCAGCAGGCCATCGTCCGCCATCCCCTCCAGCCGAGGCCAGGCGTCGGCGAAGTAGGCCCGGAAGTCGATCCCCCAGCGATCCTCCACCGCCCCGAAGTCCAGGGTGAAGTGGGAGATGGTGCGGGTGATGACGTCGCGGCGGATCTCATCATCCCGATCGAGCTCGATCCCGCGGAACACCGCCAGATGGCCCGCGTCGATACGCTCGTAGTATTCCTCCAGCCCCCGCTTATTCTGGGCGTAGCTGTTGGCCACCTTGCCGATGGAGGTGACCCCGATGCCGATGAGGTCGCAGTCGGCGTGGGTGGAGTATCCCTGGAAGTTGCGATAGAGGGTGCCATCGCGCTGGGCCCGGGCCAGCTCGTCGTCGGGACGGGCGAAGTGGTCCATGCCGATGTAGACATAGCCTGCCCCGGTGAGCCGCTCGATGCTGGCCTGGAGGATCCGAAGCTTCTCCTGGGGGGGCGGCAGGTCCGCGGCATCGATACGGCGCTGGGGCTTGAAGCGCTCCGGCAAGTGGGCGTAGTTGAACACCGAGAGCCGGTCAGGGCCGAAGCCGATGATCTTCTCCAGGGTCCGGTTGAAGCTCGCGACGGTCTGAAACGGCAGCCCATAGATGAGATCGATGCTCACCGAGCGGAACCCCTCGGCCCGCGCCGCCTCCAGCACCGCCAGGGTCTGGGCCTCGCTCTGGATGCGGTTGACCGCCCGCTGCACCTGGGGCTCGAAGTCCTGCACCCCCAGGCTCATACGATTGAAGCCGAGCCGGCGCAGCAGCCGAACGCTTGCGGGGTCCGCCTCCCGGGGATCGATCTCGATGGAGTACTCGCCCACCTCGTCCGGGGCCAGGCGGAAGTGGCGCCGGGTGGCCTCCATGAGCCCCTCCATCTGCCCCTGGCTGATGAAAGTGGGCGTCCCCCCGCCCCAGTGGAGTTGCTCCACCTGGCGGGCGGGATCGAACAGCTCCCCTTGGAGGGCCAGCTCCCGGTGCACCCGACTCAGATAGGGCTCCGCCAGGGTGCGGTCCTTGGTGGCGATCTTGTTACAGGCGCAGTAGAAGCAGACCGTGTCGCAGAAGGGCACGTGGATGTAGATCGACAGGGGTCGGCCGCTTGCTTTGCTCCGGGCGCAGGCGGCGCCGTAGTCCCCCTCGCCGAACCCCTCGTGGAACTCCACCGCCGTGGGATAGGAGGTGTAGCGGGGACCGCTTTGGTCGTAGCGGGCGATCAGCTCGGGGTCGAAGACGATGGACTGGTCCATGGGGGCACTCGGGGGTCGATGGGGTCCGATGGGGTTGGATCAGGGCCTCAGTCCTCGCCCTCCACCTCGAGCCCCTGGCGGTGGGTCTCGTTGATCTGCTTGAGCAGGGTGTGGAAGGGGATCTCCCCGGAGTGGCGTGAGAGTATCCCCATGAACGGCAGGTCCTCGCGGCCGAAATGGTAGGTCCCGCTCGCCATCGCCTGATAGACCCCGTTGATGGCCTCCTGCAGGGGATCGAGGAAGGCGGGGAACTTGTTCATGTCCTCCAGCTCGTATTCGAGGCACTCCCGAAGGTCCTGTACCTCGAACACCGCCTGCTTGACCCAGTCGATGTATTCCTCGGCCGACCTGGCCCGTCTCAGCGTCATGACCCTACCTCATCCCCAGCGAACAGCCCCTCGTGGTCCCGCAACTGCTCGGCGGTGAGCAGAAACACCCCATCCCCCCCCCGCTCGAATTCCAGCCAGAGGAACGGCGCCTCGGGGAACGCCTCCTCGAGGGCCTCGGCGCTGTTCCCCACCTCGAGGATCAGCAGTCCCCCCGGATTGAGGTGGCGGGGCGCCTCCCGCAGGATGCGGCGCACCAAGTCCAGGCCGGTGGGTCCGCCGTCCAACCCGAGCCTTGGCTCCCAGGCATACTCAGGCGGCAGGCTGGCCAGCTCCGCGTGGCTCACGTAGGGCGGATTGCTGAGGATGATATCGTAGCGCCGCCCCTCCAGTCCTTCGAACAGGTCCGAGCGGATCAGCTCCACCCGGTCCTCCAAGCCATGGCGGGCCAGGTTCTCCGCCGCCACCCCGAGGGCGGCGTCGGAGATCTCCGCGAGGTCCACCCGCGCCTCGGGGAGGTGGACCGCCGCGGCGATGCCGATGCAGCCGCTACCGCTACAGAGGTCGAGGATGCTCCCCACCCGCTCCGGGTCGATCCAGGGTACGAAGCGGGCCTCGATCAGCTCGGCGATGGGCGAGCGGGGGATTAGTACCGCCTCGGTCACCTGGAGCTCGAGCCCCGCGAACCAGGCCCGCCCCGTCAGGTAGGGGGCAGGCTTGCGCTCCTCGATGCGGCTGCGGAGCACCGCGGCCAGATGGGTACGCTCCTCGGCCGTGAGGCGGCTGTCCAGATAGGGAGGGGGAAGGTCCAGGGGCAGGTGCAGCACCTGGAGCACCAGATGGGTCGCCTCATCCAGGGCGTTATCGGTGCCGTGCCCGTACCAGAGGCCCGCGGCGGTGAAACGGCTCACCCCCCAGCGGATGAAATCCCGGATGCTGACCAGCTCTTGAGGCGCGTCCACACCGATACCCCACTACAACGGCGGGATCAGCTCGGCGCGGCCCGCTCAGGATGGGCCCGCCCTGGGCACGCCGCCTTCCCTGGCGTCAGGACTCTCTTCGCATCAGGCGGCGATGCGCTTGTCCTCGATTCGCAGATCGGTGAGGTCCAGGTCGGGATGATCCCGTCGACCGCGCTCCACCAGATCCGCCAGCGAGATCTTGCTGAGGAAGTGAAAGATCTCGTCACTCAGCTCGTCCCACAGGGTGTGGGTGAGGCAGCGCTTGCCGTCGCGGCAGTTCTGCCGACCCCCGCAACGGGTGAACTCCACCCACTCGTCCACGGCGCAGATGATGTCGGCGATGGAGATCTCCTGGGCCTCCTTGCCGAGGTAGTAGCCACCGCCCGGACCACGCACCCCGCGCACCAGCTGCTTGCTGCGCAGGGCGGCGAAGAGCTGCTCCAGATAAGACAGCGAGATGCCCTGGTTGCTGGAGATATCCGCCAGGGTAACCGGGCCCACCTTGGAGTTGAGGGCGAGGTCCAGCATCGCCGTCACCGCATACCGACCTTTGGTTGATAGTCTCATCGCTCGGGTACCTTATTGTAGGGAGGGTCTTAAAACCGACATGGGCAGTCGGAAATAAGATTAGGGGTATCCTGCCAATAGTCAAGTCCCAGCAAGGTTTTTGCGGCGGTTTTCCCAAGAGCGGGGTCGCGGCCCGCCTCCACGCCGCCCGCGGCGCCCGTTCAGGGCGGGACGGGGGTGAGGGCGGGATGGCCGCCGCTGGCCGCTAGGGGCTGGGCTCTATCGCCTCAGGCCGCCCCTGGGGGCCCTCGGTCAGGGGCACTTGGGCCTGGGTGGGAGCGAAGCCCTGGCCCTGAGAGAGCAGGTAGGCGAGCCACTTGGACAGGAAGAGACTCAGCCGCCACTTGGTCGCCAGCCGAACGCCCCCCCGATGGACGGGGACAGACCAACCACCCAGGCCCACGACCTCCACCTGGCGGGCATCGTGGTAGACCCGCAGCAGCGCCCCGGGCTCCGATTCCCGTCGACCCTGGTGATCGAAGTGGTGGGTGAGCCGGACCAGGCTCGAATAGGGGGTCTGCCCCAGGACCTCCAGATGGAGTACCACCCCTTCCCCCAGCCCCGAGCAACGGCCGGCCCCAAGGCTGGGTAACCCGGGTACCAGCTTGAGTAGTTGGCGATAGTTCTCCTCGCCCAGATCCAGCAGCCGGCCTAGGGTGGGGGGCTCACAGAGGATCCGATGCAAGTCGCAGGGATTGACGGCTACCGGCATGGCTTGGAGGGTTTCGACTCGGCCCGCCCGGCCGCCGAAATCGCAAACGGCTTCCCCGGAAACGCCAACGCCGCGGCTGGCGGCGTTGGCTGGGCGTCGCTGGAGTCTCGGACGGGCGGCGGCTAGGCCGTGCCCTTCTTCTGCTCGGCCGCCACCTGGCGATGGACCTCCGCCATGTCCAGCTCCTGGGCCTTCTGGACCAGCTGGCGAAAATGCCCTTCCGGCAGGGCCCCCGGCTGGGCGTAGATGATGACCTGGTCGCGGAAGATCATCAGGGTGGGGATGGAGCGGATCTGGAAGCGCATCGCGATCTGGGTCTCCTCCTCGGTGTTGACCTTGGCGAAGAGGATGTCGTCGTGATCCCTGGATACCTTCTCGAAGACCGGCGCGAAGCTGCGGCAAGGGCCACACCAGGGGGCCCAGAAGTCCAGGATCACGAAGGGGTTCTGGGTGATGGCGTCTTCGAAATTCTCGCTCGTGAGCTCGACCACCGACATGGCTGATTCCCTGTTGTCTCGCGGATGCGCTGAATGTTACCAGATGCCTGCCCGAGCGCCACTGGACCTATCCCCCGGGGCTGGGGGGATCCCCGGGCCCCGGTGGTGTCGCCGGACTAGACCCCCGCGAGCCCCGCGAAGATCCGCTCGCGGATCTCCTCGACGCTGCCGATACCGGGCACCTTCACGTACTTTGGCGCCCCGGCGCCCCCCTGTGCCGCCCAAGTCGAGTAGTAGGCGATGAGGGGCTCGGTCTGGTCATGGTAGACCTTGAGTCGGGCCCGCACCGTCTCTTCCTTGTCGTCGTCGCGCTGGATCAGGGGCTCGCCGGTAGCGTCGTCCTGACCCGCCACCCGCGGGGGGTTGTAGAGGACGTGGTAGGTGCGACCCGAGGCCAGGTGGACCCGTCGGCCGGACATCCGCTTGATGATCTCCTCGTCGGGCACCTCGATCTCCACCACCGCATCCAGGGGCACCCCGGCGGCCTTGAGGGCATCCGCTTGGGGGATGGTGCGGGGGAAACCGTCGAACAGGTAGCCCTGCTTGCAGTCGTCGTCGGTGATGCGCTCCTTGACCATCCCCATGATGATGTCGTCGGAGACCAGCCCACCCACGTCCATGATCTTCTTGGCCGCCTGGCCGAGCTCCGTGCCCGCCTTCACGTGGGCGCGCAGCATGTCGCCGGTGGAGATCTGGGGAATGCCGTACTTCTCTTTGATGAAACCCGCTTGCGTGCCCTTGCCGGCCCCGGGTCCACCCAACAGGATGATGCGCATGGTCGCTGTCTCCTCGCTCTATTGATCAGGAAAGTGATGCAGTGTGCCACAGCCCCCCGCGGGGCACCATCAAAGGCGTTTCATGCCTGGCTATGTGGTCCTTATGGCCTCGGCGAGGGCTCCCCGGGCTTGCCGATGAGCCGCAGCAGGAGCTGATTCATGCGTTGGACGAACTCGGCGGGGTCGTCGAGCTGCCCGCCCTCGGCGAGCTGGGCCTGGTCGAACAGGAGCTGCCCGAGCTCGGCGAACTGGCCCTCGTCCGCCTCCCCATCGAGGCGCTGGACCAGGGGGTGGTCCGGGTTGATCTCCAGGGTCGGCTTGGTCGCCGGGGCCGCCTGGCCGACGGACTTGAGCACCCGCGCCAGGGAGGGGCTGACGTCGTATTCGCCCACCACCAGACAGGTAGGCGAATCCACCAGGCGGCGGCTCACGCGCACCTCCTTCACCCGCTCCCCCAGGGCCTTCTGCAGCCGCTCCAGGAGCCCCTTGTGGGCCTCTGCGGCGGCGGCCCGCTGATCCGCCTCCTCCTGGTCGGCGAGCTTGCCGAGATCCAGGTCCCCCTTGCCGATGGATTGGAGGCGCTTGCCCTTGTACTCGGTGAGATGGGAGACCAGCCACTCGTCCACCCGATCCCCCAGCAGCAGCACCTCGATGCCCTTCTTGCGGAATACCTCCAGGAGCGGGCTGTGGCGGGCCCCAGGCAGGGACTCGGCGGTGAGGTAGTAGATCTTCTCCTGACCCTCGGGCATCCGCTCCAGATAGGCGTCGAGGCCAACCCGCTCCTCGGCGCCGGTCTCCTGGGTGCTGGAGAACCTCAGCAGGGCGGCGATGCGCTCGCGGTTGGCGAAGTCCTCCGCGGGCCCCTCCTTGAGCACCGGGCCGAACGCCTTCCAAAAGCTCTGGTACTTGTCCGGCTCGTCCTGGACCAGCTTCTCCAGCAGCCCCAGCACCCGCTTGGCGTTGGCCTGGCGGATGGTGTCGATCTTACGGTTGTGCTGGAGCAGCTCCCGGGAGACGTTGAGGGGCAGGTCGTCGGAATCTACCACCCCGCGGACGAAGCGCAGGTAGCGGGGCATGAGCTTGTCGGCCTCGTCCAGGATGAAGACCCGGCGCACGTAGAGCTTCACCCCGTGCTTCTGGTCCCGGTCCCAGAGGTCCCAGGGAGCCCGCTGGGGGATGAACAGCAGCGCCGTGTACTCGTTGCTGCCCTCGACGCGGTTGTGGACGTAGGCGAGGGGGTCCTCGAAGTCGTGGGCCAGGTGCTGGTAGAAGTCGTGGTACTCCTGTTCCTCGATCTCGGACTTGTTGCGCATCCAAAGCGCCGTCCCCCGATTGACCTGCTCGAACTCCGGGGCCGCCTCCCCCTCGTCCTCGGCGGCCTGCTCCTTGGGCATCTCCACCGGGAGGGCGATGTGGTCGGAGAACTTGCCGATGATGCGGCGCAGGCCCCAGGCGTCGAGGAGGTCCTTCTCATCCTCCTTGAGGTGCAGGACGATCTCGGTGCCGCGCTCGGGCCGGTCGATGGTCTCGATGCTGTAGCTGCCTTCCCCGGTCGAGGACCAGCGCACCCCGTGCTCCCGCCCCAGACCCGCCCGACGGGTGGTCAGGGCGACCCGATCCGCGACGATGAAGGCCGAGTAGAAGCCCACCCCGAACTGGCCGATGAGGCGGCTGTCCTTGGCCGCATCCCCCGTGAGCTGCTCGAGGAACTTACGGGTGCCGGAGCTGGCGATGCTCCCGATGTGGTCGATCACCTCCTGACGGCTCATGCCGATGCCGTTGTCGCTCACCTTGAGGCAGCCCGCCTCCCGATCGACGCTGATCCGAATGCGCAGATTGGGGTCGTCCTCGTAGAGGCCGTCGTCGGAGAGGGCCTCGAAGCGCAGCTTCTCGGCGGCGTCCGAGGCATTGGAGATCAGCTCCCGCAGGAAGATCTCCTTGTTCGAATAGAGCGAGCGGATGACCAGGTTGAGGACTTGGCTGACCTCGGCCTGGAAGGCCAGGGTTTCGGGGTTTGCGGTGCCGGTCATGGGCTTGGGCGACCTCCAACGAAAGGGCTCAATAGCCTGTGGTAAAGTATTTTTGCTGCAGGCGCGTTCGGATGCGGGCGCGCGGGCACCCCTCGATCCTCCCCGCCTCATAGGCTGTGCAAGATAATGGGCACTCAGACGATTTCAACCCGCCCCTTCAACGACCAGCGGCCCGGCACCTCGGGTCTACGCAAGAAGGTTCGGGTCTTCCAGCAACCCAGCTACCTGGAGAACTTCGTCCAGGCCCTATTCGACACCCAACAGACTCTGGCGGGGGGCAGCCTCGTCCTCGGAGGCGACGGCCGCTTCTACAACCGGGAGGCCATCGCCATCATCCTACGCATGGCCGCGGCCAAAGGGGTGGCGCGGGTCCTGGTGGGACAGGGGGGCATCCTCTCCACCCCTGCCGCCTCCTGCCTGATCCGCAAGTACCGCACCCAGGGCGGCATCGTCCTCTCCGCCAGCCACAACCCCGGCGGGCCCGATGAGGACTTCGGGATCAAGTTCAACGTGGCCAACGGCGGCCCCGCCCCCGAGGCGGTCACCGAGGCAATCTACGCCCGCAGCCGGGAGATCGACCGCTACCAGATCGCCGATGCCTTCGAGGTCGATCTGGATCGGCCCGGCACCAGTGTCCGGGAGGGGATGAGCATCCAGGTCATGGACCCCGTGAGCGATTACGCGGACCTCATGGCCTCCCTGTTCGACTTCCTCGCCATTGGTGCCCTCTTCGGTTCGGGCCGCTTCCGCATGCGCTTCGACGCCATGCACGCCGTGACCGGGCCCTACGCCCGGGAGATCCTGGAGCGGCGCCTGGGCGCGCCCGCCGGCACCGTCATGAACGCCGAGCCCAAGCCCGACTTCGGCGGGGGTCACCCGGACCCCAACCTGGCCCACGCCCCCGAGCTGGTGGCCCTGACCCAGGGCCCCGGCGGCCTGGACTTCGCCGCCGCCTCCGATGGGGATGGGGACCGCAACATGGTGCTCGGGCGCGACATCTTCGTCACCCCCAGCGACAGCCTGGCCATCCTGGCGGCCAACGCCCAGCTCGCCCCCGGCTATCGGGAGGGCATCCGCGGCATCGCCCGCTCCATGCCCACCAGCCAGGCAGCGGACCGGGTAGCCGCCGCCCTGGGCGTCGCCGCCTACGAGACCCCCACCGGCTGGAAGTTCTTCGGCAACCTGCTCGATGCGGGTCGCATCAGCCTGTGTGGCGAGGAGAGCTTCGGCACCAGCTCGGACCACGTCCGCGAGAAGGACGGCCTCTGGGCCGTGCTCTTCTGGCTCAACCTGCTGGCGGTACGCCAGGAGTCCGTCGCCGCGATCGTCCAGGAGCACTGGCGCCGCTTCGGCCGCAACTACTACACCCGCCATGACTACGAGGCCATCGACAGCGATGCCGCCGCGGGCCTGATGGCCCACCTGCGCGCCCAGCTTTCGGGGCTGATGGGTCGCTCCCTCGCCGGCCGGCAGGTGGCCTATGCGGACGACTTCGCCTATGTGGACCCCGTGGATGGCAGCCGGAGCGAACGCCAGGGGCTACGCATCGGCTTCGCCGATGGGGCCCGCATCGTCTTCCGCCTCTCGGGGACCGGCACCGAGGGGGCCACCCTGCGCATCTACCTCGAATCCTTCGAGGCCGACCCCAGCCGCCAGGCCCAGGATCCCCAGGGGGCCCTCGCCGACCTGATCCAGGTGGCGGGGGAGCTGGCCCAGATCCGCGAGCGCACCGGGCGCGGCGCACCCAACGTCATCACCTGAGCAGGGGCCTCACCGCAGCGGCAGCGGAGACGATGCGCATCCTCTGCGCCGATGTGGGGGGCACCAAGACGCGGATCGCCCTCTGCGAGGACGACGGGGTCCAGGTCCGCATCCGCGCCGAGCGGGACTACCCGAGCGCCGCCTATTCCGGCCTGGAGGTCCCGCTGGAGGACTTCCTCGCCCTGGATCACCGACCGGTCGAGGCCGCCTGCCTCGCGGTGGCCGGACCCGTGCAAGCGGACTGCTGCACCACCACCAACCTCCCCTGGACGGTGGACGCCCACGCCCTCGCCGCCCGCCTCGGCATCCCCCAGATCAGGCTCCTCAACGACCTGGAGGCCGCCGCCTGGGGGATCGGCGCCCTCGGCCCGAACGACCTCCAGGGGCTCCAGGCGGGCGCCGCGGACGCCCGGGGCAACGCCAGCGTCATCGCCGCCGGTACCGGACTCGGGGAGGCGGGGCTCTTCTGGGACGGCCAGCGGCACCACCCCTTCGCCTCCGAGGGGGGCCACGCGGAGTTCGCCCCCAGCGACGAGCGCGAGTTCCGACTCCAGCAGCACCTCGCCGCCCAACTGGGCCGCGTGAGCTGGGAGCATCTGGTCTCCGGCCCCGGCATCGCCCGCATCCACGCCTTCCTCCGCGACTACCGGCCCCCCCCACCCCCGCCCCCCGCCAGCCCAGCCCAGCAGGGTTGTTACCCCGCCGCCGTCCTCGCCCCCGCCGCCCACCAGGGCCCCGGTACCCTCTGCCAAGAGGCGATCGAGCTCTTCCTCCGGTTCTACGGGCGCGAGGCCGGTAACCAGGCCCTCAAGCTCCTGGCCACCGGCGGGGTCTACCTCGCGGGGGGCATCGCCCCCAAGCTGCTGGGCCCCCTGCGGGGACCGGCCTTTCTGGAGGGCTTTCGCGCCAAGGGACCCATGGAGCCCCTGATGCGGCGCATCCCGGTGCGGGTGGTCCTCAATGACCGCATCCCCCTGCTCGGGGCGGCGCTGGCGCTGACCCAAGGGGGCCCAGGGGACCAGATCGCCCGCTGAACGCCCGGCCTCGACCCGCCTCCCCGTAGGGATGCCTTGCGGTGAGGCCGTGGTGAGGCTGGGGCGGGCCCGGATCACCGGCCCCCTGCCGGACCCGAGGAGCATCTTCCCCGCCATCGCCCTTGGAGAACCGCCGGCCGGCCCGCATCTTGGCGTCTTTGGCAGGAGCCGGCCGGGCAAGGCGGTCGGGAGGGGTATTGATGGTTGACTTGACCTCGGAAGAGCGGGGCGTGCTGACGCGCCGGGTGATGGCCCTGCTCGGGGACTGGCGCCTGCCTGGCGCCGATATCCGGCGCATCCTGAACCTGCCCCCCGGGGCGGGTGTGCCGCTGCTCGCGGCCCAGGGCGATGGGGAGCCCCTGCCGGATGTGCCCGAGGTGATGCGCCGGGTCGGCTACCTGGTGCGCATCGAGGACGCCCTGCACACCTACTTCCCCCGCAACCCGGAGATGCGCAGCCTCTGGGTCCGCAAGGGCAATCGCCAGTTCGGCAAGCGGACCCCCCTGTCCCTGATGGTGGAGGAGGGGGAGCGCGGTATGGTGCTGGTGCTCGCCTACCTGGACTGCACCTTCGCTTGGGACATGACCGGCTCCAAAACGGAGTGCGGCGGGGGTCTCCCGAGGGGCTAGCGGCCGTCTTCAGGCCTGGCTGGGGGCCTCCTGGCGGGGATTGAGCTCCGGGAGGCGGGCGCGGCGATACCAGCGACCGAGGCGGAACAGCCCCGAGGACACCAGTCGTGGCCGGACCTGCTGGTGGAGCTCCGCCTTCCAGCGCGGGAAATCCAGGGGCTTCTTGCCATAGAGGGCCCCGTCGAGCTCCGCCATCAGGGCATGGAGCTTCTCGGGGTTGGCCCTGGGATAGAGGGCGATCATCCGCTCGGTCATCGCGGGGAGCGCGGCGCGGTCGGAGACCCGCAGCCTCTGGCAGCTCAGGCGCTGCACCTTGCCGCTCCAGGCCGCCGGGTCCGGCTCCTCCTCCACCTGCCTCAGGCACATCCAGAACCTCAGGGGGCCCGGTAACAAGGCACCCAGGCGGGGCGTGAGTCGGCGCCACCAGCGCCGCGGGGCAAGCCGCCGCAAGGCGCTCCGGGTGCCCTCGCGCAGGTCCTCCCCCAGGCTGCCCAGGCGTGCCTGGAGCCAGGGGGGAAGCGGCTGGCGGCCCGCCATCCGCCGCCCCTTGTACCAGACGCCGATCCAATAGCCGCTCACCAGGAGCAGCAGCCCCAGGATGGGCAGCCAGAAGCCGGCCGCCCCAGCGGAGAGCACCCCCGCCCCCAGGGGCAGCCCGAAGGGGCCGGACTCCCCCGCCACCTGCAGGGTCTTGATGGGGAGGCTGGCGGTCTCCTTGGTCCCGCTGCGGACGTTCCACCAGGGGATGCGGATCTCCGGCAGGCGCAGCTTGCCACCGGAGCGGGGTACCAGGGTGTAGAACTCGGTGCGGGTGCCCACCAGGTGGCTCGCGTCCGCGCTCAGCTTGGTGTCGGTGATGGTCTGCTCGCGGTAGACCCGGAAGTCCCCCGCCTGCAGCTCCGCCTCCAGGCTGGGGAGCTGGGCCCCGCTGGTGCCCAGGGCGTCGAGCTGGAGCACTAGCGTGACCGGCTGACCCTCCTCCGCCTTTTCGGGGCGGTCGAGGGTGGCCTTGAGGGAGAGCTGCGCCAGGGGGAGCCAGGGCTGTACCGAGGGCATGGCGGGCCGCACCTGGATGGGCAGGGCCGCCGCGCTGCTCACGTCGTAGGCGACCCGACCCCCATAGCTGGTCGCCTGGTTGCCCAGCACCCGGATCGGCGGGATCTCCAGGTTGCCCACCCGCAGGGGGGTGACCGCATAGACGAATTCGTTGAGGATCTCCTGCCGCCCCTGGGCCCCGGTGCGCGAGCGGGCGGTGGGTCCCTGCACCTTCTGGAACAGCAGATCGTTGCTCTGGGGGAGCTCGGGATTGGCGGTCTCGAGGCTGGCGGTGCTGATCAGCCGCAGGGTCAGCAGGAGACTCTCCTGGAGGTAGGGCTGACGGTTGCCGATCTCGACCTCGACCCGCGGGGGTTCCGCCTGGGGCTGGGCCTGGCGCTGGGTCTGACCCCCACTCGGGTACTGGGGATACTGCCCCTGACCCCAGCCGGGATAGGACTGACCACCCCAACCGGGCTGGCCACCGCCCGGGTAGCCGCCCCAGGGCGCGGGGGCCTGCTCGCCCCAGGGCCGCTGGGCGCCGCCGGGGCTGCCGGGCCAGGTGGTGCCCGGGCTCGGGTTGGGGTACTGCCAGGACCCTGCTGGCGGCTGGCCGTAGCCGCCCGGGTAATTGGCCCCCTGCCCGGGGCTGGCGAACAGGACCAGGAGCCCCAGCGCAAGCCCGGTCCCCACCCTCCGGGAAGCACCGAAGGGGGCTACCACGGCCGGCTCTCGCCCAGGGGACCGCCGGCGCTGCGCAGGAACTCGGTCTCCTCTAGCAGGAACTGGTTGCGCATCAGGAACCCCGGATCGCCCTCCACGTGCTGCAGACGCTGCTCGAGGATGCCCATGCCCGGACCGGGCAGGGGGACGCCACCAAAGGCCGGTGCCCCGCCCTGCTCCCGCTCGGCGTCCGATAGCGGCTGCTGGCCGAGCTGGTCGAACTGGTCCACCGCCTCCGCCCGGCCGCCCTTGGGCGGAAGATCCCGCGGCGCCCGCTCCGCACCGGTCTCGCGCTGGCCACCGGCGGTGGCCTGATCGCGCGGAGGCGGCTGCTGATCGCCGCGGCGGTCGGTCTCGTCCTTGGGACGATCCCCTTTGCCGGCCTGCTCGTCCTCCTTCGGCCGCTTACCGGGCACGGGCTTCTCCTCCTCCTTCCCGCCCTCGGCCTTTCGCTCGCTCTCGGACTCCTTGCCCATCTTGGCGTCCGAGCGCTCCTGCTCCTTGCCCCGCTCCTGGTCCCGGGGCTTTTCCCCTTCCTGGCCCGCCTTGGTCCGCTGCTCTTCCTTCTTCGGTCCCGCCTTCTCCCGCTCCAGCTTCTCGCCCTGCTCTCCGGGCTTCTTCTCGGTCTCCTTGAGCTCCTGGCCCTTGGCCTCTGGCTTCCGCTCCTCCTTGCCGCGATCCCCCTCCTGCTCGGTCCGCTGACCCTCCTTGCCCTCCGACTTCTCGGCCTGGTCCTGCCCGGCCTTGTCTTCCTCGCGGGTGGGGCCACCCTTGCCCTCCCGCTGATCCGCCTCGCCCTCCTTGCTCTCGCTCTTCTCCGCGCCCTTGCCCGCTGAGGACTGCTCGCTCTCCGAGCCCTCGCCGGACTGCTGCTGTTGCTGCTGTTGCTCTTGTTTTTGCTGGTCCTGCTTCTGCTGGTCCTGCTTCTGCTGGTCCTGCTTCTGCTGGTCCTGCTTCTGCTGGTCCT
>CAZFHV010000087.1:0-13788 GCA_964519095.1 uncultured Chromatiaceae bacterium | reverse complement strand
CTTCCCGTTTCTTCCCGTTTCTTCCCGGTGGCCATACCATCTGTCGTCCTACACTGATGGCGGCCTTCGGCACCACCGGGGCGGCCCTCGGCTCGCTGGCCGCCATGTACTACTACGTCTACACCGCCATGCAGATGCCTGCAGGGGTGCTGGCGGATACCCTGGGACCCCGCTACAGCGTCACCATCGGTGCCTGGGTGGGCGGTGCTGGATCGATCCTGTTCGGCCTGGCCCCCAACTTCGCCACCGCGGCGGTGGGACGCCTCTTGGTGGGGCTCGGGGTCTCGGTGGTGTTCGTGGGCCTGATGAAGAGCAACACCCTCTGGTTCAGCGAGCGTCGCTACGGCTTCGTCAGTGGCCTGACGCTTCTGCTGGGCAACCTGGGGGCCATCTTTGCCGCCGCCCCACTGGCGGCCACCCTTGCGGTCTTCTCCTGGCGCGAGGTGTTCGTGGGGGCGGGGCTGATCTCCCTCCTGGTGGGCCTGCTGACCCTGATCCTGGTCCGCAACAGCCCAGAGGAGGCGGGTTTCCCCTCCGTCCGCGCCCAGGAGGGCCTGCCGCCCCATCCGCCGCGGGAGCAACATTGGCTGCAGGACCTCAAGGCGGTGCTGACCCACCGAGCGGCCTGGCCGGGGTTCTGGGTCAACTTCGGGATCACCGGCAACCTCTTTGCCTTCGCCGGCCTCTGGGGGGTGCCCCTGATGCGCGACCTCCATGGCCTGGCGCGGGGCGAGGCCTCCCTCTACACCACCCTCGCCCTGGTGGGCTTTGCGGTCTCCGCGTTCGCCTCGGGCTGGCTGTCGGATCGCATGGGCCGGCGCCGCCCGGTGATCATCGGGGCCGCCCTGGCCTCCTGCCTGATCTGGCTCGGCCTGATCCTGCTGCCCTGGGGACCGGGCTGGAGCGGACTCCTCCTCTACAGCCTGCTGGGGGTGGCGGCAGGGGGGTTCGTGGTGACCTATGCTGCGGCCAAGGAGGTCCTTCCGCCGGCTGTCTCCGGCATGGCCATCGCCCTGGTGAACACCGGGCTGTTTCTGGGGGCGGCCCTGATGCAGCCGGCCTTCGGTTGGGTGATGGACCTCACCTGGGACGGCACCCTGGTGGAAGGGGTGCGCCGTTATGGCCGCCTCGACTACCAACAGGGCCTGTGGCTCTCCTCCGGCTTCGCGGTCCTGGCCCTGGTGGCCAGCCTGCGCATCCGCGAGACCTTCTGCCATAACCTGACCCTCGATCGGGGCGCCCGCTGACCCCGTGAAGTTCCGGGCCCTGTTCGTCAGCACCCTCTACGTGCGGGTATCGCGCAACCAGCTCCGGGTACGCCACCTGGAAACCAAGCGGGAAGTGGCGGTATCCCCGCGGGTCCCCTTCTCCACACGGCGGCTGCTGGTGGGGAACCTCACCAGCGCGGAGGAGAGCCTGCAACAGGCGGTGGACCGAGTGCAGAAGGGGCGCTGGTATCCGTCCCCACCGGCCGTGGTGATCCATCCCCTGGAGATGGTGGAGGACGGCCTCTCGGAGGTGGAGGAGCGGGTGCTCCGCGAGCTGGCCGCCGGCGGTGCCGCCGCCCGCAAGGTGGTGATCTGGATCGGCCATGAGCTCTCGGACGCAGAGGTCCTGCGTCGGGCCAAGGCTGGCTGAGGGAGTCGGTGAAGGAGCACGGGCGCCGAGGCGCCCCTTTTGGGGTCGGGTGCTAGGCCCCTACCGAAGGCAGACCGGCCAAGGCCATGGCCACCTCGGACTCCTCATAGGTCAGGTCCAACAGCTTTCCGGCCATGTAGTCGCTGTAGGCCTGCATGTCGAAGTGGCCGTGACCACTGAGGTTGAAGAGGATCGCCTTGCTCACGCCGGCTTCCTTGCACTTGAGGGCCTCGTCGATGGCGGCCTTGACCGCGTGGGTGGCCTCTGGAGCCGGGACGATCCCCTCGGCGCGGGCGAACTCCACCCCCGCGGCAAAGCACTCGATCTGGTTGTAGGCGCGGGGGCTGATGTAGCCCAGGTCGCTCAGGTGGCTGACCTGGGGCGCCATGCCGTGGTAGCGAAGCCCACCCGCGTGGAAGCCCGGCGGCACGAAGCTCGACCCCAGGGTGAACATCTTCACCAGCGGGGTCAGGTGGGCGGTGTCACCGAAGTCGTAGGCGAACCGGCCCTTGGTGAGGGTGGGGCAGGCGGCGGGCTCCACGGCGATGCACTCGACGTTACGGCCATCCCGCAGCCGCTCGCCCAGGAAGGGGAAGGCGATGCCGGCGAAGTTGCTCCCACCGCCGGTGCAGCCGATCACCATGTCCGGGTAGTCGCCGGCCATCTCCATCTGCTTCTGGGCCTCGAGCCCGATCACCGTCTGGTGGAGCAGCACGTGGTTGAGCACGCTGCCCAGGGCGTACTTGGTGTCGTCACGCTTGGCCGCCACCTCTACCGCCTCGCTGATGGCGATGCCCAGGCTGCCGGTGCTGTCGGGGTGCGCCGCGAGGATCGCCCGACCCGCCTCGGTCGTGTCGCTGGGGCTGGGGATGCAGCGGGCACCGAAGGTCTCCATGAAGGCCCGCCGGTAGGGTTTTTGGTGAAAGCTCACCTTGACCATGAACACGTCGATCTCCAGCCCGAAAAAGGCACCGGCCAAGGCCAGCGACGAGCCCCACTGGCCGGCACCGGTCTCGGTGCTGATCCGCTTGACCCCCTCTTCCTTGTTATAGAAGGCCTGGGGGATGGCGGTGTTGGGCTTGTGGCTGCCGGCCGGGCTCACGCCCTCGTACTTGTAATAGATGCGGGCCGGGGTGCCCAGGGCCTGCTCCAGGCGACGGGCCCGGTAGAGGGGGGAGGGCCGCCACTGGCGGTAGACGGCGCGCACCGGCTCGGGGATCTCGATCTCCCGTTCGGTGCTGACCTCCTGCATGATCACCGCCATGGGGAAGATGGGGGCGAGGTCGGCGGGACCGATGGGCTGCAGCGTCCCCGGATGCAGCACTGGCGGCAGAGGTACCGGCAGATCCGCGTTGATGTTGTACCAGAACTTGGGCAGATCCTGCTCCCCGAGCAGGTATTTCACGGAATCGGACATGAGCTTTCGCACCCTCCCTCAGGGTTGACAATGGATCGGCTCTGGGGCCTGGCAGGGGGGCGCGTGCGCGCAGCACCGAAGCAACCGCCGACGCGCTCGATCCCGCCCGAGGCGCCAGTTTACTCGCTCCGGGCGGAAAACCAACCAGAGCCTGATGTTGGGCCGACGTGGGACACTGGGGCCCTGGCCCTCAGCCGGGGCGTCGGCGCAGCAGGCGCCGTCCGTCGAGCAGGAACGCGACCACCAGGAACAGCAGCAGGCAGAGGCTGCCGCTCAACAGGGGTCCGAGGCCGAGCTGGTCGCCCACCAACCGGTCCGCCCCGTAGAGGGCCACCCCCAGGCCCAGGTAACCGAGCACCCGCCCCACCTGATAGGGAACCGGATAGTAACGGCGCCCCAGCCCGTAGGAGATCAGCACCATGCTGCTGTAGCAGATCAGATGGGCCCAGGCCGCCCCCATGTACCCGTAGACGGGCACCCACCACAGCAGCAGCACCACCGTGATAGCGGACCCCGCCAGCGCCACCCAGGCCCCGGTCAGGGTGCGGTCCGTGAGCTTGTACCAGATGGAGAGGTTCACGTAGACGCCGAGCAGCAGGTTGGCGAGCAGGAGCATCGGGACGACCGACAACCCTTCCCGGTAGGCCGCCCCCACCAGGTACTGGAACACCTCGATGTAGAGGGTGATTACCAGGAAGATGAGCACGCAGCAGATCACGAAGTAGGTGAGTACCCGGGCATAGGTCTCCCGGGCGTTGGCCGCCTTGGCGTAGGCGAAGAAGAAGGGCTCCCCCGCGTAGCGGAACGCCTGGACGAAGAGCGTCATCAGCACCGCCAGCTTGTAGCAGGCCCCGTAGATCCCGAGCTGGGCCAGGTTGGTCTGGGGGTCGAAGGGCAGCAGGTACTTGAGCGCCGCACGATCGAGCATGTCGTTGACGATGCCCGCGAAACCTATGACCACCATGGGCAGGGAGTAGCGGAGGAGCCGACCGAACAGCGCCCCGTCGAACGGTCCACGCACCCCCCCCAACTGGGGTAGCAGCAGGACCAACTTGCCCGCGCTGGCCACCAGGTTGGCGATGAACACATAACCGACGCCGATGGCCGGGTCCCACAGCCGGCCGAGGAACGACCCCGGGTCCGCCTCGAAGGCCTGACGGCAGGCGAGGATGAAGAACAGGTTGAGCCCGATGTTGACCCCGATCTCGCTCACCTTGATGAAGGCGAAGCGCAGCGCCTGATTCTCGGCACGGAGACGGGCGAAGGCGACCGCCCCCACCGAGTCCATCGCCAAGATGGCGGCGACCCAGACGACATACTCCGTATGGTTCGGGTAGCGAAGGACCTCCGCAATGGGCTGACGCACCAGCAAGGCCAACAGAAAGAACGCCCCATTCACGCCGATGAGGAAGCGCAGCGCCGTGGCGTACACGGTCTCCGCCGGCCATTCCCCCCCTTCACGAAAGCGGAAGTACCCCGTCTCCAGCCCGAACGCCAGCAGTACCGCCAGGAACCCCATATAGGCGTACAGCTCGATCACCACCCCGTACTCCGGTGGGGCGAAGCTGTAGGTGTAGAGCGGGACCAGCAGGTAGTTGAGGAAGCGCCCGACGACGCTACTGCCGCCGTAGATCGCGGTCTGAGAGGCGAGGCGTTTGAGTGGGTTCAAGGCAATGCCCCATTCCTTCGAGAAGGCGAACGGTTCGGCGTGCTTAAGCCGTCGTTCCGAGATGTGGCACGGGCCCGAGACTCCAATGGGGTCTCAAACCCATTCGGCGCTTGCGCTTATCGCCGTCTTGCCGTCGGGTCCCTGGGCCTCCAACGCCGCGCCACCATCCACCGGCGTGGCCACCAGGCGAAACGGTGCGGTGTCGAACAGGGGCCCCTGGACGCGGAATGCGAATGCCGCAACGCGCCGAGGCGTCTCCCGGCGCACCAGCTCGAGCAACATCAGGGCGGTCAGGGGACCGTGCACGACCAGTCCAGGATACCCCTCGATCGTCGTGGCGTAGGGGCGATCGTAATGGATCCGGTGGGCGTTGAACGTGAGCGAGGAGAAGCGGAAGAGCAAGGTCGGATCGGGAGTCACCATCCTCGTCCAGGATCCGGGGGGGACCGGCGGCAGCGCCACGGGCACCGGCGCCGGCACCGGTGCGCCCTGTTCGCGATAGACGATGTCCTGTTGCTCCTCGATGCAGACCTCGCCGTCCTGCCGCAGCGTGTGGGCCACAGTGACGAACGCGAGCCGGCCGCTCCGTCCCTCCTTGGTCGACACTTCGCGGATTTCGGACTGGCGTACCGCGGATTTGCCGATGCGTAGGGGATGCGCAAAACGCACGCGGGCGCCCGCGAACATGCGCCGGGGCAGTTCGATGGGTGGCATGAAGCCACCCCGCTCGGGATGACCGTCAGGCCCGAGCCGGCTCTGGGGCACCTTCTGCAGGAAGAAGAACCAGTGCCAAAGGGGCGGCAGAGCAGCCCCGTCCGCGAACGGCGTTGTCGTATCGTCGAGCACCGCCGCGGCAGCCAGCACGGGGGCGAGGGTAATCCTGTCCTCGATCTCCTCGGTGTTGCCGATCCAGTCGGAAAAGTTCGCGCTCATCCCCGGTCCTCCTGGTCGATGCCGATGGGGCCACCAACGACCCGGGTGTCCCGCAGCTTGCCGATCTGGCCGTCCGAGAGCCCGAGCTGATCCGCGAGGATCTCGTCGGTGTGCTCCCCGAGGAGGGGGGCGCGCATTGGCGTCTCCCGCGCCGCCGCACCGAATTCCAGCGGGGAGCCAGGCATCAGGTAAGATCCGATGCCAGGTTGGTCGACCATCGCGAACAGCGGGTTGGCCGTCGAGCACCGCGGATCCTCGACGACCATCTGCCGAAAGCTCTGGTACGGGCCCCAGCACACACCGGTGCCTGCAAACAGCCGGCCGATGTCGTCGAGGGTGCGCTGACGGAACCAGGGGGCGAGCACCGCCGAGATCGCCTCCCGCGCCTTGAACCGATCGCCCTCCTTGGCGAGGTCGAGACCGAGCAGCGGCCCGAGCAGGGCGAGCTTCTCGCCGAGGCCGGTCGCCTTGCACAGCTCGTCCCATTGGCGCCGGGTGATGGCGACCAGGTAGACGAGGCGCTGGTCCGCCGTTTCGAACTCGCAGCCGTAGGCACCGTAGAGGTAATTGCCGCTGCTCCGCCGTTCGGAGCGATTGACCTGGGCCTCCGCGATGTAGCCGAGGTTGCCCGCCATGGCGAAGGCCACGTCCGCCAGGGGGAGCTTGATGAGCTGTCCGGCGCCGGTGAGACGGCGGTGCCTTTCGGCCGCGAGGATCCCCATCGCTGCGGTGATCCCCGTGATCGCATCCCAGGCGGGGAGGACGTGGTTGATCGGGTTCAACGCCGCGCTGCCATGGGCCGGACCGGTCACGAAGGGAAAACCGACGGCGCAGTTGACCGTGTAGTCGACCGCCGAGCTGCCGTCGGGATTCCCCGTGACGTTCATCATGATCAGATCTTCCCGGCGCTTGCGCAGCTGGTCGTAGCCAAGCCAACCCGAAGCGGGAAAGTTGGTGAGGAAGATGCCGTTGCCTTCTCCGGGGGCGGTAATCAGCGCCTCGATCAACTCCTGCCCCTCGGGGCTGCGGGTGTTGACCGCGAGCGATCTCTTGCCCTTGTTGAGCCCCGCCCAGTAGAGACTCTTGCCCCGCTCCGTCACCGGCCAGCGCCTTGCGTCGAGTCCCCCCTCCAGGGGATCGAAGCGGATCACGTCCGCACCTTGTTGGGCGAGCGTCATGCCGCACAAGGGCGCAGCGACGAACGCAGCGCCCTCGACGATGCGCAAACCTCTCAAGATGGCGTTCAATTCTTTCCTCCCCGCAGCGTCGTCTTGAGCTATCTTTGCACGATACGACACAGGATACGACGGGGGTGTCGAACCGGTGGACGGCAAAGGGGCCCGTTGTCTGCGGCCAGATTTCTGACGGCTCATGATGGCGACAAGGGGGACAAACCCAGTGCAAACAATCAAGAAAGACTCCCCGGACCAGATGCCCAGCGCCACCTCGGCCGGGGCGGCAACCCCCTCGACGGGGTCCGATTCCTCCCAGGCGGCCGACAACCGGCCCCTGCCCCTCGCCGGCATTCGCGTGATCGACGTCGGCACCTTCCTGGCGGGTCCCTACGCCGCCTCGATCCTGGGCGAGTTCGGCGCCGAGGTGCTCAAGGTCGAGTATCCGATCGGCGGCGACCCCATGCGGCGTTTCGGGACCCAGACCAAACGGGACGATGCCTCGCTGGCTTGGCTGAGCGAGGGACGGAACAAGAAATCCGTCACCATCGACCTGCGCCGGCCCAAGGGGGTCGAGCTCTTCACGAAGCTGGTGGCCAAGTCCGACGTGCTGGTGGAGAACTTCCGCCCCGGCACCATGGAGAGTTGGGGGCTGGGCTGGGACCTGCTGAGCAAGGCCAACCCAGGCCTGGTGATGCTACGGGTCTCGGGCTACGGCCAAACCGGTCCCTACCGACGCCGCACCGCCTTTGCCCATATCTCCCATGGCTTCGGCGGACTCTCCTATCTCGCTGGCTTTCCCGGCGAGACCCCGGTCGTTCCGGGCATTGCCCCCCTCGGCGATTACATCTCCAGCCTCTACGGGGTCATCGGGGTGATGATCGCCCTGCGGCACAAGGAGGAGACCGGCTGCGGTCAGGTCGTCGACATCGGCATCTATGAAGCGGTCTTCCGCCAGCTCGACGAGATCGCCACGGTCTACGGACTCCTCGGCAGGGTACGCGAACGGGAGGGTGCGGGCAGCTTCGTGGCCGTGCCGCACGGCCATTTCCGGACCAAGGACGGTCACTGGGTTGCCATCGCCTGCACCAACGACAAGATGTTCGAGCGCTTTGCCGAGGCCATGGAACGACCGGAGCTGGCATCGAGCTCGCTATACGGCGAGCAGCGCAAGCGGCTGGCGGCGAGCAACGAGGTGATCGCCATCGTCACCGAATGGGCCGCGACCCTCGACTGCGCGGATCTGCTGGAACGCTGCATCGCCAAGCAGGTGCCGGTGGGCAAGCTCAACAGCATTGCGGACATCTTTGCCGACGAGCACTTCAAGGCGCGCGCCAACCTCTCCGAGCTGGAGGAAGAGGGTATCGGCAAGGTCGTGGTGCCCGGCGTCGTGCCCACGCTCTCCGAGACGCCGGGACGGATCGCCAATCTCGGGCCGCGACTCGGCAACGCCACCTATGAGGTCATGCGGGAGCTGCTTGAGCTGAGTCAAGCCGAGATTGCGGGACTGCGCCAGCAGCGCATCATCTGAACCCATCGATTCAGACGCCATGTCATGAACAGCACAACTGACGCCTCCAGGAATAAACTCCCGCTCGCGGGCATCCGGGTGATCGACGTTGCCACCGTGATCGCAGGACCTTACTGCGCCACCATCCTTGGTGAGTTTGGCGCAGAGGTGCTCAAGGTGGAGCATCCGCTGGGTGGCGACACCTGCCGGAATTTCGGTACCCCATCCGGTAGCGGCGACTCGCTGGTCTGGATCAGCGAAGGCCGGAACAAGAAATCGGTGACCCTCGACCTGCGCCGCCCCGAGGGTGTGCGGCTGTTCAAAGAGCTGGCCGCCAAGACCGATATCGTCGTCGAGAATTTCCGTCCGGGCACGCTGGAGAAATGGGGGCTCGGCTGGAAGGTGCTGCACGAGATCAACCCCGGGCTCATCATGCTCCGCGTTTCAGGCTACGGACAGAGCGGACCCTACAAAGATCGGCCCGGTTTCGCCCGGGTGGCCCACGCGGTGGGTGGCCTGACCTATCTGGCCGGCATGCCGAAGGGTACGCCGGTCACGGCGGGCTCCACCACGCTGGGAGATTATTTCACCGGGCTTTACGGCTGCGTGGGCGTCCTGCTGGCACTCCGGCACAAGGAGAAGACGGGGCGCGGCCAGTACATCGACGCGGCGCTGTACGAATCGGTTTTCCGCTGCACGGACGAGCTGGCACCGGCCTACGCCATGTATGGGAGGGTCGAGGAGCGGCACGGACCGCATATGGAGAGTGGCTGCCCTTATGGGCACTTTCCCACTAAGGACGGCAAATGGGTGGCCATCGCCTGCACCACCGACAAGCTGTTCGCGCGCCTCGCCGAGGCCATGGGCCGCCCGGAGCTCGCTTCCCACAGCCTCTACGGGGAGCAGAAGACCCGTCTGGCAAACCGCCAGGATGTCAACGAGATCGTGCGTGACTGGTGCGGATCGCTACCCCGCGATGAGGTGCTCGCCAAGTGCAACGAAACGGGTGCGCCAACAGGACCCTTGAATAGCATCGCGGATATCTTCGGCGATCGGCAGTTCCACGCCCGGCGCAACATGGTGGCCGTCGATGATGCCGATCGCGGCGACACCTACATCGTCCCTAACGTGATACCGCGGCTATCCAAGACACCGGGGCGGATCGCTCACCTCGGCCCCCGGCTGGGCCAGCACACCAACGAGGTGCTCAAGGAGCTGCTCGGTCTCTCCGACGGCGAGCTGGCGGAGTTGCGGACCCACCGCGTCATATGACACCCACCCGAGCCGGCCTCCGATCGGGCGGCCGCCGAGGTCATCCGTCGCGAGAGACCCCCTCGCGCTCACGCGGAGAAAGCTTATGAAGCTGCCGATGCATTTCTACAGGCCCTTGGCCATTGGCGCACCCTCGCCCCTGCGGGAGCTGCCGGTACGCCCCGAGCGCATGATCCATTTCTTCCCGCCCCACATCGAGAAGATCCGCGCCAAGGTTCCCGAGACGGCGAAGCAGGTGGACGTGCTCTGCGGCAATCTGGAAGACGCGATACCCATCGACGCAAAGGAGGCCGCGCGGGCCGGCTTCGTCGAGGTCGCGAAGGCGACGGATTTTGGCGCCACCGCGCTCTGGACCCGGGTCAATGCGCTCAACTCCCCCTGGTTTCTCGACGATCTGACCGAGGTCGTCGGCGCCATCGGCAACAAGCTCGACGTCGTCATCGTGCCAAAGATCGAAGGGGTGTGGGACATTCACTTCGTCGATCAGCTGCTGGCGCAACTCGAGGCGCGCCACCGCGTCACCAAGCCGATCCTGATCCATGCCCTGGTGGAAACCGCCCAGGGTGTCAACAACGTGAAGGAGATCGCTCGCGCCAGCCCGCGCATGCACGGCATGAGCCTGGGCCCCGCCGACCTCGCGGCATCCCGCGGGATGAAGACCACCAGGGTCGGTGGCGGCCACCCCTTCTACGGCGTGCTCTCAGACCCGGTCGAGGGCGAGACCGAACGGCGATTCGTCCAGCAGGATCTCTGGCATTACACGCTCGCGTGCATCGTCGATGCCTGTGCGGCGAGCGGCATCCGCCCGTTTTACGGTCCGTTCGGCGATTTTCAGGACGACGCCGGATGCGAGGCCCAATTCCGTAATGCCTTCCTGATGGGGTGCGTGGGTACCTGGACCCTGCACCCCGGCCAGATCGCCATCGCCAAGCGTGTATTCAGCCCCGATGTCAAGGAGGTGCTGTTCGCCAAGCGAATCCTGGAGGCCATGCCGGACGGCACCGGCGCGGTGATGATCGACGGCAAGATGCAAGACGACGCCACCTGGAAACAGGCCAAGGTGATCCTGGACCTGGCGCGCCTGGTGGCACAGCGGGATCCGGACCTCGCCCGTGCCTACGAGCTCTAGAGAGGGCGAGGTGGGAGATTCCAAGAGGGAGCCGCAAAGGTGACAACGAGCCCCAAGACCTTGGCCGGCAACTTCTTCGAAGACTTCCGCGTTGGCCAGGAGATCCAGCACGCGACACCCCGGACCCTCACCGAGGGCGACGTCTCCCTCTATATCGCCCTCTATGGCTCCCGCTTCGCGGTCAACTCGTCCGTGGCATTCGCTCAGGCCATCGGCCTGCCCGGCGCCCCGGTGGACGACCTGCTGGCGTTCCATATCGTGCTCGGCAAGACCGTCCCCGACCTGTCGCTGAACGCCATCGCCAACCTGGGCTATGCCTCGGGCCGTTTCGGCGCACTCGTCTACCCAGGTGACACCCTCTCCGCCCGCACCCGCGTGCTCGGTGTCAAGGAGAATCGGGACGGACGAACCGGTGTGGTCTACGTGCGGTCGGTCGGTCGCAATCAACGCGGCGAGATGGTGGTCGACTACTGCCGCTGGGTCATGGTACGCAAGCGCGACCCAGATGCCGCCGCGCCGGAGCCGGTGGTCCCGGAGCTGGCGGAGGCGGTGGACATCGCCGAGCTGCTCGTACCGCCGGGCTTGCACTTGTCCCGCTACGACGCGGCGCTGGCGGGCGGTCCGTACCTCTGGGATGACTACCAGGTCGGCGAGCGGATCGACCATCTGGACGGGATGACCCTGGAGGAGGCCGACCACATGCTGGCCACCCGCCTCTATCAGAACACGGCCCGGGTGCACTTCAACCAGCACCTGGAGAAGGACGGGCGCTTCGGGCGCCGCATCATCTACGGCGGACACATCATCAGCCTGGCGCGGTGCCTTTCGTTCAACGGACTCGCCAACGCCTTCCGCATCGCCGCCATCAACGCTGGACGCCACGTGGCACCGAGCTTCGCCGGCGACACCATCTACGCCTGGACCGAGGTCCTCGACAAGTTGCCCTTACCGGACGATGAAGCCCTGGGCACGCTACGGCTCAGAACCCTCGCCGCGAAGGATCACCCCTGCGGGGACTTCCCCTACCAGGACGCAGACAGTCGATACCATCCGGCTGTGGTGCTCGATTTCGACTATAGGGTGCTGCTGCCGCGGCGCATCTGACCCAAACCGCTCGCGACCATCTCTTTGCCATCCCTCAGCCGAGCCTCATCGGGAGCGTGCGTTCCTCCGGGAGGGGCTAGCGTGGGGTGTGCTGCCGCACGCTGGTGTCGATTGCCCTTGGCCAGATGCGCCATTTCAGAACTCTCGGAAAATGGTGGCTCTCCGATGCAACGGCGTACAGGCTGCTACGGACAGGTACCCTTGTCGCCAGGGACTGCACCGGTCATGACCAGGAATTTGTCGAAGGGGCCCATTACCCCCATGGCCTCCATCTTTGGGCCTTGGAATTTGAGTTTGCCGCTGGCCATGGCCCCCATCGCCCCACAGCCGAATTTGCCCTCGCCCATACAGGTCCAAGCCTCGTCATCGGCGTACATCAGGTAGTCGACGGCATAATCGACTTTGGCGTGCTTGACCGCCCCTCCATAGCTGCACAGGGCCTTTCCGTCCTTGTTGGCGATCTCCAGTTCCACCTTGCTCTTTTCGCCGCACTTGGAGCGGTAAAGTTGGATGGCCTTGTAGCCGCGGCCTGCATCGTTCTTGGCCCAGGCATCACCCCCAAGGCCCTGGGTCAAGGCGGCATTGGCGTTCCATGCCTTGCACAGCTCCGAGGCCCAGGCAGCATCCATGAAAACCCCGGCGTGGCTGCTTGCCGAGAACGCGAAAGCCAGAGCGGCAACGAAGCTGTTGGCAACTTGTTTCATCGTAGATACTCCTCTTTTCTGTCGACGCTGGAAACCACCGTCAAGCGGGCGCACCAGCGTTCCCACCCGCTGCTGGGCTTTATGCCCCGTCCCTCCCCCGGCTAGGGGCGCGACCCGATCGCCCCGCCGAATCTTACACCGCCCGCCCGCTGGACGAGGGGCATGCTGCTTCGGGCTCGGCTGGAATTGGGGGGCAGGGCCTGAGCCACAGGCCCGCAGCCCACGAGGGCTTGCCTGCGCGCCCCAACCCAACGGAAAGGTTGGATGATTTCTACACTGATCCCGATGCTCCGGCCTCAAGGGCAGGGTGCCGGAAAAGAGGATCGACCGCAATGAGATCCGATTGGCGCTAACTCAAGTGCAGCCGCGCGGATAGCTAAGCCCCTTTTCTGATGACGACGCAAGTGAGCTGCCGTCGACGGAAGCAACGGGGACGGGCTCGTTACCGGGAGCTACGCCGGCACGGCCTGAGCATGGGAGAGGCATGGAACACCGGCCACTCGGCCCACGGCCCCAGGCGTCTTTCCCGGACCCCGGTGCTCGCGTTGGCGCTGCTGGTGCGGCACTTCAGCGGATTGGGGCTATCCGCCCTGGTGGCGAGGTAGGTATTCCAGGCATCGAATCGCCTTGTACGTCAGCCGTACGCAGGGTAGTGCGTGGCGGGGCGCCGCGAGGCTTCCCCCATCCCGATTATGCCGCTCAACCAACGAGGGGGCGTTAATGCAACACTGGTTCTTTCTTGCCGGAGCCATCGTGCTGGAGGTTGCGGGCACCACCTCAATGAAGCTGTCCGAGGGTTTTACCAAAGTCGTTCCCTCGGTCTTGCTGTTTGTCTTCTATGCCGCGTCGTTTGCGGCACTTACCTTCGCCCTGAAGAAGATCGAAGTTAGTGTTGCATACGCCGTTTGGTCTGGTTTGGGTACTGCTCTGATTGCAGCAATCGGTATTCTGTATTTTCGAGAGGCTGCTTCGGCGCTCAAGCTCGTCAGCATTCTCTTGATCGTTGCCGGTGTTGTGGGCCTCAATCTTAGCGAAGCAAGACATTGAAAAACCGGCATAACGAGCCTTTCGAGCCGACGGCGGTCACGTCACGCCGTTCCCTGATGTCTCTTGGCGGCGCGGCTCGAAGGCAGCGTTAGGCTTTGGAAACCCCGCTCATGAACCTTCTGCGCTTCGATCACATCGTTGAAGGAGCACAGGAAGCGGAAGCGAGTGCGACGCCCCCCGCGTAGCCGTAGAG
>CAZFHV010000086.1:0-13831 GCA_964519095.1 uncultured Chromatiaceae bacterium | reverse complement strand
GGACCAGGCCTCCCGGTGGGGCCGGGCGCCGGGCCTCGACCGGCACGACAAGGGGGCGGACAAGGAACGCAAGCGCAAGAAGCACGACCACGATTGAGACCCAGCGGCTGCGTGCTGGGTGTGCCGGCGCGCAGCGGCCCGCGGAACCCGGACCGCAACCGGATCGAAGCCGCCCGCTCGGGCGGCTTCGCCGCATTGTCCCCTCCCTAGAACGAATCCCCCAATCCCGCTGGGCAACCTTTCAGCCTGCTTTCAGGTTGCCCCCTTAGGCTTTGAGCCTACAGACCCAACCAAGGAGATGCCAACCATGTCGCTTCCCCAATCCGTCCACGTCTGGGACCCGGTGGTCCGGACCTTCCACTGGACCCTGGTGCCTGCCTTCTTCATCGCCTACCTCAGCGGCGAGGAGATCCTCGACCTGCACGTCCTCGCCGGTTACCTGATCGGGGGTCTGGTGGGGTTCCGCGTCCTCTGGGGCTTCGTCGGGACCCGCCACGCCCGCTTCAGCGATTTCGTTCGGCCACCGGGCAGCATCCGCGACTACCTCCGCTCGCTCCTCGGCGGGCGACCCCAGCACTACCTGGGGCACAACCCGGCCGGCGGTGCCATGGTGGTGGTGCTGCTCCTGATGCTCGGGCTCACCAGCCTGAGCGGTCTGGCCTTCTACGGGGCCAAGGAGCTGGCCGGGCCCATGGCGTTTCTCTCCGCCTATCCCCTGTTCGCCAGCCACGGCTTCAAGGAGCTGCACGAGGTGTGCGCCAACCTAACCCTCTTCCTGGTCGGGGTCCACGTAGCCGGGGTGCTGGTCTCCAGCCTGCTCCATGGGGAGAACCTGGTGCGCGCCATGATCACCGGCACCAAGCGGAGTCCCCAGCATGAACAGGCCTAGTCTCACCAGGGGCCTCTTGGCCCTCACTAGCATTCTGCTCGCCGCCGTGCCCTTCGCGGGGGCCGGTGGATCCCCCGCCGGCCGCGGCGCCGCGGACTGGGTCCGCCAAGCGCCGGGGCCCGACGGCAGCCCCCGCAGCTGCGTCACCTGTCACGGGGAGGACCCGCGCCGGCCCGGGCGTCACGCCACCACCGGCAAGCCCATCGAGCCCCTCGCCCTTTCGTCCCAGCCGGGCCGCTTCACCGACCCGGAAAAGGTCGAGAAGTGGTTCAAGCGCAACTGCACCTGGACCTGGGGCCGGGAGTGCACGGCCCGGGAGAAGGACGACTTCCTCACCTACCTGCGCGGCCTTTGAGAGGAGATTGCGATGAACCGAATCCTCGTCTTTTCCCTGCTCGGTGCGACGGCCCTGAGCGGGGTCGTCGGCTGGGCCATGGGCGGTGATCGGCATGAACGGGAGGGTCGCGAGCACAGCGGCTGGTTCGTCGATAGCGGGATGCGAGCCCAGGATCCCCTCTACCAGGCCGAATGCGGGGGCTGCCACCTAGCCTACCCTCCGGGGTTGTTGCCGGCAGCCTCCTGGGGGCGGATCATGGAGGGCCTCGCGGACCATTTCGGCGACGACGCCTCCCTGGAGGGGGCCACCGCGCAACGGGTGGGCCACTTCCTCCAGGCGAATGCCGCCGACGCCCGGGGCTGGGGCCGCAGCGGCCGCATCGCCCGTTCCCTCGGTGGCCAGCAACCGCCCCTGCGCATCACCGACACCCTCTATTTCAGGCGCCACCATGAGGAGATCCCCCGGAAGCTGGTGGTCAGCAACCCAGAGGTCGGTAGCTACAGCCGCTGCGAGGTCTGCCACCGGGATGCGGCAAGGGGTGATTTCGATGATGACCGGGTGCGCATCCCCGGTGTGGGCCGCTGGGACCATTGAGGCGCCATGACCCGCCAGGCCCTCGCCGCACTCCTGTTCGCGCTGGCGACCTTGCCGGCGGGGGCCGATGAGGATGAACAGGACCGGGTGCTGCGCTGGCGGCAGGCGGGCCAAGTGCTGCCCCTGGAGACCATCCTGGAGCGCTTCGATCCGGAGCGCGGCGTGCAGATCATCGAGATCGAGCTGGAGGAGGAAGAGGGACTGCCGGTTTACGAGATCAAGTACCTGGACCGCCGCGGGCGCATCCGCAAGACCGAGATCGACGCCCGCACCGGCGTCCCGCTGAAGGACCGGGGGCACTGAGCCGTGCGCCTCTTGCTGGTCGAGGACGATGTCCGGCTCGCCGAGGGACTGCGCCGGGACCTGCAGAAGGCGGGCTACGCGGTGGACTGGGTCGCGGATGGACAGAGCGCCCTCGCCTGGGGGGAGGGTACCGACCTCGACGTCGTGATCCTCGACCTGGGCCTGCCGCGCCGCAGTGGCCTGGAGGTGCTGGGTGACTGGCGCAGGCGCGGCAACCGGGTGCCGGTGCTGATTCTCTCCGCCCGCCACAGCTGGGCGGAAAAGGTGGCTGGCCTCAAGGCCGGCGCGGATGACTACCTGGCAAAGCCCTTCAGCGTCGAAGAGCTGCTCGCTCGCCTGGAGGCATTGCTGCGGCGCAGTCACGGCCAAGCCGGCCCGGGGATCGGTGCCTTCGGGATGACCCTGGACGCCGCCGCTGGTCAGGCGGTGCTTCCCGATGGCCGGCGGGTCGCCCTCACCGCCACCGAGCTGCGGCTGCTGCGCACCTTCCTGCTCAACCCGGGACGGGTCCTGTCCAAGGCCCAGCTCGCCGAGCATCTCTACGACTGGGACGCGGAGCGCGACAGCAACGTCATCGAGGTCTACGTTCGCCGTCTGCGTGACAAGCTGGGGGCGGACTGGATCGAAACCCGCCGCGGGCTGGGCTACCTGCTGCGAGCACCGGGACCATGAGGTCCCTGGAGGCCGAGCTCAGGTTGAGCCTGAGCGCGGTGCTGATCCTGGTCCTGGCCGTCCTCCTCCTCGGCGGCGGCTGGGCGCTGGGGCGCATCGCCGAGCAGTTCGTCGCCACCCGGCTCGCCCACGACGCCCGGGCGCTG
This sequence comes from uncultured Chromatiaceae bacterium, assembly GCA_964519095.1. GTDB lineage: Bacteria > Pseudomonadota > Gammaproteobacteria > Chromatiales > Chromatiaceae > JAEHCY01. The sequence goes on along the minus strand of CAZFHV010000086.1, from coordinate 10,890 downwards.
GCTGCCGCCCTGACCTCGCCCGCTGGCGATGCGGAGCGCGCCCCCCTGCCGCCTATCTATCGCCAGCCCTTCTCGGGCCATTACTTCCAGGTCCGGCGCCTGGATGGGACGCTGCAGCGCTCCCGCTCCCTCTGGGATACCAGCCTGGAAGTCACCACCCTTTCCCCGGGGGAGCAGCGCCAAACCCTCGCCGACGGCCCCCGAGGGCAACGGCTGCTGCTCTGGTCCGAGGGCTTCGGCGCGGAGGGCGGCGACTTCACGGTGGCCATCGCGGAGGACATGACGCCCCTCTACGCCGCCCTGGGCCACTGGCATCGCATCGGCATCGCCCTGAGCCTGGCGGTGGTGGTGGGGCTGCTCGCCATCCAGAGGGGACTGCTGCGGCGGGCCTTCCGCCGCCTGGACGGAGTCAGGGGAGAGATCCAGCGCATCGCCGAGGGTGCCGAGGGGCGCGTCGAGGGACCGGTCCCCCCGGAGGTGCAGCCCCTGGTGACGGAGATCAACCAGCTACTGGACGCCTGGCGCGACCACCTGGAGCGCTCCCGCAACAGCCTGGGCAACCTGGCCCATGCCCTCAAGGGACCCCTGCAGCTGCTCGCGGCGGAATCCGACCCTCAGGCCCGGGATGCCCAGCTCGGCCGCATGCGCCAGTTGATCGAGCGGGAGCTCACCCGCGCACGCCTGGCGGGCAGCCGGGCGCCGGGCCAGCGCTTCGCGCCCCACACCGACCTGACCGACCTACTCGGTGCCCTGGACAAGCTCTACGCCGAGCGGGGGCTAAGGTTCCGGCAGCGGGTGGAGGCCCCCGAGCAGCTCGCCTTCGAGCGCGAGGACCTGCTGGAGCTACTCGGCAACCTGGTCGAGAACGCCGCCAAATGGGCGCGCTCCGAGGTCCTGGTGAGCCTCACCGCCGGCCCGCCGTTGGAGCTCCAGGTGGAGGACGACGGCCCGGGCGTGGACCCCGCCCATCTCCAAGACCTGCCCGAGCGGGGCGTGCGACTCGACGAGGCCGCCCCGGGACACGGGTTGGGCCTGGCCATCGCCCAAGAGATCGCCCGCCTCTACGGCGGTGTGCTCAGGTTCGACCGCTCGCCCAGCCTCGGGGGGCTGAGGGTCAGGGTGAGCCTGGGACCGGGCGCGGGGGCTTCAAGGGGCCAGGACAGGCAACGCTAACGGTGTCCGGCCTCGCGGCTGGCGCGACGCGCCCGTTTGGCTGCGACCTTGAGGTGGGTCTTGTGGGCACGGAGAAGCTCTAAGGTGTCCTCGACATACTGGGCCGAGGAGATGCGCTCGGCGATATAGTCGTCTAGCAGCTCCAGCCAGCGGTCGTGGATCAGGCAGGGACCACCGGGATGGCCGCGGGTGAGGGGGCAGTCGGGGCAGCGGGAATCCCGGAGCTGCTCGGAGAGCACGCTGCGCTGCCAGGCCTGCCGGTACTCCCTGGCGTGGCCCTCGATCCATTCTCGCGCCCGCTGGGTGCGCTCCTCCGCCGGGAAGCCCTCCACATAGCTGCGGATGGCCGCAACCTGCTGATCCATGAGCTCGTCCTGGGAGATCTCCAGCGCTCTCTTGTCCCCAACGAAGCGAGTGATCAGGGCCAGGGTGGGATCGTCGACGATGTACATGCCAGCCCTCCAAGCCTCCCCGGGGGAGGCCGAGCTTCATCCCTGAGAACGAACGACCTGCCTTTGTGATTGGGTATGCGCGCCCCAGAGGGCCCTGGGCGCTAGGGGCGTCGCCCCGGCCGGGGCCGGGGCGAGACCGAGGGCTGTTAGAACTTGGAGGTCCAGCCGATGCCGATCTGCCACTGATCCATGTAGACATAGCCGGTCTGGGGCCCGGTATTGGGGTTGGTACCGTGAACCTTGTTCTCCGGCGCGTACATGAACGCCAGGTTCAGCTCGCTGTCCTTGGAGAACTTCTTGCCCACGCCCAGGGTGTAGTGGTTCCTGACCACGGCCGGGGCCAGGATGTTGAACAGGGCCTGCTCATTATCGAAGGTGGAGGACGCATGGCTGAAGCCGGTGCGGAAGGTCCATTCGGGATCGTACTCATAGCTGAGACCGAACTTGTAGACGTTGACGTTGTTCCAGCCGAACCCGAGACCATTGTCGGTACCGAGAATGGGCTGTGGCGGGATCGGGAACCGGAGATCCGCGGCATTGCCGATGGCGGGGATCTTGTCGTACCAGATACGCTGGTAGTTGAAGGAGAAGCGCCACTGGGGATGGAAGCGGTAGGAGAAGCCCAGGTCCAGGATCGGGGGCACGTCGAAGTCCCCATTATCCGCCAGCAACCCCTCGTAGTCCTTGAAGCGCGTCATCCACAGCTTGGTCTGGTAGGAGGCGCCGATCTTGAGCTCGGGCATGGCGTCCCAGAGCCAGCCGAAGCGCACGCCCGCGCCGTAGGACCAGTCCTTGCCATTGTTGGTCACGTTGTCGGGGGATGCGGACCAAGGCCTGAAGGGCTGCAGGCCCTTGGCCTCCAGATACTGCACCGCAAACACCGGCATGATGGCGAGGGTGTGATCCTTCTCGATGCGCCGGGAGTAATCCAGGCCAACGAAGAGCTGGGCCATGTCGATGCCCGTGGGGGAGCTGGCCTGTCCACCGGGGTTGTTGAAGTTGCGGAACACCGCGGTGTCGTACTCCGTGTTCATCCCGCCCTGGCCGCCGACGATCACCCCCAGGTTGCTAACCGCATCGATCTTTTGCGTATAGGCGAAGCTCGGGATCAGGAACAGGTTGTTCTTGCTGTCCTCCTTGCCGGCCGGGATGGAGGGATAGGGGGGTGAGGGTGTCCACCCATCGTTGTTGGCCTTGTAGCCCCGGTAGGGCATGAAGAAATCGAGTCCCAGCTCCCAGCGATTGTCCATGGAGGAGATCACGGCGGGATTGTTGGCGGCACACATGGCGCTGTCAGTGACGGCGACACAGGAGCCCGCCAGGCCTACCGAGACCGGACCATAACCCAGGGCCAGATAGCCATTCGTCGCCCAGGCACCCGGAGCGAAGAGAACGGCGCTGGCTCCCACCAGCATCAACTTCGACTTACGCATACAACCTCCTCGTCGACAGTGGTAGCAACAAAAACCCTGAGAAACACACCGACTTGCGATTCAGCCTCAACGCCCGCTGTGCAGGCGGTTCATCGCCTGCTGAAAGCCACCGCGCGCCAGCTCTGGCAGGGCGGCAACCCCTTCGTCAACGGCCTTCCGAAGGGCATCCTCGTCCGCCCGGGTGGGGCGACTTAGGACGTAATCGATCACCCGGTCACGCTCGCCGGGGTGGCCTATCCCGATGCGGATACGCCAAAAGTCCGCGGTCCCCAAGGCGGCGATGATATCGCGCAGGCCATTGTGGCCCGCATGCCCGCCCCCCCATTTCAACCGGAGCTGCCCCGGGGGTAAGTCCAGATCGTCATGTACCACAATCAGGGCCTCCGGCGCGAGCTGAAAATAGCGACAGACGCTCGAGACCGCCTGCCCGCTGCGGTTCATGAAGGTCATCGGCTTGAACAGCCGCACCTCGGTCCCCGTCAGGCTGATCCGGCAAGCCATCCCCAGGAGCTTGGACTCCTGGCGGAACTGGGCCCCCTGCTCGCTGGCGAGGCGATCCACCAGCCAGAACCCGACGTTGTGCCGGGTGGACTCGTATTCGGGTCCGGGATTGCCCAGACCCACGATCAGCCCGATACCCGCCGTCATGGTCAGGGAGGGTCGGCCCCGGGGTCGCCGAGCCGCCGACCGGCCAGGGACCCTGGCCCCGGCCGGCGGACCCGCGAAAGGCCCTAGCCTTCCTTACCCGCCTCTTCGCCGTGGGAGCGGATCTCCTCGATGCCCACCGCCGGCAGGTCCGGGTCGGGCTCGTGGGCCAGCGCCACCCCGGGCGGGAGGACGATCTCGGAGAGGTGCACCGTGTCGCCGATGTCGAGGGCGGCGAGATCCACGTCGATGGTCTCCGGGAGATCCTTCGGCAGGCAGGTGATCTCCACCTCGCTCAGGTACTCCATCACCTGTCCGCCCATCTTCACGCCCTTGGCGGTCTCCTCGTTGAGGAATCGCAGCGACACGGCCATGCGCAGCTTCTCATCGGCGCTCACACGTAGGAAATCTACGTGCTGGATGTAGGGCTTGGAGGGGTGGCGCTGCACGTCCTTGAGCACCACCTGCTCGGTGCGGCCATCCACGTTGAGGTTGAGCAGGTGCGAATAGAAGGCGGGGTTATCCAGCTGCAGGCCGAGCTGGAGATGGGACAGGGTCACCATCGCCGGCGGCTCCTTGCCGCCATAGACGATGGCCGGCACCCGGCCCGCGCGACGCAGGCGGCGGCTCGCACCTTTCCCCTTATCGCTGCGGGACTCGGCAATCACGTCGAAGCTCACACTCATCAGGGTCTCCTCAGACTCACATGAAAAAAAGCCCGGCGCCCCGCGACCAGGGACCGGGTCTACCCTCGCCGGCCGACCGGGATCGGCCTGGCGGGAACCCTCATCGCCCCCTGTGGGCCTCAGTCCATGAAGAGGGAGCTCACCGACTCCTCTGCCGCCACGCGGCGCATGGTCTCGGCCAGGAGCTCCCCGATGCTCAACTGGCGGATCTTGCCACAGCCCCGGGCCTCATCGCGCAGGCGGATGGTGTTGGTCACCACCAGCTCATCGAGCACCGAGGACTCGATCTTGGCCACCGCGCCGCCCGAAAGCACCGCGTGGGTGCAGTAGGCCACCACCAGGGCGGCCCCATGGGCCTTGAGGGCCTGGGCCGCCTGACAGAGGGTGCCGGCGGTGTCCACCAGGTCGTCGATGATGACGCAGCTTCGTCCCTCGACCTCACCGATGATGTTCATCACCTTGGCCTCGTTGGGCCGAGGCCGGCGCTTGTCGATGATGGCCAGCTCCGCCCCGTCGAGCCGCTTGGCCAGGGCGCGGGCCCTTACCACCCCGCCCACGTCGGGGGACACCACGATCAGCTTGGGATACTTCTGCCGCCACACGTCCCCGAGCAGGATCGGGGAGGCGTAGACATTGTCCACCGGGATGTCGAAGAAACCCTGGATCTGATCCGCGTGCAGATCCACGGTGAGCACCCGGTGCGCCCCCGCGATGCCGATCATCTTGGCCACCAGCCGCGCCGTGATGGGTACGCGCGCCGAGCGGGGCCGCCGGTCCTGGCGGGCGTAACCGAAATAGGGGATGACGGCGGTGATGCGCTGCGCCGAGGCCCAGCGCAGGGCATCGACCATCACCAGGAGCTCGATGAGGTGGTCGTTGGTGGGCGCGGAGGTGGCCTGGACCACGAACACATCGCGGCCGCGGACGTTCTCCTGGATCTCGACCTGCACCTCCCCGTCGCTGAAATGCCCCACCACCGCCTTGCCCAGGGAGAGGTTGAGGCAGGCGGCGATCTCGGCCGTGAGCTCCGGGTTGGCGTTACCCGAGAACACCATCATGTTGCTGGCAGGCACGAGCGATTTCCTCTAGCGCAGGCAACGGCCCGATGGTTGGCTGGGGCGCGAGGATTCGAACCTCGGAATGCTGGGATCAAAACCCAGTGCCTTACCGCTTGGCGACGCCCCAGTTAAGGATCTTCTGCGGCCAGCCGCTCCAGGAGCGGCGAACGGCTCAGCCCCCGGGCCACGAAGGCCCCAAGCCCCGGCGGCACCTGGACCAGCACCCCGCGGGCCGCGGCCTCGGTGTCGAAGCTGGCAAAGACACAGGCCCCAGTTCCCGTCAAGCGCGCCGGGCGGAACCCCTGTAACCAGTCGAGCGCCTCGGCCACCGCGGGATACCGACGCCGCACCACCGGCTCGAAATCGTTATGGCCGGCACCCGCGAGAAAGTCGGCTATTGTGATCAGCGGTGAATTTCGTGTCAATTCAGGATCCTTGAAGACGGCGGCGGTGGATACCTGGCAGTTGGGCACCAGCACCAGGTACCAGGGCTCAGGCAGCGCCACCGGCACCAGGCGCTCCCCCACCCCCTCCCCCCAGGCCGCCCGACCCCGCACGAACACCGGGACGTCGGCGCCGAGCCGCAGCCCCAGCCCCGCCAGCTCCTCCTCGGGAAGCGCTGTCCCCCAGAGTCGATTGAGGGCCACCAGGGTGGTGGCCGCATCCGAGCTGCCCCCGCCCAGACCCCCGCCGAGGGGCAGATGCTTGTGGAGCGCGATCTCTACCCCCTGACTACAGCCGGTCGCCTCCTTGAGCAACCGTGCCGCCCGCACCACCAGATCCGCCTCCGGGGGAACGCCGGGAAGGGGGTTGCGTCGCAGGATGCGCCCGTCGGGACGGGGCGAGAGCTCTAGGAGGTCCGAGCGATCGATGAATTGGAAGACTGTCTGCAGCTCGTGGTAACCATCGGGGCGACGTCCCACCAGGTGCAGCATCAGGTTGAGCTTGGCCGGTGCCGGCCAGAGGGCTGGGGAAGGACTCGACATGGGATCGCTTGCCGGCGCGGCGATCGGGGACCTGCCCACCGCGTCAGTGGGCGGAGGCGACGCCCCTCAGGGCCCCCGCCCTTGGTAGCGGTCGATGGTCTCCCGCAGGTAGTCGCTGTCGGGGTCCCGCACCAGGGCCTCGCCCCAGACGTGGCGGGCCTCGTCCCGTCGTCCCTCGACCCAGAGCACCGCCCCCAGATGGGCGGAGATCTCGGGGTCCTGCAGGAGCTGGGCGGCACGCTTGAGCAATCGCAGGGCCTCGGCGTTGTTGCCGAGGCGATGCTGCAACCAGCCCATGCTGTCGAGCACCGCAGGGTCGTCCGGCTTGAGCGCCAGGGCGCGCTCCAGCAGCCCGAGGGCCTCCTGATAGCGGTCGGTCTGATCCGCAAGCGTATAGCCCAAGGCATTCAGGGCGTTGGCATTATCGGGATCCTTGGCGAGGATCTTTCTCAGGTCCCGCTCCAGGATATCCACCCGTTTCATCTGGGCCCCCTGGAGGGCGCGGGCATAGAGCAGGTCGGGGTCATCCGGATAGGCCCGCACCGCCTCGTCGTAGACATCCAGGGCCTCCTGCGGGCGCTTGACCTCGCGAAGGATCTCGGCCTCGATCAGATACAGGCCTTGCGCCTGCTCAGGGGCCTGGGCGCGGAGCTGCCCGATCAGCTCCCGGCTGCGGTTGATCTCGCCGCCCTCGGCATAGAGGCGGGCCATGCGGATCTGGGCATCCACTAGGTGCTCGGAGCGGATCTGGCTGTAGTGACCGATAGCCGACTCGCGGCGTTTCTCTTGCTCGTCGAGCTGGCCGAGGTAGAAGAGGGCGTCGTCGCGCCGCTTGCCCGTGGCGAGTAGCTGCTCAAAATAGCCCCGGGCAGCGGCTGGGGCCTGGGTCTGGATCGCGAGCACCCCCAGGGCCAGGAGCAGCCCCGGATCCCCGGGCTTGGCCCGCAACAGCCGCTTGAACTCCTTCTGGGCCTCCGCGTAGGCCTCCTGCTCCACCAGCAGCCGCGCGTAGGCGGTGCGCAGGGCCAGGTCGTCGGGCGATTCCTTGAGAAACCCGGCCAGGGTCTTGGCCGCCTCCGTCTTCTTGCCCTCCGCCAACATCACCCGCACCAGAAACATCTGGGCCTCGCTCCAGCGGGGCCGCAGGCTGAGCGCCCTGCGCGCCGCCTGCTCCGCGCCGCTGTTGTCCCCGGCACTGGCCGCCACGATGGCGTAGGCGAACTGGGCCTCGGGCTTCTTGGGCTGGGTATCCCGCAGCTCCGCCATGAGCCGCAGCCGCTCCTTGGGGTCCTTAACCCGCACCAGAAGACGCGCCGCGTCCAGAAAGCCATCGCCGCCGTTCTTGCGACCCAGCTCCACCAGCTTGCGCAGGTGGGTACGGGCCTCCGTGACCTTGCCCATATCGATCGCCAGCAGGGCCGCCACCTGGTGGGCCGTCAAGGAGCGGGGGGCCAGATCCAGCCACAGATGCACCGCCTCCTCCGCCCGGGGGTTGTCCTCCATCCCCAGCGCCGCTTGGGTGGCCAGCTCCGCCAGCCGCGCGTCCCGGGCAGTGCGCGCCGCCTGCAGGTAGTGCTCGTAGGCCAGGGGGTATTGCTCCCGCTGCATTGCGACGTCACCCACCAGCACCGAATAGAGCAGATCCGGGGTCAGGGAGCCGGGCGGATAGCTGGTCGCGCCGCGGGTCACCTGGCTCCGCGAGGGTGCCAGGGCCTCAACCGCCGGGGCGCTGGGCTCGGACGCCCAACCACCTGGGGAGGGCGCGGCCATGGCATCCCCGCGCGGCGCCAGCCCCTCACAGCCAAGGAGGGCGATGGAGCAGAGGGCGGCGGCTGGGGAGAAGATCCGAAAGGGCATGGGTCCTTGGCCTCGCGGCGGGGGAATAGGGAACGGCCCGGGGGCCCCTTGGGCGAGGCGTGCCGCACCGCCTGCCTGGGGATGTGAGTTTGGGGCAGAGCCCCTGTTTCACCAGCACCATACCTGCTTCCCTGGGCAGCGGGCAAGCCCGTGGAAGCCAACAGGCCCTGAGGGCCGCCGCCGCTCGGGGGGCCTCGGCCGGGGCCTGCGGATTTCCGGACGCTGCCCCCGCCCCCCTCCCATCCCTTGCTTTCAACCCATTGATCCGAGACACTAAGAGGTTGAATTCGCCTCGCCACCCGACCATGACCCTGCTCACCCTCGGCGTGAACCACAAGACCGCCCCGGTCGCTATCCGTGAGCGAGTCACGTTCGGTCCCGACATCATCGTGGGCGCCCTGCGAAGCCTCCTGGGCCAGGCCGGCGTGACAGAGGCGGTGATCCTCTCCACCTGCAACCGCACCGAGCTCTGCTGTGTGGTGACCGACCCGAGCGACGAGCCCCTGAGCCGCTGGCTGTCGGGCTTTCACGGGCTGCGTCCCAATGAGATCCGTCCCTATCTCTATGTCCACGGCGACCAACAGGCCATCCGCCACCTGCTGCGGGTGTCGAGTGGGCTCGACTCCCTGGTGCTCGGGGAGCCCCAGATCCTCGGCCAAGTTAAGGCAGCCTTCCAGACCGCCCAGGCCGCGGGGGCCACCGGCAAGCTGCTAGGGCGGCTGTTCCAGCACGCCTTCTCGGTGGCCAAGCTGGTGCGCACCGAGACATCGATCGGGGCGAGTCCCGTCTCGGTGGCCTTCGCGGCGGTGAGCCTGGCACGCCAGATCTTCTCGGAGCTGCAGAACCAGACGGCACTTCTGATCGGCGCCGGCGAGACCATCGAGCTGGCCGCGCGCCACCTCCACCAGAATGGCATCGGCCGCATCCTGGTCGCCAATCGCACCCTGGAGCGCGCCCATGCCCTGGCGAGCCAGTTCGACGGCTACGCCATCGCCCTCACCGAGATCCCCCACCACCTGCCCGAGGCCGACATCCTCATCTCCTCCACCGCCAGCCCCCTTCCGGTCCTGGGCAAGGGCACGGTGGAGACAGCGTTGAAGAAGCGCCGCCATCGTCCCATCTTCATGGTGGACCTGGCGGTGCCCCGAGACATCGAGCCGGAGGTCGCATCCCTCGAAGACGTCTACCTCTACACGGTGGACGACCTCGAGGAGGTGGTCGAGGAGAACCGCCGATCGCGCCTGGAGGCGGCGGGTCAGGCGGAGGAGATCATCGAGTACCACACCGCCGAGTTCCTCTCCTGGTTACGCTCCCTGGACGCGGTGAGCCTGATCCAGGGGTTTCGCAGACAGGCCGAGGTGACGCGCGACGAGGTCCTCGCCCGTGCCCTGCACCTGCTCGAGCACGGCAAGTCCCCCCAGGAGGCCCTGGGCTTCCTCGCCCACACCCTCACCAACAAGCTCCTCCATGCCCCGAGCTCCCGGCTGCGCCAGGCGGGGCGGGACGGCCAGCTCGAGCTGCTGGACGCGGCCAACGAGATCTTCCAACTGCGATCCCCATCCGACCCTACCCCATGAACCCCTCGATCGAGAGAAAACTGGAGCGCATCGCCGACCGCTACGGCGAGGTCGCGGCCCTCCTTGCGGACCCCGAGGTGCAAGGAAATCCGGAGCGCCTGCGCGCCCTGAGCCAGGAGTTCGCCCAGATCGAGCCCGTGGTGGAGTGCTACCAGCGCCACCAGCGCCTGGCGGAGGAAATCGCCGGCGCGGAGCTGCTGCTTGGCGATCCGGAGATGGCGGAGCTGGCCCGAGACGAGCTGCAGGTGGCCCGGGAGCGCCAGGCGGCCCTGGAGCCGGAGCTGCAGCGGCTGCTCCTGCCCAGCGACCCCAATGACCAGCGCAACGTCTACCTGGAGGTCCGCGCGGGCACCGGTGGCGCGGAGGCGGCCCTGTTCGCCGCGGACCTCCTGCGCATGTACCTGCGCTACGCGGAGCTCCAGGGCTGGAGCACCGAGGTGGTGAGCGAGAGCCCCAGCGAGCTCGGTGGCTACAAGGAGGTGGTGGCGCGCATCAGCGGTACCCGGGTGTACTCGCGCCTCAAGTTCGAGTCCGGGGCCCATCGGGTGCAGCGGGTCCCGGAGACCGAATCCCAGGGCCGTATCCACACCTCCGCCTGCACCGTGGCGGTGCTGCCGGAGGCGGACGAGATCGACCCCATCGACATCAACCCCAATGACCTGCGGGTGGACACCTACCGCGCCTCGGGGGCCGGTGGCCAGCACGTCAACAAGACCGACTCGGCGGTTCGCCTCACCCACCTCCCCTCCGGCATCGTGGTGGAATGCCAGGACGAGCGCTCCCAGCACAAGAACCGGGCGCGGGCCATGTCACTGCTGCGCTCCAAGCTGCTCGCCCAGGCCCAGGAGGAGCAGAGCGCGGAGCGGGCCGAGGCCCGCCGCCTCCAGGTGGGCAGCGGGGACCGCTCCGAGCGCATCCGCACCTACAACTTCCCCCAGAATCGGCTCACGGACCATCGCATCAATCTCACCCAGGTACATGCGGGCGCAGCCGAAGGCCTCCCGCATGGGGTGCTCGGCCACC
>CAZFHV010000085.1:0-14302 GCA_964519095.1 uncultured Chromatiaceae bacterium | reverse complement strand
AGCTCCGATACACCGCGGCGTTGCCGCTTCTCACCTGGGCCAGGTTGAGGTTCTCCCGGTCGGGGTCGTCGCTGAGGATCTCCCCCACGGTGCGGCCGTAGCGGTCCTTGTCTCGGGGGATGAGTAGCACCCGCTTGGGGGTGATGGCGCGCAGGTGATCACGGGACTCCTGCCCCCAGGGCCTCTGATCCAGCTCGGGGGCGTCGATGCAGTAGAGGCGGACTTGCAGGTGCTCACCTGCACAGGTCAGCCTCATCGTGTCCCCATCGTGGATGCTCTGCACCGTGCAGGGCTGCTCCTGGCGGAACAGGCTACTGAGGGTGGGAGACTCACAGCTGGTGAGCCAGGGGACGATGAGGCCGAAGACGGCGAGCCCCCAGAAAAGATAGAGCCGGTGGTGACCGTCGGTGAAACCGAGTAGGCGCCGGGTGATTCGGGCGATGGGATTCATGAACCCGGCTCCAGCCAGCGACTCAGGAGTGGATGCAGCTCAGGGGAGCTGGGTGCGAGGTTGACCAGCTCCGGGACGCTGGCACCGGGTGGGTGGCGGACCTGAAGGGTGAGGTCCAGGTTGCGCAGGGTGCGCTGGCCAAACTGGGTGAGGATCTCGGGGCTGGCATAAACAAGGGTCACCCGATCCCCCGAGACCTCGATGGTGGGAGGAAGGGGCTTGAGCCCCGGCGCCTCCAAGGTCCCCAGGAGATAGACCTTGCCGGCGGAGCGAAGCGGTGCCAGGGCCTCCCGCAGGGCGGTGGTGCTGGTCTGGGGCAGCTTGAGGGCGAAGCTCCGGGTCTCCTCGGGATCACCCCGCATCAGGGCCGCATGGTCGGGGTGCCAGTCACAGGCGGCGGAGCGACACAGCGATCGGGGTCCCCCTTCGGTCTCCAGGAGAAAGCCGCCTTCCTGATAGGGACCAATGACCGGATAGGTGCCGGAGATGTCGGCGTAGCTGCGGTTGTCGCGGCCCCGGACTTCAAGTTTGAAAGCATGGCTGCCCTTGCCGGCGTCGTACTGCTGACGGGCCGAGAGGATGTCGCCGATGGCGGAGCGCACCAGTCCGAGGGTCCCCTCCCCGGTGCGGGCCAGGGGCATGAGTACCAGACCCAACGGGACCATCACCAGCACAAACCCCAGCTCCCCCTTGCCCAGGGTCTCCATGCGGTAGCGCACATTGCCGGGAAGCACACAACGCCCCCGGGCAGGCCACAGCCACACCACTCCTGACGGCGTCATCATGTCCGCCAAGCTATGGGACACCCAACCCGCCACCAGGGCGAGCAAGAAGCCGAAGGGTAACAACGCCCAGGCGATGGCTCCGAACAGCACCTGGGCCAGCAGCGAATGGGTGAGGGTGCGATGGCCGAAGCGATACTCCAGGGGACCGGAGAGAAATGGCAGCGCTCGGCCTATGTAAGACTGACGGGAGTCGAGATCCGGGATCAGTGCCCCACCGAGGGCCACGAGTGCCTCCGCAGGGGCCGGCGGGTGGGCAGAGGCGATGCAGCCCGCGAGGTAAGCGACCTGGGCGGTGAGGAGGTGGGTGGGAGTGAGCATCAGGTCGGGGTGGGTGCCTGCCGCTCATCAATGGAGCAGGTAGCGCTCGGAGCGGCGGGCGGCGGCCAGCTCGATCTGCTGGGCGAGGGCGACCAGCTTCTCGCGCTCAGGTGGCGACAGTCGCCGGTAGATGGCCACCAGGACACTCTCGCCGCCGGGGCTGGGCCGGTTGGGGATGGGCTGCGGAAGACTGGTGCGAGCCATGGGGCCCTCCTCTGTCTGTCTTTGACCGCGGGGCCCCTGGGCATGGGGGTGCCCGCTGCTCTCTATTCGGGTGCGGTGTTTGGGACTTCGCCGACGAGCGTTTTGGTCCCCGCCCCTTGCGACCAGGGAGCCGGTCCCCGCCGCCTGTCACTATGAGCTAATTATATGATCTTGCTTATATTCCGGACAGGATGCCCTTTGTTGAACCAGGAGAGGATCGGGTCGATCAGCACCTCCGCGTGCCGCCGACCCGACCCCGCCCCTCATTCGAAGCGCCGGCGCCGCTCCGAGGCCCGGGCCATGCGGCCTTCGTGTAAACCGGATTGGGTTTGCCCCCGACGGCGGAAGGCACAGAGGTGGATGAGTCGCTCCCCTACCTCCAGCGCCCCGCCGACGACATCCGCACCCCCGAGGCGCACGTCCTCCCCCATCCCCAGGGCCGGGAAGCGCTGTGCCTCGGCGCGGGTGATGGCCTGCAGAAACCCGCCCACCGCCTCGGGGCTGGGCGCTCCCGTCTCACCACCCCGGTCGATGGCATCGAGGGCCAGGCTGCGGATGAGCTTGGGCAGGAGCTTGTGGAGGGAACTGGGGCAATCGAAGAGGTCGAGCCCGACGATCTCCTCCCCGATGGCGAACAGGGCCCCGCATTGGTGATCGAGGGGGGTGAATCCCCTGAGGTAGTCCTCGAGGCGGTGGCGGTGGGTCTCGTAGAGCGCGGCGGCCGCAGCGGTGGGAGACTCGGCCTCCAGCCGCTGGGACATGGAGGCGATGTCCTCCCACACCGCGTGCTGGTCGCTGCTGCGTTCGCCCCGGCTCGCGAGCGAGAAGGAGACGTCGGCCATCTTCCTGGCCCGACCCGAGGCGTAGTGGGCACGATCCGCCGTGGCGAATTCTGCCGACTGGGCCGCCCAGCGGCCCGCCTCCACACAGGAGACGGGGATGAGGATCTCTCCCCCGGAGGCGACCAGGAGGCTGAGGTTGAGGATGCGGTTCTGCTTGGCCCCGACCAGTTCCTCCCCATCGAGGAGCAACACCGCGGTGTCGCAGCCGTTGTGGAAGCGCAGCTCCGGGACGCTGCCCCCGGCGGAGACCTCGGTGATGCGGGCACAACCCGCCGCGAGGCCCTCGTCGAGGATGCGGTAACCGGGCTCCGCCCGCCCCTCGGCCAGGAGCGGGAAGAGGGCGAGGTTGAGGCTGAGCTGGGGCTCACCGAGTTTCACTCCAGCGAGAAACGCAGAGAAGGCGGACATGGCAACCTCCCTTGAGGGCATCGGGGAAAGCACCCCGAGCATTGAGTATGAGAGGGACACAGGCTCAAAAAGTGAGCCTGTGGCGCAACAAACGGGGACATCAAACCGGCTCGATCAGGCTCGGGTCGTCGTTACGGGTGTTGTTGACTGCACGGGAGACCGGGTAGGCCTCCATGGAGGAAGGGTCGCAGGGGACGAGCAGGGAACGAAGCGAACGGGTGTCCTGCTGATGGGGATCGAGCCAGCGGTCCCAAACTTCGGGGGGCAGGATCACCGGCATGCGATCGTGGATGGGGGCGATGAGCGCGTTGGCGTCGGTGACGATGATGCTGCAGGTCTCGAGCTCCGAGCCGTTGCGGTCCTGCCACTGGTCCCAGAGTCCAGCGAGGGCGAAGGGCCTCCCCGAGCGCAGGCGGACCAGGTAGGGCTGCTGGCCGCCCCGCTCCGGCTTCCCCTCGTAGAACCCCTCGCTGGGGATGACGCAGCGGCGATAGCGGAAGGGTCCGCGGTAGGCGGGCTTCTGATCCAGCGTCTCCGCCCGGGCGTTGATCATGCTGAAGCGCTGGTCGAGTCCCGAGAGGCGGAGGGGGGCCCCAGCGGTGAAGCCGCTGGGGTCTACTCTGCTTCATCAGGTCACCGGATTACGACAACTCAGCCGCGATGAGTCCCTTACATGATGTCACGGACACAGGATTTGCATTCCTCCCGAACCGAAACCCTCTTGCTGGTTGAAATATCCTATCCAGGGGGATAGGATTTACCGCATGAACCAACATGCCTGTCACCCTGAAATCCTGCTGCGCCTGAAACGCGCCTCCGGTCATCTGGCCAAGGTGATCACCATGATCGAGGCCGGGGAGGCCTGCGAGCGCGTCGCCCAGCAGCTCCAGGCCGTCATCAGCGCCCTGGTCACGGCCAAGCGGGAGTACGTGACCGACCATATCGAGCACTGCCTGGAGGTCCAGGAAGGCATGACCCCGCGGGAGATCGCCGACCAGCTCAAAGAGCTCAAGGCGATGACCAAGTATCTGTGATCTATCCACACCCTCCGGCGCCCGAGACACCGATGCGACAGGACAACCCAGTGACGCCATCCCATGGGGAGCACGGCGGCCCCCTCCTTCAGCATGCCGCCGGGCACGTGGAGATCAGCGTGTTCGAGAGCGGGGTTCCGCCTCGTTTTCGGCTGTATTTCCTGGATCAGGCCCTGCAGCCCATCGGGCCCCCGCCGGCCCCCTCCGCGGTGATGGAGACGGAGCGTCCGGGCAGCATCCGCCAGCGGTTTGCGTTCCGAGCGGGGGACGGCTTTCTGGAGTCCACCACCAACATCCCCGAGCCCCATGAGTTCCTGGCACGGCTGGAGCTGGAATCAGGCCGCCAGCGGCTGGCTTGCCTGTTCAGCGAAGAAGGTCATGGCCATGACCACGGCGAGGACCCCCATGCGGATACCGGCAGCCACGGCGGGCCGCTCGTAGCCCACGCCGATGGGTTCCTGGAGATCAGCGTGTTCGAGAGCGGGGTGCCGCCGCGCTTCCGACTCCATTTTCTCGATAACGACGGCCAGCCCACCGCGCCCTTACCGGCTGAAGCGGTGACACTGACGACGGCGCGGAGCAACGGCGGCGAAGAGACCTTCCATTTCCGCCAGGACGGGGATTACCTGGAATCCACCACCGAGATCCCCGAGCCCCACGCCTTCGACGCGCGGGTGCTCATCGAGCGGGAGGACGGCCGTCAATGTCTCGTCACGCCTTTCACCGAGGCGGGGCACGGCCATGACCACCATGGGGACCCACACGGTCATCACACCCACGGACACGGCGCCCATGGGCATGCCCATCACGGACACCCCCATGATCACGACCACCACCACGGGGGCGGTTTGCTGGGCTGGCTGCGGGGGATGTTCGGCCATTCCCACGACATTGCCGACCAGGTGGATAGCGTCATGGAGTCGAGCACCAAGGGAATCCGGGCGCTCAAGATCTCGCTCGTGGGGCTCGGCATCACCGCCATCCTGCAGGTGTTCGTGGTCCTCTATTCCGGCTCGGTGGCCCTGTTGGCGGACACCATTCACAACTTCGCCGACGCCGCCACCAGCATTCCCCTGTGGATCGCCTTTGCCCTCGCCCAGCGGGGCGCCAACCGCCGCTTCACCTACGGCTACGGCAAGGCGGAGGACGTCGCGGGGGTCATCATCGTGGGGGTGATCTTCTTCTCCGCCTGTGTGGCCGGTTACGAGACCGTGCTCAAGTTCATCCATCCCGAGCCGATGGAGCACCTGGGCTGGGTGGCGGCAGCGGCGCTGATCGGGTTCATTGGCAACGAGGCGGTTGCCGTCTACCGCATCCGGGTGGGGCAGCAGATCGGCTCCGCCGCCCTGGTCGCAGACGGCCAGCATTCGCGGGTGGACGGGTTCACCAGCCTCTCGGTGCTGATCGGCGTGATCGGCACCTGGCTCGGCTTCCCGCTCGCGGACCCCATCGTGGGCATCGGCATCACCCTTGCCATCCTGTTCATCGTCAAGGATGCGGCGCGGGCGGTCTGGAATCGGTTGATCGACGGCATCGAGCCGGAGATCCTCGACGACATCGCCCACGCCCCCAGCCATATCGCCGGCGTGCAGGCAGTGCGCAACGTCCGCGCCCGCTGGATCGGGCATAAGGTGTACAGCGACGTGGCCATTGCGGTTGATCCCGACCTGCCGGTCCATGTGGCGGACACCATCGCCCGGGCCGTCGAGCGCTCGCTGCGGGCGCATGTGCGCCCCCTGGGCGAGGTGGTGGTACGGGTTACCTTGTGAACCCTGTGCAGGTCGGGCCCGCGGCCTAAGCTGCACGCTCCACGGCGTCGGCAAGGGGGCGCCGGCCGCGGTTTTCGCCAGCAAAAGAACCCGCCTCCGGGAACGCCTTGGCCCGCTCGGCGCAGACCCACCAGCCGGGTGACCAGCCGCTATCTTGCCGGATTTCAACGGATTGTCATGTAGGCAGCGACCAGCAGCCTCGCTGAAGGTGAATCGGCGGACAGGGCACTGACCCGTAGGAACAGAATACGCAGCAGTCGCCCGGCCTTGGGGGCAGCAGGGGCGAAAAGGGTCCCAAAAAGGGTCCGGGCTCGAGTTCTGGTGGAGCCGCCTCGGTCAAAGCTGTGAGCTTGCGTAGTAATTTCAGCTCCAAGTTAGGTCGCGACCCATCGGATAGTATGGCCCGGAGAAAAGGTCTTGAAATCACGCACTGTGGCAGAGACGACTGCAGCCCCAGCGCCAGGGCTCCGCTCGCGAGCGCTCGGCCTCGGGTTCCGGGCAACACGCCCGCAGCGCCCTTTCGTCGAACCTTTGCCGCCTAACTACCCTCAGCGCCTCCCCTGACCGGTAGAACTCCCCGGTCATCTCAGGAAGTCACCCGCCCCCTGCTCCCAGGAGCCCCTCCAACCGCTGCCTGAGATAGGTCAGCCGCTTCACCGACCCCACCCGCTCCACCGCCATGGCCAGTGCCTTGACCTGGCCGATCACCACCACCAGCCTTCTGCCCCGGGTTACCGCGGTGTAGAGGAGGTTGCGCTCCAGGAGCGGGTAGTGCTGGGTGGCGAGCGGGATGACTACCGCGGGGTACTCCGAGCCCTGGCTCTTGTGCACGCTGGTGGCGTAGGCGAGTGAGATCTCGTCGAGCTCCCCGTAGGCGTAGTCCACTCTTCGGCCATCGAAGTCGATCTCAACCGTGCCTTCCTCTTCATCGATGCACAGGATGCGGCCGATGTCGCCGTTGAACACCTCCTTGTCGTAGTCGTTCTCGGTCTGGATCACCTTGTCCCCGGGGGCGTAGGTCCAGCCGAAGCGGCTGATGCGGGGCTGGGACTGGGGGTTGAGCCGCTCCTGGAGCAGCAGGTTGAGGGACTGGGCCCCCAGGCCGCCTCTGTTCATGGGGGTGAGGACCTGGATGTCGGCGATGGGATGGAGCCCGAAGCGGCGGGGGATGCGCTCGGTGACCACCTCGAGGAGTCTCTGCCCGATCGCCTCGGGGGTCTCGGTGGGGATGAAGTGGAAGTCGCTCTCGGGGTCCGGGGGCTCGGGCCGCTCGGGCAGGACACCCTGATTGATGCGGTGGGCGTTGCGGATGATCCGCGAGCTGGCCGCCTGGCGGAAGATGTCGGTGAGACGCGCGGTGGGGATCACCCCCGAGCCGATGAGGTCGGAGAGGACGCTCCCGGGTCCCACCGAGGGGAGCTGATCCACGTCTCCCACCAGCAACAACCCCGAATGGTCCGGGATGGCCCGCAGCAGCTGGTGCATGAGGGTCACATCCACCATGGAGGTCTCGTCCACTACGACCAGCTCCCCATCGAGGGGGTCCTGGGCGTCGTGCTTGAAGCCGCCGGTAGCGGGATCGAACTCGAGCAATCGGTGGATGGTCTTGGCCTCCGCCCCGCTGGACTCGGAGAGGCGCTTGGCCGCCCGCCCGGTGGGGGCGCACAGCAGCACCTTCACCCCCTTGGCGCGCAGGATCCTGAGGATGCTTCGCACCACGGTGGTCTTGCCCACCCCGGGACCCCCAGTGATCACCAGCAGCTTGCCTGTGACGGCCTTCTCCACCGCACTGCGTTGGGAGGGGGAGAGCTGGAGTCCGGTCTTCTCCTCCACCCAGGGCAGGGCCTGGTCGGTGTCGATGGGACCCCAGGCGGGGGGA
Source organism: uncultured Chromatiaceae bacterium (assembly GCA_964519095.1). Classification (GTDB taxonomy): domain Bacteria; phylum Pseudomonadota; class Gammaproteobacteria; order Chromatiales; family Chromatiaceae; genus JAEHCY01. Next base: position 6,612 of record CAZFHV010000085.1, on the reverse strand, counting down.
CCCTTCAAGAGCCTGCCCAGGTGCCGGGCGATGCCCTGCTCGGCGCGGTAGAGGGGGGCGAGGAAGAGGGCGTCTTCCCCCTCGATGGGCTGCAGCACCAGGTTGCCGGCCTGGAGCTCCCCCTCGATCCCCTCGGCGATGCGGGGTGCGGGTATGCCGAGGAGTGATACGGCGGATTCGGTCAACTTCTCCCGGTAGGCGGCGCAGTGACCCTCGGCAGCGATCTCCTGGAGCACATGGCGCACCCCGGCCTGGGCCCGGATCAGGGAATCGGCGGGGATGCCCAGGCGCTGGGCGATGACATCGGCGCTCTTGAAGCCGATGCCCTGGATGTCCAGGGCGAGGCGGTAGGGGTTCTCCCGCACCCGCTCAACGGCCTGCTCCCCGTAGGTCTTGTAGATGCGTACCGCCCTCTGGGTGCCCACCCCGTGGGACTGGAGGAACACCATGATCTCCCGCACCACCTTCTGCTCAGCCCAGGCGCGGGTCACCCGCTCTTGGCGCTTGGGGCCGATGCCTTCGAGGGAGAGCAGCCGTTCGGGTTCCCGCTCGATGACTTCGAACACCCCTTCCCCAAAGGCTGAGACGAGCTTCTTGGCGAAGTGGGGGCCGATGCCCCGCACCAGACCCGAGCCCAGGTACCGCTCGATCCCCTCCAGGGTGCTCGGGGGGATGAGCCTGAGGTGATCGGCGCGGAATTGGCGCCCGTGCTGGCGGTCGTTGACCCAGACACCAATGCACTCGAGGTGCTCCCCGGGGGTGACGCTGGCGGCGTTGCCGACCACCGTAACCAGCTCCCGCTGACCCCGCGCCTCGACCCGCAGCACCGAGAAGCCGCTGTCCTCGCTGTGGAAGGTGACCCGCTCGATGGCCCCTTGGAGGTGCTCGGGGGGTGGAGCGGAGGGATCGGAGGGAGACTGGGTAGCGGATGGAAGGTGGGGGGAGGACGGCACGGGGACGGGAGCCGGAGTCCCTCAGCAGGTCACATGGAGCACCGCGTTGATGTCTTCCGGCCGCAGGGACCTGAGCTTGGCACAGAGATCCGGGGTAGGTAGGGTGATCACTTGGATCTGCCGCTGCTCAGCCGCCGCGTAGACCTCGGGCATCACCGGCAGGCCCCCATACATCCCGGTGCCGATGTAGAGCCGCTGGCCCTGCCAGGGGATGGCCTCCTCGGCGGAGAGGGGGGTGTGCCCGTAACGGCCCCGATAGGCCTTGGAGGGTCCCTTGACGCGCTTGCGGATGCGGCCCCCCTCGATGACGAGGTCGTAGTCATAGCGCTCGCCTTCGACCTCGATCTCACCGAACTGGTGCATCTCGATCTTCATCGGCGTCTCCCGGGGTTGCCCAGGGAGTCAGTATAGGTCAGGGGTCCGGGATCACCGCGCGGGACTTTGGGAAAAGCTCGATGCCCTGGGGTGCCGATTCCCCCATTTCTGGTATCCGCTGCGATGCCGCGAGATTCAGCCTCGTGGGAGGTCTCCGCGTCTCGGCAAGCAAGGCCTGCGGCCGAGGCTGGAAGAGGATCCACGGGGACTGACCCCTCCGAAGACCCTGCCCACTGCACCCCCGGCCCAGAGGGCCCGGGCAGTTTCTGGCCGAAGCCGCAGCCGGCGTATTGAAATCAGGCACTTATCCCCTTCACCCACAACGCTATCCACAGCCCTGCGCACAGGGATTGGGGATAACCGGGCCTGCCAGGAGATGCGGCCGCTTCAACCTGCCGGGCGGGTCTCCAGCGCCTCGAGATGGGCCCGCCAGGCGCCATCCCCTCGACCACCGGCAGGTCTCAGCCCTCGAACCAGCGGAAGATCGGCGCCACCCGGGCCGAAACCTGTGCGGTCAACCCATCCCGGACCGCTTGGCGCAGAAACTGGGAGAAGAGTGGGTCGTACTCGACGGCCATCCAGAAGACGTTGCCCTGCTCGATGTCGGTGGCATCGAAGAGGAGATCGAGGACGATCTCCTCGCCCGCAAGGGCGGTGGCACGCCACAGGAAGCGCGGCATACCCCGGGACAGCACCGCGAGGCGGCCGCCCAAGGGCTCGCGGTGGGCTTGGAGGAGCTCGCCCTTGAATTCGTTGACCTCCGTCAGGTAGATGTCCCACTCGAAGCCGTAGGGCTCGGGCAGGAACCCCGCGGCCAGGGCGAAGGACTTGAGGATGCTGTCGAGCTCGAGGACCTGGTCGTGAACCAGGCTGAAGGGGATGCGGATCTTGTGGTAGAGGGGGACGAACAGGGTGTCGGCGACCGCGCGGGCGGTGCCGATGGCTCCATCCCCACCTCCCCGCCAGGAGGTCCCCAGGGTCGGGACGCGGATCACCTGGTCGTCCCCGAGGGAGGTCTCGATCTCCTGCTCGTCGAAGGGCATGCGTGCGAAGGGTCCCACCTGATCGTCGTGCACGTAGAGCTGGTCGATGCGGCTGGCGCGGAGCTGGAAATGGGTGTCACCCTGGGGCCGACAGGCGGGGTATCCCAGGCTGAAGCCGGTCACCGCCACCGCGTGGCGGCCTTGGAGCTCCGCGGGGGTCTTGTTGTTGGTATCGAGGAGCAACAGCCCGAGGATGGAGGGGACCCGCCCCCGCAAATAGGCATAGGCGGTGGCCCGCAGCAGATCGGGGTCCAACACGTTGACCGCATAGGGCTCCAGCCCCACGTGGCGGATGGCGCGGGCCATCTGGTGAGGCTCTAGCCCGCTGGTGGGAAAGACCCGGTTGTTGCCGAGATCCCCCGCGGTGGCCGCCTTGGTGATCTGGGAAGGTGAGAGGATGGGGTGCTGAAACAGCATCCCGGTACCCTGGAAGGCACTCCAGAGCGCGCTGGTGGCACAGGCGGCCACCACCGTGTCCTGCTCCTGGAAGGCGAGGCTGTCGCGGACCTCCAGACTGAGCCCGCAGAGGTTGGCGGTGTAGCGGCGGGTGATGGGAAAGAAGCGACGCTCGCCGCTGGGATAGGTCTTGAGGCAGGTGCGGCCGATGACGGTCCGCGGCAGGGGCTTGACCACCAGGAACCCAAGATAGGCGTCTCGCAGCTCGGCGGCTTGGAGCGGCGTGTCGCGGCCGGCGAGGAGGTCGAGGAACGCCCCCTGCTCGAAGGCCCGGTCGAAGAAATGCAGCCGGGTGCACTCGTGGGGGTAATGGACGAAGCAGCGGACGTAGTACTCGGCGTAGTCCTCGAGGAAGTGGCGGTCGATGTACCCCGGCTCCACCACGAGGGTCTGGGCGCCGAGCTTGTCGAAGTACTCGGCGAAGCAGACGATCAGGACCTTGTTGCGAATCTCCGCGGCGCAGGCGTGCTCGTGGCGAGTCAGACGACTGACGAAGTTCTCCGGCGAGTACGGGATGACTTCTAACCGCTCGTCCATGAACACACCCCTTACAGCGTGAAGGGCTCCCGCAGGCTCTTGGGATTGGGTTGGCGGAGCTTCTCCAAGCGGGCCGTGATCACCCGCGAGGCCTCAACGGCTCGGGCGACACTGCGACGCCCCTCCTCCGTTTTCAACCATTCCAGCACCGCTAGCGCCCGGGGTGGTAGCTGCTCGTGCTCGGTCACGCTGTGGGGCTCCTGGGAGAGGGGGGCCGCGAGCGGGGCGACTGCTCAGATGGCAGCCGTAGTGGCGCTCGTGCCCCCTTGGTCGGCAGGGCGGAGTTTGGTCCCGGCATCCGATGGCGTCAAGTGGTCAGGGGCGGTAATGCAGAAGAGAGATCCAGCAGTCGAATGCCCTTCGCCATCCAAGGCGTTGGGGGATTGGAAGGAGGATTCATTTCCATGGTGGACTTGGATGTTCGTCAAACATTCTGCGTTCCAATCAGGGGCCGATGGCGACGGCCCCTCACGGCTTCGGTTGGGTTGTGTTGCCCGGGGCGAAAGTGGGCTCTATAGTGCGCCAGGACCCGGGACACCTAAGGGACCGAGGGGGTTCCCCCAAAGGCGGACGCCTAGCCCTCCCGCCAGTAACCGAACCACGCCTCTTCCTTTTTGGAGCACAGACCGATGGATATCTGCGAAGCGACCAGAGAGTACGAGACCTGGATGGCGGGAAAACTCGGACTCCTGGGCGTGAAGGTGTTCGAGAAGGACCTCAAGGACAAGCACAAGGAGTTCATGGAGAAAGGCGATGCATTCTCCTTCTTGCGCGCGACCTTCTATCGGTGGCTGCAGCGGTTCCCCGAGCTGTGCCCCCAGGCATGGAAAGCCCCGGCGGTCCTATCCGTGGGGGACCTGCATGCCAATAACTTCGGCGCCTGGCGCGATGCCCATGGCGTTCTGGTATGGGGCATCAACGACTTCGACGAAGCCGCTCCCCTACCCTACACCCAGGACCTCATCCGCCTTGCAACCAGCGTGGGCCTTGGCCGCAAAGCCGCCAAATTGAAGGTCCCCCTTGGCGAAGCCTGTGAGGCGATCCTCAAAGGCTACAGCAAGGGGCTCAGAACAGGTGGTGGGCCCTTTGTTGTGGACCCCGAGGAGAAATGGCTGAAAGAGGCTTACAAGAAGAGTAAGAAATCCAAAAAGGACTTCCGGAAAGAAAGGCGCGAATCTCCTGCAATGGAGGAAGAGGTTCCCCTTGAGGTGCGCACAGCCCTCGCGGCGGCTCTGCCTTCCGATACCAGAAGCTGCCGTATCCGGCATCGGAAGGAGGCCGGTGTCGGAAGCCTGGGTCGTCCGCGGTATACGGCGGTCGCTAAAACCAAGAGGGGTTGGGCGGTGCGTGAGGCCAAGGCCCTGATTCCCTCCGCCGTTTTCTGGGCGAAGCGCCTCTCGGGTCCAGAGAAGTCCTATTACGAGGACGTGCTTGCCGGGGCGCGCCGCCGACGCGACCCGCACGTCTACGTCAGCGACGGGTGGGTACTCTGCGCCCGTGCGCGCGATATCGGTCGTATCGAGATCGACAAACTGGGACCCCGGAAGGACGAGAGACGCTTCCTGCGTGCCATGGGCCGGGAGACGGCCAACGTGCATCTCGGGACGCCGGGCGCAGTGAAGGCCGTCTTCAGAGACTTGGATCGGCGCGGCAAGGGCTGGCTGAAGAAGAACGCTCAGACGATGATGGAAGACACCATGAAGGATCGGAGAGCTTGGAAGAAGAAGTGTTGAACCCCGTCTAGGCCCTGCGGGGTAACGGATGCACTCACCGCCCCAACCTTCTCACCAGGAGCACCAACCCCCAGTACAGCGCGGAGCCCACCCCCGAGAGCACCAGGAGCTCCGCCTCCCCGATGCCTCGGGAGATGTAGCGGGCCGCCATGAAGCCGATCAGGCCGAGAACCAGGAGCGGGGTCATGTCCCAATAGACTGCTGCCGCCTCGTGGCGGTAGTCCCTCAGACGTGCCGGGGTCACCTCTCGATCATTGCTCGCCGACTGGAGCATCCCCTCGATGGCCACTGGAACCCCAGCGGAGTCCTGCACCACCGCGGCGATGAAGCGCTCCCGAAGGCTCGGGTTTGCGAAGTCGATGGGGCGTTCTGCCAACCAGCGCTCCACCAGGGTCCTGGTCTCTGCCTTGGTCAGGGGTCCCAACTCCAGGGTACGCTGGAAGCCCCACAGCAGCCTCAGGATGCGCACCCGGCGGTTGTCCTCGTCCAAGGAAGAAGCAAGCTGGCAGACCTCCGCCAACTCGTGGAGCATGGCCGCCTGGGTGGGTGGCACCTCCAGGGTCTCAGTGAACAGGATCACCTGTCGATCTCGCACCGAGGCCAGGATCAGGGCCAGCACCTCCCGGGCCGGCTCCCTTCTCAAGGAGCGGCCGATGCGCTGCCAGGGCACCCGGCCGGTGCGGTGGGCCTCCGCTCTAAATCTCGGGGGGATGTAGCGCTCGGGCACCACCAGACCCAGTTGCTCGTGCACCTGCTCGGCCAGGTCCTCCACCATGGACTTGGGCGTGGTCATGCTGGGCCAGAGGCAGGGCCGCTCCCCCTCCAAGCGCTGGCGGACCTGCCGAAGGAGTGCGCGTTTGCCCATCCCCGCTCTCCCCTTGATCACCACCGAGTGGCCGGAGCGCAGGGCCTCTAAGGCCTCGGCTAGCGCCGCATCGCGGCCAACAAAGCCTGTAAGCGCCTCCACTCCGCGCCTCCGTACTGGCGGGCCAGGGTCAAGCCCTGGGCGTTCAGGGCCTGGGCCTCCCTTCGCCACTGGTGCTCGCTCTTCTGCACCTGCTCGGACTCGGCCCACAAGACGGGTGCCTCCTCCAGTCCCTCGTCCACCCGCTCCTGGCGGTACTTGAGCCGGTCGCGGTAGAAGCGTCTGAGGGTATCCAGCTCTGACACCCGGGCCCCCTGGTCGCAGAGCTTGCGCACCTCGGCGAGGAAGGCACTGAGGAGCGCATCCTGGCTCTTGGAGAGGGCGGTCCTGGCCTCGGCCAGGGCCAGCTCCTGCTTGCGGTCGAACAGCGGGATGCGTACCCGAAGCGCCGCATTGGCCCCCGCCTCCCCCGACTCGAAGCTGGTGTTGGTGGAGTAGCCGAGCGAGAGGTAGCTCTCCCAGCCCTTCTGGCGGGCACGCTCGGCGAGCTGATCCCGCTCGGCACCGAGCACCGGGTTGGCCTCCACCACCAGGGCCAGGTGTAGGACGACAGATGGTATGGCCACCGGGAAGAAACGGGAAGAAACGGG
>CAZFHV010000084.1:0-14489 GCA_964519095.1 uncultured Chromatiaceae bacterium | reverse complement strand
ATCCGACCCACAGTGCACTGGCGGTGGGGCTCGAGGATGTCGAGCCAGTCGTAGGCCTCATTCGCCAAGAACCGATAGGCGGCTAGGGTCTCCGCCCACCCATTGCAGGCCCCGAGGATACTTGCCGCGGGCCGCTCCGCCAAGCGTTCCACCAGTCGCACCGCCCGGCGATCACGACGCTTGTCCCCCAGATCGATCCCCCGAAACTCCTCCTCCGCCCAGCTCATGCCGCCTCCAGAACCTACGCAAAGGCAGCATGTTAAGACAAAGTTCTAAAGTTGTGTGTAAGGGGATGCGCTCAGGCAGCACCGGAACAGGCCCCCTTCAGGGTGTCCTCCTTGACCCACAAGGCGTCGAGCTGTACCGCCCTGCCGTATCGGTCCCTCAGGCAGGGATAGGTGTTATACAGGGCAAATCCGTATTCGCCGGTGAGGCGTTCGTGCAAGGCGGCAAAGGTCACCTGGCCACGATACATCGGTGACAACTGGGCCTCGGAATAAAACGCGATTACCCGGGACGAGAAGGCGGCGTTCCCGCCCTCCAGCAGCATCCCCTCCGCCCCCTGCATATCGGCCTTGATCACCAACCAACCCTCCTGGAGGTGCATCCCCAACCAGCTATCGAGGGTCGTGACGGCCACCTCGATGGACTGGACGTGCCGGGTATGGTCTGGGAATGAGCCAATATTTCCGGAGTCGTTGTCGAGCAGCGAATTGGTTTGCATCCCGGCGTTGCAGAAAAAGCGGTCGATGCCGATATGGTCGGACAGGGCGCAATTAGCGAGCCGCACCTGAGGGTTGTATCTGAATCGGGCAGACAAGGTGTCGAAGGTCTCCGGCGTGGGCTCGAATCCATATACGGGGATTGCCGACTCGTCGATGAAACGTTGTATGGTGTCTCCCACGTAGCTGCCGATATCCAGGATGGCGTCCGCGCGGGCACATTCGGCGATGCGCAATATGTCGCCGTAGGCGTCTGGCAGGCCGACGATGGACTTGATGCGGCGGTCGAGCCGACGCTGACGGGTGCGCCACCCGGGGATGGCGAGGAGAGATTCGTGTAATCTGCGGATGAACTTCATGACGTGATCCGGCCAATCGATCTGAATCCGAAGCGAATCACACGGGTGCTCAAAACGTGGCGAGCCCCGCTCGTGGGCCTTGGTTTCGACCCCGTTTCGTATCAACCGATCCGACTCGATGGGACGGCGGATCAATTTCAAATTATGCCAGCGGTGATTATACTCCCTACCGGTAGGCCGTTGCAGTTCCGTAACCCTGGAGTCAGGTCTTGCGCCTCCTGATCTTGAGCAAACGCCATTACACCGGCAAGGACCTGCTGGATGACCGGTACGGACGCATCTTCGAACTGCCGGCCTGGCTCAGCCGGTTCGGTCACGCCGTGACCGGCCTCGCCCTGAGTTATCGCCCCAGCCCGGAGGGCGAATATCGCTGGGACGACCTGCCGGGCTTATGCTGGCACTCGGTGAACGCCAGGGGGCTCTGGCGCTACCTTCAGCCGTTGAACAAGATCCTGGGAGACACGCGCCCGGAAGCGATCTGGGCCTGTTCTGATGCCTTCCACGGCATCTTCGCGCAGCAATTGGGGCGCCACCTCGGCATCCCAGTGGTCGTCGACCTGTACGACAATTTCGAGAGCTTCGGGGCATCACGCCTGCCGGGTGTGGTCCCCCTGTTGCGACGGGCCTGCCGTGGGGCCGACGGCATCACGGTGGTCGGCCGGGAACTCGATGCCTATATCGGGCAGCGGTACGGGCCGACTCGTCGGCGCCTGGTGCTGAACAACGGCGTCGATACGACCGTGTTTCGTCCTTACGACTGTCGGGAGGCGCGTCGGCTCATGCAGTTGCCCACCGACGCCCCGCTCATCGGCACCGCCGGCGCCCTGACCGCCGGGCGCGGGATTGCGGCGCTGTTCGACGCCTTTCTGAGGCTGGCGGCTGAAGACCCAGCGATTCACTTGGTGGTCGCCGGCCCGCGCGATGCGACGCTCGATGGATACCGGCACCCCCGCATCATCGACCTGGGCGAGATGCCGCAAGCGCGCGTCCCGATGCTGCTGTCGTCGTTGGACATCGCGGTGGTGTGTAACCGCGATTCGGCGTTCGGCTGCTACTGCTTCCCACAGAAGCTCTACGAGTGCGCGGCCTGCGGGGTACCGGTAGTGGCCGCGGCCATCGGCGAGACCGCCCGGATCCTTGAAGCCCACCCACACCTCCTCTATACTCCGGCGGACGGGGCGGACCTCTCCCGGCGCCTGCGCGCGGTGCTGGACGACCCGCTCAAGCAACGGCCGGTGATACGCCCGGTGCACTGGCAGGAGCTCGCCGCGGCACTGGGGCAGTACCTCGAAGCTGTCGTCGGCACTGCGAGCGGCGGGTCCCCGGCGTCGCCTATTCCACCGCCGGGGATGGGCCTTGCAGGTGGCCCACCATCCGCTCCACGATGAAGTCGATCATGGCATCAGTCAGGCCGGGGAAGACACCGACCCAGAAGGTGCGGTGCATCACCGCATCGGTGTTTTCCAGCCCACCGGCGACCCGATAGGTGCGGCCAGCGAAGTAGGGCTGGCGGATCAGGTTGCCGCCGAACAGTAGTCGCGTGCCGATCCGGTCCCGTTCGAGGGCGGCCACCAGCCGGTTACGCGCCTCGCTCCCGCCGCGCAGGGTCAGCGCGAAGCCGAACCAGGAGGGGTCGCTGCGCGGCGTGGCCCGGGGCAGGATCAGATGCCCCTCCAGCGGCCGCAGCCGCTCGTGCAGCCGGGCGAAGTTGCGCCGGCGGGCCGCGATGAAGCCGGGCAGATGCCGCAACTGGGCCGCTCCCACCGCCGCCTGCATGTCGGTGATCTTGAGGTTGTAGCCCAGGTGGGAATAGACGTACTTGTGGTCGTAGCCCTCGGGAAGCCCGCCGTGCTTCCACTTGAAGCGCTTGCCGCAGGTGTCGTCCTTGCCCGTGCCGCACCAGCAGTCGCGGCCCCAGTCGCGGATCGACTCCAGGATGCGGCGCAACTGGGCATCGTTGGTGGCCACCGCCCCGCCCTCCCCCATCGTGATGTGATGGGCCGGGTAGAAGCTGAACGCCGCGATGTCGCCGAAGGTCCCTACCGGCCGGCCGTCGTAGGTCGAACCCAGCGCGTCGCAGCAATCCTCCACCAACCAGAGGCCGTGCCGCTCCGCCAAGGCGCGGATGGCGCCGAGGTCGAAGGGGTTGCCGAGGGTGTGGGCCATCATGATCGCCTTGGTGCGGGGCCCCACCGCGGCCGCCACCGCCTCCGGGATGGCGTTGTAGGTCTCCAGGTCCACATCCACGAAGACCGGAGTCAGACCGTAGAGCAGGATCGGATTGACGGTGGTGGGAAAACCGGCCGCTACGGTGATCACCTCGTCCCCCGGGCGGAGCGCCCGCTCCCCCAGCAGCGGCGAGGTGAGAGCCGCGAGGGCGAGCAGGTTGGCGGAGGAGCCCGAATTGACGGTCAGCACATGCTTGACCCCGAGGAACCGCTCCAGCCCCAGCTCGAAGGCATCGTTGTAACGCCCGGCGGTGAGCCAGAAATCGAGGGAGGCATCCACCAGGGTCCGCACATCGTCCGCCTCGAAGCAGCGCCCCGAGACCGGAACGGCGGAACGCCCCGGCTCGAACCGCCGGGGCGGATGCTGGTGCCGGAAATGGCGTTCCACCTCCAGATCCACCAAACGGCGGTGGAGCCGCTCCAGCCCCTCGCGCCGCAGCACCGAATCCAAAGGGGAGAGCTCCGCGGCTCTCAGATGGCGGGGCCGATCGATCCGCACCCTTAGCGGCCCCTCCGGTTCGCCCTCGAACTCATCCCCCGCCAGTTGGACCCCCTCGCCTCCCTCCGCCACGGGAAGGACCCGCAGCTCCCCCTCCGCATCCAGCAGGTCCACCGCCAGCGCCACCCCGCCACCGGCCGCCGCCGAGACCCGGCATAACCGCCCCAGATCGATCGAATCACTCATGCCGTTCTCATCCAGCCGTACGAAAGGAAAAATGGCGAGGGAGGAAATAGCTCGTCCCCACCGTGAGCACCGTCAGCAGCGCCTGTGCCGCCAGCACATGGAGATGGACTATCTCCACCAGAAAGGGCAGGGCCAAGGCCCCGAACGCAAGGAGCCCCAGATAGATCAGATTGAAGCGCAGGAACTCCGCAATCAGCGGACCGCGCGAGCGGAACACCAGCCAGCGGTGGCCGACAAAGGCGTTAACCACCGACAGGAAGGGGGCCAGCACCATGATGACCAGGTAGTGAATCCCCCCGAACGAGTAAAGAGCCCCACGAAGACCACGTAGCCGAAGACCGTGTTCCAGGCGCCGATGATCAGAAAACGGAGCTTCTCGTGACCGTGGAACAGATCCACGGCGTGGCGGAGCAGAATCATCCGGCCTCCAGCAACCCCAGCAACGCGTCAGGCCGATCGGCCCGCCGCCAGTGAGACAGAATGCCTTCGCCGCCATACCCCCAGCCGGCGAACACGAACGGAATAGGCTGGCGCTCCGCCGCCTCGCCATCCTCGATGCGATCCCCGACATAGCAGGTGGCCCCCCTATTCATTTCCTCCCGCAGCATCTGCTCGCCGATCAGCGTCCCCTTGTCCGGAACGCGCGGCTCCCTCATGTCGAGGGCATAGACCGATGCAAAATACTCCGTCCAGCCGAGATGATCGAGAATCAGACGGGTGGCGGAGAGGCGCTTGTTGGTAGCGATGTGAAGCCTGATTCGTCTAATTATGAGTTTCTGAAGCATCGGTTCCACCCCCGCGTAGGGCGGCGTGGCCCGCACCCCCTCGGTATCGTAACTGCGCTTGAACTCATCGATCAGCGGCGTCAGACGGTCCGGTTCGCTCCAGCCGGCAAGACGGGCCAGGGTCTCCGCCAGTGGCGCACCGATCAGGGCGGGGGTGAGCGGGAGCAACGGCGCGATATCGCGCTCCCTCAGTACCGCGCCGAAAGCGGCGAGGATGCCGGGCGCGGAGTCCACCAGGGTGCCGTCGAAGTCGAAGATGATGTCGCGGATTTTGTGCACGTCGAAAGTGACCGTATCTTATGAAGTGTGCCTATCGCGGGGTGTAGCTGGTCTCGCGGGAAACCCACTCGCTCGGTTCATCGGGGCCCATCTGTTTGAGTCTGCCTGCGATCTGCTGCGGGGACCAGCCACCCAACACACCCATGTGAACCTCCCTCAGCAGCGCCGTGCCCCTCACCAGCTTGCGCCGGCCACGCCGGCGGCGGCCACGCGCACACTCCCCTGCGCCTCGCGCCTCGTAGCTCCCGCCCACGCGGTTGCGGGAAACCTCCCGGCTCACCGTGCTCGCACAACGACCCAAACGCTCAGCGATCCCCCGGCAGCTCAAACCCTCATTCAAACCCCGCCCTCTGCTGTTTCGGTTTTCAACAGTCAAGTGCCTGCAACAAGCGCCCATGTTCCAACCCTCCTGCAACCACATCGATGGGAGCGTTGCACGTCATTTTTGAGCCCGCCGGCCACAACAGGTGAAATTTGGTATCCGCTGTACTTCCGCAATCTGGCCGATCAGTTGGTAACACTTCTCCTCAGAAAAAACATCAGTGGCGATTCTCGACTCTTGGGCTTGACCCCTACCACGATTCGATATCCAGATTCCCATTTCGCGATGAACTCTGGCAGCAGTTCCGGCGGGTCTTGGAGGTCGCACGCCATAAGAATAGCTGCGTCTCCGTAGCACTGACGCATTGCATGCGTCGGAGACCGGATGTGACCGATTTTTCGCGTATTGACAATGACTCTAAGTTTGGATTACGCTCGGCTAATGCCTTGTCCTTCGCGACGGCCGCATCGGTTGACGCATTATCAATAAACGCATATTCGTAACGATACTGAGGCAGATTGCCAAACACGGCCCTGATCCGCGCATAGAGGATTTCAACGTTATCTTCTTTCGTTAAAACATCGGGTAATAATGCTAATTAGTCTCATTTTTAAGCCGCTCACCTAACCAAACTTTCTGGTGATCGCCCCTATTCCTCGGCAGTCTGTTGAATTTGATGCCACGCAGCGGTCTTATGGATCGCAAGCTCCAGAGGTATCCATACATCCAATCCTAATTCGCTACGCGCCCTTCCGATAGCAGGAACATATCGGTTGCGAAAGCCCTCACTCTTCTCTGAATTGGAGATCTTAATCCGGACGCCGGGCGCAACGGTTCTTGCTACAATATCCGCTAGGGAACCGATGTCGACGGCCGCATCAGATCCCAAATTATACGCGCGACCAGATTCGCCTTTCAATAGCATTACCCACAACCATGCCGCGAGGTCGGCTGAGTAAAGATAGGAGCGGAGTGGAGTGCCATCACCTTTCACAACAATTTCATTACCCGCAAGCGCATCTCTTATGAAGTTGCCAATAGCGAAATGGCGTTCCAGTGGAAGAAGTGGCCCAACGAAAGCAAATCCCCTTGCGATGACTACGGTACAAGGTACCCTTGCAGCATGGAGCCGACATATGTGTTCGGCGAGGCGTTTCGCTTCCCCATAGCTTGCGTTGAGGGCCAACGGATCGGGAGCGCCAACATAGTTTTCTGGAATCGCAGGAAGATCGCTGGGCTGCGGACCGTATATAGCGCCAGAGCTGACATAAAGGAGACGGCTGACGCCAGATGCATTTGCAAAGTCAACTACGCGCCTCGTGCCATTTGCGATGGTATCGATAAGTTCAAATGGATGGGTGGCTCCCATCTGGGTAGTATCTGTCGCGCAGTGAATGAGGTGACTGAATTCGCCGCCCGGAAATTCAAAGTCTCGAACATCACCTTTCCACAACGCGATTTCAGACTCTGAGCAGAGATATGGAGCGCGTTTCGCAAATGCAGATGGATTGCGCGAGAGAACCAAAGCCGACGCCTTCAACCTGCGGTTACGATTAGCATGTGCTAAGCTAGCTAGTAGCCAATGCCCGAAGAACCCAGTCCCCCCCGTTACGAAGATGCGGGCACAACGTAGAGACTCCCACAACGGGCCAACGTGCTCGACGATCGAATCGAGGTCATCAAGAGGCAGGCCATAGCCTTGGCTTTGCTTTAACGGCATTGAGAAAGGAGATCTTGAAACTTCACCACATGCCGAATGCCTAGGGATCTTACGTCATTGGCTATGTGCGTTGCGGCAGAGCGCGCAAGAACAATGACTACCTGCGGTTCATAGCGTTTCAAATAATCCGGCTTTCGGATTGGGGTGCCGTGGGTCTGGCCGACAATAGACCACAAATGACTATCCACCAGACAGCCCACCTGATTGGACGAAAGACCGCCGTATTTCACCAGCGCATCGAAAATACGTGCAGCTCCCCAAAACGCCACCTTCTGGCGAGCGACAAAAGGAATAATTAGGTTATCAACCAGTTGCTTAAGCTTGCGTCGATTCGCAGCAAGAATATCCGCATATGTGGCCAACAGCGCCTTTTTTGCGGCTAGTTCCACTTCCACAGCTGGCGAATAGGGGGTGGCATTCGGAGGATTTGCCCGTTTCACTAGTAAGGACACGTTGTAAATGTCGTTGTCATCTTCAGCGGAAAGCACCTCAAAGCCCAAATGCTCGACGTAATCTACCAATCCCGCGCGGTCGAAATGAAATGTGTGTTTGTCGATAAAAAATTCCTCGACGGTGTCCTCCAGACGAAGCGCTGCAATATTGGGTACTTCTAGAAACAACAGCCCACCAGGTACCAGCGCGTGGGAAATTTGAGTAAGCATTCCCGATGCTGAGGCGGCGTGTTCAAGCGTATGCGAACAATACACGAAATCGTAGCGTGCCGCATCCAGAACCAAGTCTTCTAGGCGACTGATTGACATTTCAAATGCATCGTCGTCTCGATAACTTCCAACCACCCGCGCATCCGGCTCCACAGCATGTATAGATAGATGAGGGTGCAGACGGTTGACCCAACGGACGAAATCGCCACGGTTTGAGCCCACATCCAGCACCTGCGACATGCCGCTCCAGTCCACCCCAGCCAACGCTTCCCGCGCGGCATCAAAGCGCACGCCTTTGCCGTGACGCACATTACCCCAATCGGCGTCGCAGCTCAGGGTACTTATACGTTCCGTCTCTGGTCTACCATACAGGGTCTGCAGCAGTCCGCATTTGCCGCACAGCGCAACCTCCGCGCCACGCCGGCTCTTTTGCGGAATGTAAATGACCCGATCTAGGGCTGTTCCGCAAAAGTCGCAGGCCGCATCAATAGTTGACCGTGTAGACATCTTTTTCCTCATACCCCAAGCGTTGCATCATCGGTCGGGCAATGGCCCAAAACTGTTCCGTTTGTTGTTTAGTAAGATTGAAATCAATCGGGAAAAATATGTTCTGCGGGGTTTTGAGATATTCGGAATAATCGGAGTTATAGTCAACACCAATGAACTCGAGCATTCTCCGCACAATCGGGTCTTTGGATACCAAATCTTCTAGGCGAATGATTAACTGCTGTTCTCGCGGAACAAATCGTTCCAAATCCTGCAATATCACGCGGTTTACTTCCGACCAGTGATAACAGACACGCTGATATTGATGAAAACTCGGGAACTCATATACAAACGGCTGTCCGGCTTGCGGAATATTCCACCAGTACTTCTTTTCTGGCGGCGGCGGAGGAAGCCCGTCGGGGTTTGCAAGCCATTTGGTAAGAATGGCCGTACTCCGATCATCGTACATTTCGGCCCCGAGTTTATAGAAAAAAGAGGAGGTGACCTTGCGACCATCCCGTACCAGCGATAGGAACCTTGCGTTCGGAAACAGTTCAATGAGAGGCTCAATAATCCAAGAGAGCTTATTAGACGAGTCGAGCCACAATGCCGCGTCACTGTATGCCACACCAGCCAAATGCAAACCTCGTAGTTCCTTTTTCACCTCGTCCTTTGTCATACGCCCCATGTAGTAAAGGGCTCCCAACTTCTGCACCTGCGTGCAGACAAACTCGTGATGCACCTCGACGCCGGCCAACCCAGAGAGCATCTTGAATATGGTTCGTGTCCCGCAGCGACCGCTACCGACGACGAAGACTGGAATCGTGTTCTGGGCCATTGGGGCTCCGAATCTTTTGTCTCTTAGGTATTAGAACGCGCCCGGCACGAGGCGTCTGAGACCCTGCCCGACATTTCGGCCTGCAACTGCTCCAGCGGCAGCAGCGGCGACATATCCTCCAGTGGCATCGACAACATGGACCCATCCGGCTGGGGCAGGGCGGCGACCTTGGGCCAGAGGGTTTCGTCCGGCACAAGGCGGATGTCGCAGAGGATCGGCCCAGGGTGGGCCAGGGCCTGCCGCAATCCGCCCTCCAGATCGGCGGCGTCTTCGATCCGCATAGCCGGCAGGCCGAACGCCTCGGCGACCCTGACCAGATCGGGCAGCCCCAGCCCCGCCTCCGGGCCGGTGGCGACGAAGCGGGAGTCGAAATAGGTGCGCTGTGTATTGCGGATCGAGGCGTAGCCCCGGTTGTTGAGGATGAAGAGCCGGATCGACAGGTTGAGCTGCTTGAGGCTGGCCAACTCCTGAAGGTTCAGCATCAAGCTGCCGTCGCTCTCGATCCCCACCGTGGGACGCCGTCCGGCGGCCAGACAGCCGCCGATGACCGCGGGCAGGCCGTAACCCATCGAGCCGAGGCCCGAGGTGAGAAAGACCCGCTGGCCCGGCTTGTTGCTGAAGGCCTGGTAGAAGACCTCCACCGCCAGGCCGGAGCTGCCGGTGACGATCAGCTCGTTTTCGGGGATCAATCTGGAGAGGGCGCCGACCAGGTGGTAGTGGCTGATCGGCCCGGCGTCCGGAAAGGGCCGGCCGTCGCACACCCGATAGCGCCGCTTCCAGTCGTTGCAGCGGGCGATCCAGTCCCCACTGGAGTCCAAAGGCAACGCCCTTGGGTCCGGTGCAAAGGCGTCGCCTTTGCACTCCCGGAGCAGCGCCTCGATGAACGCCGCCGCGTCCGACTCCACCCGCAGGTCGATCTCCATCTTGAGCTTGGCCAGCTCCGCTGTGTCCACGTCCACCACCACCTTTTTCGCCTGGCGGGCGAAGTTGGGGGTGTTGTAGGCGGTGACCACGTTGTCCAGCCGGGCGCCGATCGAAAGCAGCAGGTCGCAGTTCTGCACCGCGAAGTTGGGGCCGCGCAGGGCCACCGAGCCGGGGCGGCCGACGCAGAGCGGGTGGTCGTAGGGGATCAGGTCCAGGGCGTTCCAGGTGGTGACCACCGGGATTTGCAGGGCCTCGACCAGCTCGCGGAAGGGCTTAGCCGCGCCGGAAAGGCGCAACCCGTGGCCGGCCAGGATCAGCGGGCGCTCGGCCTGACGGATCAGCGCCAGGGTCCTCGCGGCGGACTCGCTCAAGTCGCGGCCAACCACCGGCGCCGTCTCGGGCACGAAGCCCGCCAGCGTCGCGGGGTCGATGGGGGCGGCCTGCACGTCGAGGGGCACATCGATCCACACCGGCCCATTTCTGCCGGTGCGGGCGAGGTGGACCGCCTTTTCCAAATGGAAGCGGATCAGCGCGGGATCGTCCACCGTGACCGCGTACTTGGTAACCGGCGCCACCATGCGGACGATATCCACCTCCTGCACCCCCATCTGGCGCACGCCGCTCTCGCCGATGCGGTCCGCCCGCTTGACTTGGCCCGAGATGATCAGGAGCGGCACGGACTCGATCCAGGCCCCGACCACCGGGGTGAGGACGTTGGTCCCGCCGGGGCCGGTGGTCACCAGGACCACCCCGATGTTCTCGTTCACCCGCGCATTGGCCTCGGCGGCGATGCCGGCGGCCTGCTCATGGTGGGTGGGGATCGCCTCCAGGTCGGGGTTCCGGCCCAGGGCGTCTGCCAGGTGCATCGCCCCGCCGCCGGGGAGGAGAAAGACCTGCTTGACGCCGAGTTCGGCGATGCGTTGGAAGAGGTAGTCGGCGACGCGCATCAGCGCAGCTCCCCGGTCAGCCACTGCGCCCGGAACACCAGCGGGGTCTTGCGTTTCGGATTCATCTGCACCCGCTCGTCCTGGTAGAAGGAGTCGTTGGGGTAGTGGGTGGTCGAAAGCTCTTCGAACACCACCCCCTCCTGGGTGGAGAAGGCGTGCTCGTCGCCGCGCTCCACGGTGACCATCTCGCCGGCCTTCACCTGCCGCTTCGCGCCGTTCAAATCCAACTCCATTGAGCCGAAGAGGACATGGAAGGTTTCCTCCTTCTTTTGGTGGCGGTGGTTGGGGTGGGATTGGCCGGGCAGCAGGGCGATGAGCTTCTTGCAGTATTCGCGGTTGATCACGCTGATGATCGCAGCCCCCTGCTCTTCGTAGCGCTCGATGCCGTAGTGGTGCGACAGTTCGCAGGCTGCGCCGTCCGGGACGGTGACGTGGGACTGGCGGAGCAGTCCGGCCACCTTCTGCACGATCTCCAGCACCCGCCCGCGTTGGTCCTGGGTGTGGAGATGCTCGAAGAGGACCGGCGCGCCGGCCTCCACCGGGACCTTGAGCTGGTGACAGACGTACTTGGAAAGGTCGTTGGCCAGGAGCTGCCCAGGTTGGCTGGGGATGGCGAGGAAGCCGTTGGCCTCGCTCACGCACTCGCCCGCCGCGAGCGGGCCTTTTGCGAAGACGCCCCGGCGCAGGGCGTTGAGGGTGGCCACCTCCTCGGCGGTCACCGGTACCCGCTCCTGGGTGAGACCCAGCATGGCACGGGCGTCGCGAGCCGATTCGAGCCAGGCCCGCACCTGGGCGGGGTCGGCGGAGTAGGCGTTGAGGTCGCCGATGCCGACGTGCTTTTCGAAGATGTTCGCCCCCAGGGCCACCGCCATCTTCACCGCCTCGGTCTCGGAGGGGGTCTCGTGGGTGGAGTAGCCCACCGCAAGCTGCGGGTAGCGGGCCTTGAGCAGGGCGATCTGCCCCAGTTGCAGCCGGTCGCGCGGGGTGGGGTACTCGCCCACGCAGTGCATCAGGGCCAGGGGCTTGTGGCGGTTTTCGAAGAACCACACCACCTTGTCGATCTCCTCCAGGGTCGCCCCGGCGGTGGAGGCGATCACCGGCAGGCTGGTGAGGGCGATCCGCTCCAGGAGCGGCCAGTCGGTGAGGGAGCAGGAGGCGATTTTCAGAATCTGGAATCCGTGGCGCTCGATCCAGCCGACGGAGTCCTCGTCGAAGGGGGTGCACATGGTGAGGAAGCCGGCCCCCTCGATGGCCTGCTTCAGCTCCAGGAGTTGCGGCTCCTTCAGCTCGGTGTCGCGGAAGCGCTTGACGTACTTGATGTCCTGGCGGTCGCGGTAGGCTGGATGGATGAAGCTGTCCAGGTTGCGGTACTGGAGCTTCACCGCGAAGCGGAAGGGCATCCCTTCGGTGGCGGCCTTGAGCTGGCGGACGATCTCCTTTCCGTGCTCGACGCTCCCCTGATGGTTGTTAGCCATCTCGAAGACGAAGAGGTTGTCGAACAGTTCACTGCGGCTCATGGTACTCGCTCGGGGCGGGGCCGATGCGGGCCGGCCGTCAGGCCGACCGAGGCAGGTAGGGGGCACGCCGCCCCCCCGGGACCAGGTGCCGCAGGCGCCGGGTCGGGTTGAATGGCGGGCGCCGCCGGTCCGACACCAGCAGCGACGAGCCATGCGTCAAGCTGGCTGCTGCTCGCCACCGCCCCGGTTTCGCGGAAACCGCGGTACCAATCGGCCGTCGCCGCGATGGCCCCCTCGATCCCCCACACCGGCCGCCAGCCGAGCCGCCGCCGCGCTTTGGTGCTGTCGAGGAAGAGCAGCCCAGCCTCGTGGGGCTGGGGGGTGCGAGTGACCTCCCATTCGAGCGCCGGCCAGTGGGCCTTGAGCCGCTCCAGCATCTCCGCCACCGGGAGATTGCTTTCGGCATCCGGGCCGAAGTTCCATGCCTCCGCGCAACTCCGGTCCCCGTCGAGCAGCCGTTGCCCCAAGAGGAGATAGCCGCTCAGGCAATCGAGCACGTGTTGCCAGGGGCGGGTGGCTTGTGGGGAGCGGATTTCCAGCCGCTGCCCGGCGGCGACGGCCCGCACCAGGTCCGGGATCAGCCGGTCCTCCGCCCAGTCGCCGCCGCCGATGACGTTGCCGGCACGCGCGGTGGCCAGCAACGGGGCCTCGGGCGCATGGAAGACGGCCCGCCGCCAGCTCTCGCACACCAGCTCCGTGGCGGCCTTGGAGGCGCTGTAGGGGTCGTGGCCCCCCAGGCGGTCGTTCTCCCGGTAGCCCCAGGGCCACTCCTGGTTGGTGTATACCTTGTCGCTGGTGGCGACGATCACCGCCCGCACCGCGGAGGTGGTCCGGCAAGCCTCCAGCAGGTTGGCGGTCCCCATGACGTTGGTGGACCAGGTGGTGAGCGGGTCGCGATAGGAACGGCGGACCAGTGCCTGCGCAGCGAGGTGGATGACCAGTTCGGGTTGGGACTTTTCCACGATCCGAGCCAGGGTGGCCGCATCGCGGATGTCGGCAAGGTGGTCGGTGATGGGGAGTTCCAGCAGCGCCCAGTGGTTAGGATCAGTGTCGGGATCGAGAGCCACGCCCGTTACGTCGGCGCCTAGGTGATGGAGCCAAAGGGTTAGCCAACTCCCCTTGAAGCCGGTGTGGCCGGTCACCAGGACCCGACATCCACAAAAGCAGCCGTCGAAGGAGGTCACACTTGCACCCGGCACGGCGCCTGGCCGCTATTCCAGCCTGTCTCGGGAAGCCGCTTGCCCTGCGGAGTCCAGAGTAGATGCAGCACGATTAACTGTTTAACCTTTTCAAACATTTTCAGCCAAAATCCAGGGTGGGCAACAACGAGCCCAATACCCAGTATCTCAGCGTCTGGGTTAAGGGCAAAGGGCTGGCTTGGCAGACTCGAAGCTGGTGGCGCAAGTCACCACCAATCTTCGCTCGCGATAGCAATCGCCGCCAGGTCATTTCCAGACCTTCCAGGGCGCATGGCCGCTCTGCCATAGCTCCTCCAGGTAGAGTTTGTCGCGCAGTGTATCCATCGGCCGCCAAAACCCTCGGTGCTCGAAGGCGGCCAGTTGCCCTTCCGCGGCGACGCGCTTTAGCGGGGTGTCCTCCCAAGGCGTGTGATCTCCCTCGATATAGTCCAGCGTCCGCGGCTGGAGAATGAAGAAACCACCGTTAATCCATGCACCATCCCCCGGGGGCTTCTCCTGAAATCCCGTAACGCGATCACCTTGCCGAATGAGGGCACCGAACCGTCCTGGAGGTTGCACCGCGCAGACCGTCGCAAGCTTACCGTGGCACTGGTGAAATTCGATCTCCCCTGCGAGGTCGATGTCCGCCAATCCATCGCCATAAGTAAAGCAGAAGGAAGTAGCCGGATCGAGGAATTCTTTGACCCGCTTCAGGCGTCCCCCTGTCATGGTGGCATCGCCTGTATCAATAAGGGTGACCCGCCAAGGCTCGGCTTTTTTCTGATGAACTTCCACGGTGTGTTCTCCCATGTCAAACGTTACATCCGACATGTGCAA
>CAZFHV010000083.1:0-14504 GCA_964519095.1 uncultured Chromatiaceae bacterium | reverse complement strand
CGACCCGGTGCAGACCTCCAAGACCAGCGTCCACGGCGCCATCAACATGCTCGGCCTGGCCAAGCGGGTGCGGGCGCGGATCCTTCAGGCCTCCACCAGCGAGGTCTATGGGGACCCCGAGCAGCACCCCCAGCAGGAGGGCTACTGGGGTCGCGTCAACCCCATCGGGGTGCGCTCCTGCTATGACGAGGGCAAGCGTTGCGCCGAGACCCTTTTCTTCGACTACCGCCGCCAGCATCGGATGCCCATCAAGGTGGCCCGCATCTTCAACACCTATGGCCCACGCATGCACCCCAACGATGGCCGGGTGGTGTCGAACTTCATCATCCAGGCACTCAAGAACGAGCCTCTCACCCTCTACGGCGAGGGAAGCCAGACCCGGTCCTTCTGCTACGTGGACGACCTGATCGAGGGCCTGCTACGGCTCATGGAGACGCCGGACGACTTCACCGGCCCGGTCAACCTGGGCAACCCGAGCGAGTTCACCATTCGCGAGCTGGCCGAGAAGGTGGTCGAGCTCACGGGCTCCCGTTCCCCGCTGATCCACCTGCCCCTGCCGAGCGACGACCCCCGCCAGCGTCAACCCGACATCGGCCTGGCCCGCCAATCCCTCGATTGGGAGCCCCAGACCCCGCTGGAGATCGGCCTGGACAAGACCATCGCCTATTTCGACACCCTGCTGCGCGCGCGCACCGGCGGGGGCAGCGCCTAGTCCGACACTGGGGGCCGACCATGCGAGCGGCCGCCATCGCCTTGGGCTGGCTCCTGGGATTCTGGTCCCCCCTCGCGGCCGGCGCCCTGGTGGGTGGGCCCATGGCGGGGCTGAGCAGTACCGATCGGATCCCCATCTGGTTGATGACCGACGCCCCCGCCCAGGTGCAGGTCGAATACTGGCCCGAGGACCAGCCAGCGGTACGCCTTCGGAGCGCTTCGACGGCCACCAGCCGAGAGCGCGGCTACACCGCAGGGATCGACCTCCGGGGGCTCGCGCCCGACACCCGCTACGCCTATCGCCTGCTGCTCGACGGCGTGCCGGTTACCGGCCAGGCCCAATGGCACTTCACCACCCAGCCGAGCCCGGGCGCGGCCCCCCGGGACCTGCGCATCGCCACCGGCTCCTGCGCCTTTGTCCCAGACCAGCCCTATGCGCCGGACCCAAACCCCTTCGGCGCGGGCTTCGCCATCTTCGACAGCATCGCGGCTCTAAAGCCCGACCTGATGCTCTGGCTGGGGGACAACATCTACTACCGCGACAGCGACCTCGCCGAAGAGAGTACGGTCCGCATGAACGCCCGCTGGGCGGCCACCCGCAGCTTTCCGCCCCTGCAACGCCTCCTGGGCACCGGACAGCACCTGGCCATCTGGGACGATCACGACTACGGGCCCGACAACTCCGACAAGGGCTTCGCCCTCAAGGCCGAGAGCCTGGGGCTGTTCCAGCGCTACTGGGTCAACCCCAACTATGGCCTACCCGAGGCGCCGGGGGTGTTCTTCAAGGCATCCACCGGCGATCTCGACCTCTTCCTGCTCGACGACCGCAGCTACCGCGACCCCGATCCCGCGCCCGCTACACCGGTGAAGACGATGTTGGGACCCCAGCAGCTCCAGTGGCTGAAGGACGGGCTCAAGGCCTCCCGCGCCACCTTCAAGCTGATCGCCAACGGCAGCCGCATGCTGAGCGAGCGCCCCTCCGAGTCGACCCGTGGTGGGGAGGGCTGGCACAACTTCCCCCAGGAGCGGGCGGCGTTCCTGGAGTGGCTCCGCGCGGAAGGGATCGAGGGGGTGTTCTTCCTCTCCGGGGACATCCACTACACCTACTTGAGCGAGCTGGAGCGACCCGGCACCTATCCCCTCAGGGAGCTCATCTGCTCGCCCCTCACCTCGCGAGTGCACCCGCGCCCCTTTCCCATCCGCGAGATGCCCGGGACCCTGGTGACCGAGCGCAACTTCTGTACCCTGGAGATCAGCGGGCCAGCGGACCAACGGCTGCTCACCGTCTCCGCCTGGAGCACCGCCGGGACAGGGCTGTGGCGAGAGACCATCCCCGCCGCCGCGCTACGGAATCCTTGAGACCAAAGCGGAGGGACGCCTTGGCCATCGCCGCGCTACACTTCGCTGACAGCCGCGGAAGACGAGAATGCGATGAGCCGCACCCTTGTTCCGGTCAGCACCCCACTGTGGCCCTGATGATCGCTGAGCGTCCTGGCCCCGGTGTGAGCCGTCGGTTGTCGCGGCTGGTGGTTAGCCTCTTGAGCGGCCTCCTGCCGGGGGTCGGTAGCGCCGGTCCCTACGATCCGGGACCCCCCGCCGCCCCGAGCTACGGCGAGGTCCGCTATGGCGACACACAGAAGGCATACGGGGGGAGGGACCTGATCAGCCCCAATGGCCACGGTGCCAGGCCCCGCGACTTCGGCGATCAGGGGCGCATCCCCAGGGAAATCAGCGAGGGGACCCGCGCGGGCTGCCTGGTGTCGCACTACGACGGCATTCGCTACTTCCGCTGCGATCCCCGGAACAAGGACAGCGCAGCGGGGACTTCCCCCACCACCGCCCCCCTCTGGCAGCTCGTCCCCGGGGTGGTCGAGCCCCGGCGCAAGCCTCCCCCAGGGGCGCGCGACTGAAGTCGCTCTGCGGCCGAGGCCCCGACAGACGCCCCTCGCGCATCCCCGCGCCCCGCTCGCCGGTGGAAATTGGCGCGGCGCAGCATTAAACTGCCGCGGTCTGGATCCATCCCCCTCGGTCTTCCCCATCACTTGCCACTGAAGGTCCCTTTCGATGCGCACTCAAGAACGAAGCGTCAGCCAGCACGGCCTCGAGAACCACGGACTCTACAACCTCAACACGGCCTATTGGAACCTCTCCACCCCTGAGCTCTATGAGCACGCCATCCTGCGCCGGGAGGGTAGCCTCTCTCACATGGGCCCCCTGGTGGTGCGCACGGGACATCACACCGGCCGCTCGGCCAACGACAAGTTCGTGGTCAAGGAGCCCGAGAACGAGGGCAACATCTGGTGGGGTACCGTGAACCGGCCCTTCGCCGCCGAGCGCTTCGACCAGCTCCACCAGCGCCTGGCGTCCTATCTCCAGATGAAAGACGTCTACGTGCAGGACTGCTACGTGGGGGCGGACCCCGACTACCGCATGCCGGTGCGCATCATCACCGAGTACGCCTGGCATAGCCTCTTCGCCCGGAACCTCTTCCTCGTCCCCAAGCCGGAGGAGTATGCCTCCTTCGTGCCCGAGTTCACGGTGATCAACTCCCCGCGGTTCCACGCCATCCCCTCGGTGGACACCACCCGCAGCGAGACCTTCATCACCCTCAACTTCGCCAAGCGGCTGGTGCTGATCGGTGGGACGAGCTACGCGGGAGAGACCAAGAAGTCCCTCTTCACCGTTATGAACTACCTGATGCCCTTCCGCAACGTGATGCCGATGCACTGTTCGGCCAACATCGGGCCCGACGGGCGCACCGCCCTGTTCTTCGGCCTGAGCGGCACCGGCAAGACCACCCTCTCGGCGGATGCCTCCCGCACCCTGATCGGCGACGATGAGCACGGCTGGAGCGACAACGGGGTATTCAACTTCGAGGGTGGCTGTTACGCCAAGATGATCCGCCTCTCCCCCAAGGCGGAGCCCGAGATCTACGCCACCACCCAGCGCTTTGGCACCGTGCTGGAGAACGTCACCCTCAACTCCGAAAGCCGGCAGTTGAACCTCGACGATGACTCCCTCACCGAAAACACCCGCGGTGCCTACAGCATCAGCGCCATCCCCAACGCCACCCTGGAGGGCCGCGGCGGTCATCCGGCCACGGTGCTGTTCCTCACCTGCGATGCCTTCGGGGTGCTGCCCCCGGTCTCCCGCCTGACCACCGAGCAGGCCATGTACCACTTCATCTCCGGTTACACCGCCCGAGTGGCGGGGACCGAGAAGGGGGTCACCGAGCCCTCGCCCGTGTTCAGCGCCTGCTACGGGGCCCCGTTCCTGCCTCTGCATCCCCACCGCTACGCGGAGCTGCTCGGCCAGAAGCTCAACGAGCACCGCGCCCAAGTGTGGCTGATCAACACCGGCTGGAGCGGCGGCGGCTACGGCACCGGCAAGCGCATCGACATCCCCCACACCCGTGCCATGGTCAATGCGGTGCTCGACGGCAAGCTGGAAGGGGTACCGACCTGGAAGCATCCGATCTTCGGCGTGGCGGTACCCGAGTCCTGCCCGGGTGTGCCCAGCGAGATGCTCGACCCCCGCAATACCTGGAGTGACCCGGCCGCCTACGACGCCCAAGCGCGCAAGGTGGCGGGCCTGTTCCAGGAGCACTTCAAGAAGGTGGCCGGTGCGGTGGCCCCGGAGATCGCCAGCGCGGGGCCGACCCTCGACTAAAGGCTCCCCACCCTGAGCCCCTGAAACGACAAGGGGCCGTGACGCCCAAGCGTCACGGCCCCTTTTCTTACCCCGGGAAGGATAGGCGCTTAGAGCACCTTGGGATCGGCGGGCTGATAGGCCCAGGGGGTGCCGTGGCTGAACATCTCCTTGCGCCGCTCCTCCATCTCCTTGAGCCGCGTCTCCCGATCCGCCTCCATCTGCTTGCGCACCTTCTCGAAGCGGGCACTGGATTCCTCCCGCGCCTTCTTGGCCTGGGTGTTGGACGATTCCATCATCCGCTTCGCATAGGCATTGGACTCCTCCATCGCCTTCTTCACGTGCTCCGGCAGGGGCGGGGAGAAGGGCGACTCCATGGCCAGGGGGTCCAGGGTCAGTGGATCCAAGCTGGCGAAGGGATCCGATCGCATCGGATCGAAGCTCAGGGCATCCTTGGCCCGCTCCTGCCACTGCTGAGCGAGCTTGGTCTGGCGCTCCGCCATCTGCTCGGCGAACTTGCGCTGGGCCTCGACCGCCTGCTGCATCATCTTGGCCTGGTGCTCGGCGACGGCCTTCTGCTGGTCGGCCAGCGCCGTCTGCTGCTCGGTGGTCATCACCGGTGCTGCGATCGGGGCATAGGGGACGCCATAGTAGCCGTAGGGGCCGCCCCAGGGGCCGTAGTAGTCGTGGTAGCGGTTGTAGCCGCGACCCCAGCCATGGCCGCCGCCGCTGAAGCTCATACTGAAATCGCCCCAGCCATCACCGAAGAAGTCGTCGCCGCCCCAGCTCGAGAAGGGGCCACCCCACCAGGCACTCGCGGAGGCCGAGGCCCCAACCAATGCCGCCGCAACCGCGATTTTCGTGATCTTGTTCATGGTACACACCTCAGATTCATTGGGTTCCAGTGAAGGATTGGGATTCATCCACATCCCTGTGCTGCCGTGGGGCGGGCCGCGGGTCGGGCTGGAGGTCGGACGGTAGGTCGGACTTCAGTCCGACACTTCGCAGTTTCCACCTCTAGTCCGACGGTGCGCTGCCCACCGCGTCGTTGGGCGCTGCCCAACCTACAGTCGGTTACTTGGACTCGGCCTTGGCGGGGGCCGCCGGGGCAGCGGGAGCGGCGTAGGGGGCGCCGTAGGGGGCGCCATAACCGTAGGGGGCACCGTAGCCCCAGGGACCACCGTAGGGCCCACCCCAGCCGTAGGGGCCGTAGCCGTAGTAGTCGTTGTAGCGGTTGTAGCCCCGACCCCAACCGCGGCCACTGCCGCTCATGTTCATGTTGAAGTCGCCGAAGCCATCACCGAAGAAGTCGTCCATGAAGCTGCGGTCCCCCCAGCCACCGGGACCACCCCACCAGGCATTGGCGGAGGCAGAGGCACCCAGCAGGGCGGCGATAGCGGCGGCAGTAGCAATTTTCTTCACCATCAGTCTCCTCAGTTAAACTAAAAAAAGGTTGGTTCGATTGATCATGCACCTGGTTCGTGTGCGTGAGGAAAATAATATAAGCAGATTCTAAAATACCAAAATTGATTATGGCAATCGCTAGAGAGCTATCGATAGCCTATGACCCCAGGCTTTCCCATGACCAATAACCGGCTCCGCCTCACCAAACCCGACGATTGGCACCTGCATCTGCGCGACGGGGCGGGCCTGGCTGCGGTGCTGCCCCACACCGCCGCCCGCTTCGCCCGCGCCATCGTCATGCCCAACCTCAGGCCGCCAGTCGTCACCACCGCTCAGGCCGTCGCCTACCGCCAGCGGATCCTCGCGGCCCTGCCATCGGGGATGGGCTTCGAGCCCCTCATGACCCTCTATCTCACCGACGACCTCCCGCCCGGGGAGATCGCCCGTGCCGTCGCGAGCGGGGTGGTCTTTGGGGCCAAGCTCTATCCAGCGGGGGCCACCACCCATTCCGACGCCGGGGTAACCCGTCTCGAGGGGCTCTATGGGGTCCTGGAGGCGATGCAGGAGGTGGACCTGCCGCTCCTGGTGCACGGGGAGGTCACCGATCCCGAGATCGACATCTTCGACCGGGAGCGGGTGTTCATCGAGCGCCACCTGACCCGAATCGTCGAGGACTTCCCGGCCCTGCGGGTGGTGCTCGAGCATGTGACCACGGAGGAGGGGGTAGCCTTCGTCGAGCAGGCACCGCCGAGGGTGGCGGGTACGCTTACCGCCCATCACCTGCTCTACAACCGTAACGCCCTGCTGGTGGGGGGGATCCGCCCCCACTACTACTGCCTGCCGGTGCTCAAACGGGAGCGCCACCGCCTGGCCCTGCTCCGGGCCGCAACCGATGGCAACCCCAAGTTCTTCCTCGGCACCGACAGCGCGCCCCATGCGGTGGGGACCAAGGAGTGCGCCTCGGGCTGCGCGGGGTGCTACACCGCCCACGCGGCGCTGGAGCTGTACGCGGAGGCCTTCGAGCAAGCCGGAGCACTGGAGCGGCTAGAGGGCTTTGCGAGCTTCCATGGGGCGGATTTCTACCGCCTGCCCCGCAACCGCGAGATCCTCACCCTGGAGCGCCAACCCTGGCGGGTGCCGGCGGATTATCCCTTTGGAGCGGAGCGCCTGGTGGGTCTCCGGGCGGGGCAGGAGGTGGGCTGGCGTTTGGCGGGCTGAGAGCAGAAGCGGGGGGGCCAGCGCAGGCCCCCTCCCCGGGGTCACTGGGAGTTGGGGGGCGCAGTGCCCTGCTGGGGTTGCACCTCCTGGGTGGATGTCTCCGGATTCCACAGCTCCTCGTAGTCTTCCTTCGGCGGGTTGCCGTCGTAGACCAGGCTACGGCGGCGCTGTAGGTAGGCGTCCCGGAGGAAGATGTAGGGGTCGAGCGCCGCCTCATCCAGCACCTTGGTGGCCGTCAGCAGGTCCGCTCGCCGGTCGATGAACCTCAGCCCCACCAGGCCCCAGTGGATACCGCCATCCAGCCAGCGCAAGTGGGACTTACCCCCCCAGAACAGGGGATCGGTGTATTTGTCAGCCACCAGACCGACGGTCTCGCGCACCGTGCTCGGCCCGAGCAGGGGCAGGACGACGTAGGGGCCGGTCGGCACCCCCCAGTAGCCCAGGGTCTGGCCGAAGTCCTCCTTGTAGTTCGTGAGGCCCAGGTTCGTGGCCACATCCACGAATCCCAGCACGCCCACCGTGCTATTGACCGCCAGGCGGCCCACGTCCGAGGCGCTCCGCGACAGCTTGAACTGCAGCAGGTTGTTGACCGCCGAGGTCACGTCCGCCAGGTTGTTGAAGAAGTTGGTGATGCCCTTGTCGACCGGATCCGGCACCACGGCCTTGTAGCCCTCGGCGATGGGCTTTAGGAAGGCGTTGTCGAAATCCGTGTTGAACCGGTACATGCCCCGGTTATAGGCCTCCCAGGGGTCCCGGGGGTCCCGGTAATCGTCCGGCAAGGTGGCGCAACCGGAGAGAACCAGGAGCCCAAGCAGGGCGGGGAGCAGCGAGGATCTCAGAGGTGGATGCAGGGTCATCGGCGAGCCAGCGGCGCGGGTGATGTGAGCTCAGTTCCCCGAAACTTGCGCCGAATCTTAGCATAGAAGCCCTGGAGGAGGGCCTGAGGGGTCGTCACCCGAGAGGTACCCGCTCCACCCGCCAGCCTCTCGACTCCAGCACGCGAAGTATGCCCAGCTCGCCGGGCAGGTGCAGGGCCCCGACGGCAAGAAACCAGGACCCCTCCGCGTTCATCCCCTCCAGGCGATCCACCATCCGCCGATTGCGGTCCTCGATCACCCGTTGCTGGATGAAGGCCCGGAGCTCCACATCGCCTCCCGCCAGGTACTCCCCATTGAGGCGCACCAGGTCGGCGAGATCTTCACGGAGGTAGGCATCACGCAAGGCCCTGTAGAGGTCGGGGAAGCGTCCCTGCTCTGCCAGCGCCTCCTCGAGCAGGCCCCGTTGCAGCTCGAGGGAGAGCTGGTCGAACAGACCGAGCTGCTCCTCCACCGTCTCCAGCCCCAGCACGGCCTTGCCCTCACCCCGGGCGCGGTTGTAGAGCCGCTGATCGAGGAACTCACCACTGGCCGCCGGGGGCAGGCTGAGCAGGGTGGCCACCGCCCAGGGCTTGAGCCCCTCCAGGGCGGCCTCGCCGAGTCCGAGCCTCGCCACCGCCTGGAAGGTCTGTTCGAACAGCTCCGACCCGATAAGCGGGCGAAGGCGCTTCCCCTCGGGCAGGAGCATCGCCGCCATGGCGCGCTCGCCGGCCTCCTGGTCGGGGACGAGCTCCAGGACGAGGACAGGGGTCTCGCGCAAGGCGCGCTCGGCGGCCTCCGGCAGGCTCACCACCTCCGGCTCATCCGCGTGCAGGGTGGCAAAGACGTAGCTCACCGGTCCAGAGCCCCGCTCCACACGGAACAGCCGCCCCTCCCCGAAGGGGACCTCGCCCGCCAGCCCCCCTGTCCACCGCCCGCAGCCCAGAACCCAGACCGCCAGCAGCGCTACGCCCCGCGCCCCGCGCCAGAGGTCCCATCGATCACCGTACCCCCTATCCGACCGCCAGCGCCCCATCTCGCCCCCCGATTCGAAAACCCCCACCCTTTCGGCTATCCTGCCACCCCATGTCGTCACACCCCCAGCCGCCGAGCATCGCCCGCAGGTTTCGCGGGTTCCTGCCGGTGGTGGTGGATGTGGAGACGGGGGGCTTCGACCCCGAGCGCCATGCCCTGCTGGAGATCGCGGCGGTGGTGCTGCGCATGGATGCGGAGGGTCGGCTGCATCCCACGGACCCCGTTGCCTGCCACGTGGCCCCCTTTCCCGGCGCCCAGCTCGACCCCCGGGCCCTGGCCTTCACCGGCATCGACCCCTTCCACCCCTTTCGCGACGCCAAGGGCGAGCGCGAAGCCCTCAACCAGGTCTTCGCCCCGGTGCGGGAGGCGGTCAAGGTCCAGGGGTGCAACAAGGCGATCCTGGTGGGGCACAACGCCCCCTTCGACCTGGCCTTCCTGCGGGCGGTGGTGGGGCGCACCGGCCACAAGCGCAACCCCTTCCACGCCTTCAGCACCCTGGACACCGTGAGCCTGGCGGCCCTGGCCTTCGGGCACACGGTGCTGGCCCGGGCCGTGCAGCTCGCGGGTCTCGGGTGGGACAACCGCGAGGCCCACTCGGCGATCTACGACGCCGTCAAGACCGCGGAGCTCTTCTGCGCCATCGTCAATCGCTGGGATGCCCTCAGCCCCGACCGGCCCTGGCTGGGGGGACGGGAGCACCCGGACCCCGAGGCCTGAAGTCGCCCCAACCTTCGGCTCAGGCCGCAGGCTCGTCCTTCTCCGCACCCTCGGCCCTGGCGGCAGCCGCCTCCAGGAGGGGTTTGAGCTCACCCTTGGCGTGGAGCTCCAGGGTAATGTCGCAGCCCCCGATCAGCTCACCGTCCACGTAGACCTGGGGGAAGGTGGGCCAGTCCGCGAAGCGCGGCAGGTTCTCGAAGATCTCCGGGTCCTGCAGCACGTTCACATAGGCGAAGGGCACCCCGCACTCCTTGAGGGCGGCGGCGGCACGCATGGAAAAGCCGCACATGGGGAACTGGGGCGTTCCCTTCATGTAGATGATGACCGGGTTCTGCTCGACCTGCTCACGAATACGCTCCAAGACGTCCATCGACAAACCTCGCGTGACCTAGAAGAGGGGATGACAAGCCGTTAGATCTGGACCGGGGCGGGGTTTTCAAGTCAGCCGCGCCCGTCCACCTGGCGCTGCAGCCAGAGCTCCAGCACCGCCAGGTGCCAGAGCTTGTTGCCCCGGATGCGCGTGTGGTGCATATCGGGGGCGGCGAGGAGGCTATCGACGTACTCGCGCTGGAAGAGGCCCCGCTCCCGGCAGGGGCGCGAGTCCAGGATATCGCGCATGAAGGCGAGGAAGTCTCCGCGGACGAACTTCAGCGCCGGCATGGGGAAGTAGCCCTTGGGCCGGTCGATCACCTCATCCGGCAGCAGGCCCCGCGCCATGGCCTTGAGGGGGTACTTGCCCCCGGCCCGCAGCTTGAGCTCCGGGGGACAACGGGCCGCCAGCTCCACCAGTTGCTGGTCCAGGAAGGGCACCCGCGCCTCCAGCCCCCAGGCCATGGTCATGTTGTCCACCCGTTTCACCGGGTCGTCCACGATGAGGCTGGTCACGTCCAGGCGCAGCACCGCATCCAGGAAGGTGTCCGCCCCGGGCTCGGCGAGTCCCGCGGCGATGGTGGCGGCGCTCCAGTCCTCGCCCCCGTACTCGGGGCCCACCAGGCGCAGGTACTCCGGGTGGTCCCGGTCGAAGTAGTGCCGGCGGAAGCGCTCCAGGGGGCTGCCCGCGGTCTCCGCCGCCATGCGCGGGTACCAGAAGTAGCCGCCGAACACCTCGTCCGCCCCCTGGCCCGATTGCACTACCTTGATCTCCCGGGAGACCTGCTCCGCGAGCAGGTAGAAGCCGATGGCATCCTGGCCGAACATGGGCTCGGTCATGGCGTCCACCGCCTCGGGCAGCCGTGGCAGGACTTCGCGGTTGGGCACGTGAAACCGCCGATGGCGGGTGGCGTAACGCTCCACCACCTGGTCGGAATAATGGAACTCGCTGCCCGCCTCCTCGGGGGTATCCTCGAATCCCACCGAGAAGGTGCGCAGGTCGGAGATCCCCGCCTCCGCCAGTAGGGCCACCAGCAGGCTGGAATCGAGCCCACCGCTGAGCAGTACCCCCACCGGCACGTCCGCCACCTCGTTGTGACGGCGCACCGCCTCCCGCAGGGATGCGTGCAGGGCCTCCAGCCACTCGGGCTCGCTCAGGTCCGGCTCCCGGCGGGTGGCGTCGAGGCGCCAGTAGCGGCACGGCACCCGCTCGCCGCTCGGGTCGATGCGCAGGGAATGGCCCGGCTCCAGCTTGCGGACTCCCGCCAGAATCGTGCGCGGGGCGGGGACCACCGCGTGCAGGCTGAAGAGGTGATGCAGGGCCACCGGGTCGATGCCGGTGTCCACCCCGCCCCCGGCGAGCAGGGCCTGGGTGCTGGAGGCGAAGCGGAAGCGCCGGGCGTCCAGCGTCCAGTACAGGGGCTTGATCCCGAAGCGATCCCGGGCCAGGAATAGCACCCGCCGCTCCATGTCCCAGAGGGCGAAGGCGAACATCCCCTCCAGGCGCCGGGGGCAGTCCTCCCCCCAGGCGTGCCAGGCCTTGAGGATCACCTCGCTGTCGCCCTGGGAAAAGAAGTGGCAGCCGAGCCCCTGGAGCTCCCGGCGCAGGGCCGGGTAGTTGTAGATGGTGCCGTTGAAGACCAGGGCGAGCCCCAGCTCCTGGTCCACCAGGGGCTGGTTGGCATGGGGGGAGAGGTCGATCACCGCCAGCCGCCGGTGCCCGAAACCCAGGGGACCATCGCTATAGCTGCCGCCGTGATCCGGGCCACGGCGGACCAGGGTCTGGGTCATGCGACTGATGGCTCCCAGGTCCGCGGGGAGGCCGTCGAGTCGCAGCTCGCCGCAGATGCCGCACATGACCTAGGGGTCCTCCGACTCGGGCTCGGGGTTCCAGCCCCCGCCACCGGGGGTCTCGATCCTGAGGCGCTCCCCTGTCTGGGCCTGGAAGGCCACCTTGGGCCCCAGCTCCTGATCGTTGAGCAGGTTGCGACCCGCCGCCCCGGCCTCGGCCCCGTGCAGGCCCCAGGGGCGATGGCGGCGCCGCTCCGTCAGCAGCGTGACCTCGGCCGGGGCCAACAACTCCAGCTCCCGCACCAGCCCATCACCGCCCGCCCGTACACCGGCCCCGCCGGAGCCCCGTCGCAAGGCGTAGCGCCGCACCCGCAGGGGGAAGCGGGTCTCCAGCACCTCGATGGGGGTGTTGAGGGTGTTGGTCATGTGGGTCTGCACCCCCGAGAGCCCCCCACCAACTCTACCCGCCCCCATGCCGCCGCCAAGGGTTTCGTAGTAGTCCCAAGCTCGCCCCTGCTCACGACTCCCCAGGGCCAGGTTGTTCATGCTCCCCTGGCTGGCCGCGGGGATGCGCTCCGGTATCGCCTGGGCCAGGGCCCCCAGCACCAGGTCCACCACGCGGCTACTGGTCTCCACGTTGCCCGCGGCCACCGCGGCCGGGTAGCGGGCGTTGAGCAGGGAGCCCGCAGGGGCCAGGATGCGAATGGGCCGGAAGCTGCCGGCGCAGGCGGGGGTCTGGGGCGGCATCAGGCAGCGGAAGACATAGAGCACCGCCGCGGCGGCTACCGCCAGGGGGCAGTTGATGTTGCCCGCCACCTGGGCCGCCGTGCCGGCGAAGTCAACCTCGATCCCCTCGGCGCCCACCCGCAGGCTGACCTGGAGGGGGATGTCCCGCTGGCCCTGGCCGTCGTCGTCCATCAGCTCGGAGAAGTGGTAGCTGCCCCGGGGGATGGCGGCGAGGGCGTCCCGCGCCAGCCGTTCCCCGTAGTCGTTGAGGGCCACGAGCCCCGCCCGGAAGCCCGCCAGCCCGAGCTCCGCGATGAGCGAGGAGAGACGCTCTGCCCCCGCGCGGTTGGCGCCGATCTGGGCCAGGAAGTCCCCCCGGCCGTCCTCGGGGTTCTGCAGCGGGGCCAGGATCTCCGCGAGGCGATCCTCGTCAATCCGCCCCTCGCGCAAGAGGAAGCTCGGGCGAATCAACAGCCCCTCCTCTTCGAGGGTGCGCGAGAGGGGCATGGAGCCGGGCGCCCCGGCGCCGATGTCCGCGTGGTGGGCGCGGTTGACCAGGAAGGCGGCCCGCTCCCCTTCCGCGAATACCGGGGCGATCAGGGTGACATCCGGGAGGTGGGTGCCCCCGAGGAAGGGGTCGTTCAGAATCAGCATGTCCCCCGGCGCCCAGTCCTGGGCCGCCACCACATGGGCCATGGCGAAGGCCATGCTCCCGAGGTGCACGGGGATGTGGGCGGCCTGGGCGCACAGGCCCCCTTCGGCGTCGAACAGGGCGCAGGAGAAGTCGAGCCGGTCGCGGATGTTGGTGGAGAAGGCGGCATTGCGCAGCACCGCCCCCATCTCCTCACAGACGGCGGCGAGACGGGAGGCGAACAGGCTCAGCTCGATGGGATTCATGGCGGTCGGCGGCTTGGCATTGGTCCCCCTCGACCCCACTTGCGGTGAGTGACGGGGGGAGTCGGCATTGCGGGGAGCGCTGGGGCTCACTAGAATGCGCCCGATTTTTCCCCTTAATTTTACAGGAATTTCCGCCCTGGCTGTGGGTGCCGGTGGCGGCTTTCTCAACACCCCCTATCAACCCCCTAACGCAACCGATTGAGGAGCATTTCATCATGGCACACAGCCTACCCCCGCTGCCCTACGAGAAGAACGCTCTCGAGCCCGTCATCTCCCAGGAGACCCTCGAGTACCACTACGGCAAGCACCACCAGGCCTACGTCACCAACCTCAACAACCTCATCCCCGGTACCGAGTACGAGAACCTGTCCCTGGAGGAGATCGTCATGAAGTCCTCCGGCGGTGTCTTCAACAACGCCGCCCAGGTCTGGAACCACAGCTTCTACTGGAATTGCCTGAGCCCGAGCGGTGGTGGTGCCCCCGGTGGTGCCCTGGCAGCGGCCATCGACGCCCGCTTTGGCTCCTTCGAGGAATTCAAGAAGCAGTTCTCCCAGTCCGCCGCCACCAACTTCGGCTCCGGCTGGACCTGGCTGGTGAAGAACGCCGACGGTTCGGTGGATCTGATGAACACCTCCAACGCCGGCTGTCCCATGACCTCGGGCAAAAAGGCCCTGCTGACGGTGGACGTCTGGGAGCACGCCTACTACATCGACTACCGCAACGCCCGGCCCAAGTATCTCGAGGAGATCTGGAAGCTCATCAACTGGGACTTCGTCGCCGAGCAGTACGCGGGCTGACCTAGCCGCTTCGAGACCGGGGCCCGGGGGCATCGGTGTCCCCGGCCCCGCGGGATTCGGATCCCGCGCCAGAAGCGCCACCCACCGGCGAGACTGAACGAGGCCAAACGCGCGACGGTCACCAACCGCGATCTAGCTTGCCGACGGCACCTGGCGCGTCGTGGTAGCCATGAGTGACGGCCTCTGGCAAGTATGGCTCGAGGAAAGCGTGGAGTCGCTGGGTGTGGGCGACGTGGAGACCACGGAGAGCTGGGGGAGCGCGAAGTCCAGCAGCGCAGGGCCACTAGCCCGCATCGCTCACCGACCGTCCAATGGAGGGGATAGAGAGGCGGTTGAA
>CAZFHV010000082.1:0-14589 GCA_964519095.1 uncultured Chromatiaceae bacterium | reverse complement strand
CTTGCTCAACAGGCCTACCTTGTCCAGGGCGGCGTGCACCCGGCGGCTCACCTCCCGGTGGGGCAGACCGGCCACCACCAGGGGCAGGGCGACGTTATCGAAGACACTGCGGTCGGTGAGCAGTCGATGGTCCTGGAAGATGATGCCCACCTCCCGGCGGTGGTAGGGGATGGCGCGCCGGGGCAGCCGCCCCAGGTTGCGGCCGTTGACGAACACCTGTCCCCGGCTGGGCCGCTCCAGGAGCCCGATCAGCTTCAGCAGGGTGCTCTTGCCGGCCCCCGAATGACCGGTGAGGAAGGCCATCTCGCCCGCGGCCAGGGAGAAGCTCACGTCACGCAGGGCGGCGTGACCCCCGGGATAGGTCTTGGTGACCTCCTGGAAGTGCACCATGGTCGAGCTCATCGCTCGAACAGGGCCTCGACGAACGCCTCCTCGTTGAAGGGTTGCAGGTCTTCGATGGTCTCGCCCACACCGATGAAACGGATGGGCACCCGCAGCCGCTCGGCGATGGCGAAGAGGATGCCGCCCTTGGCGGTGCCATCCAGCTTGGTGAGGGTGATGCCGGTGAGCCCCACCGCCTGGTGGAACTGCAGCGCCTGGTTGAGGGCGTTCTGCCCGGTGGTGGCGTCCACCACCAGCATCACCTCGTGGGGGGCCTCGGGGTCGATCTTCTTCACCACCCGGGCGATCTTGGCCAGCTCGTCCATGAGGTTGGTCTTGGTGTGGAGGCGCCCGGCGGTGTCGGCGATCAGCACATCGACCCGGCGCGCGGTGGCGGCCTGGAGGGCGTCGTAGATCACCGAGGCGGCATCCGACCCGCTCTGCTGGGCGATCACCGGGACCTGGTTGCGCTGACCCCAGGCCTGGAGCTGCTCCACCGCGGCGGCGCGGAAGGTGTCCCCCGCGGCCAGCATCAGGCTGTTGCCCTCCTGTTGCAGCCGCCGGGCGAGCTTGCCGATGGTGGTGGTCTTGCCCGCCCCGTTGACCCCCACCATGAGGATCACCTGGGGTCTTCCCCGCTGGGGCTCGCGCACCGGCCCCTCGCAGCGCTTCAGGATGGCGAGGAGCTCCCCCTTGAGGGCGGCGGTGAGGGCCTGGGGGTCGGCAAACTCCCCGCGCTTGGACCGGGCGGAGAGCTCGGCGACGATGCGGGTGCTGGCCTCCACCCCCACATCCGCAGTGAGGAGCAGGGTCTCCAACTCCTCGAAGAGCTCCGGGTCGAGGGTGGAGCGGCCCCGCAGAAGCTGGCCGAGGCGCTCGCCGAGTTGATCGCGGGAGCGGATCAGACGGCTCTTGAGGCGGGCGAACAGGCCCTGATCTTGAGGCGAAGCCGTGGGTGCCTGCGCCGACTCCGCGGATTTGCGTTTGCCGAAACCGAACATGGGCCAAGTCGCTGGGTGCTGAGTGGCGGGGGGTGGAACCTCGGGCGCCCTGGGGGGTCTCTAGCTGGAGACCCTGGCATCCCCCCGAACGGTTTGCCAGAATGCCCCCGGCGCGCCCCGCTGCCGCATGCTAGCAAAACGGGGACCCCAGTTCACAATCCCGAGGAACCCCACACCATGAGACGAGCCGCCCTGCTGTTCTGGGCCGCCCTTCCCGCCGTCACCCTGGCCAATGCCCCGCGGGTGCACGAGCTGACCCTGGACAATGGCCTGCAGGTCATCTTCAAGGAGGACCATCGGGCCCCCATCCTGACCTCCCAGGTCTGGTACCGGGTGGGGTCGAGCTACGAGCACGACGGGATCACCGGCATTTCCCATGTCCTGGAGCACATGATGTTCAAGGGCACCGAGAAGCATGGCCCCAACGAGTTCTCCCACATCGTGGCCGCCAATGGGGGCGAGGAGAACGCCTTCACCGGGCAGGACTACACCGCCTATTTCCAGAACCTGGCCAACGATCGCCTGGAGGTGGCCTTCGAGCTGGAGGCGGATCGGATGCGCAACCTCACCCTGCCGGAGGAGGAGTTCGCCAAGGAGGTGGAGGTGGTGAAGGAGGAAAGGCGCCTGCGCACCGAGGACGACCCCGAGTCCCTCACCTCCGAGCAGTTCAGCGCCGTGGCCTACGCGGCCTCCCCGTACCGCATCCCGGTGATCGGCTGGGCGAGCGACCTCGATGCCCTCCAGGTAGGCGATCTGCGCCTCTGGTACCGCCAATGGTATGCCCCCAACAACGCCACCCTGGTAGTGGTGGGGGACGCAACGCCGGAGCGGGTGTTCTCCCTGGCCCGCCAGCACTTCGGCCCCCTGCAGCGGGAGGAGGTGGCTCCTCTCAAGCCGAGGGACGAGCCCCCCCAGCGGGGCGAGAAGCGGCTGGTGGTCAAGGCCCCCGCTCAGGAGCCCTACCTGGTGATGGGTTACAAGGCCACCGCCCTGGGCCACGCCCAGGAGGAATGGGAGCCCTACGCCCTGGAGATGCTGACGGAGGTGCTCGATGGGGGGAGCGCCTCGCGCCTGAGCAAGCGCCTGGTGCGGGGCAGCGAGGTCGCGGCCTCCGCCGACTCGGAATATAGCGCCTTCACGCGCCTGCCCGGCATGGTGCTCTTGGCCGGTACCCCCGCCAAGGGCCGCAGCACCGCAGAGCTGGAGGCGGCCCTGCGGGCGGAGGTGGCCCGTCTGCGCAATGAGCCGGTTGGCGGCGAGGAGCTGGCTCGGGTACGCGCCCAGGTGACCGCCGGCAAGGTCTACGAGAAGGACTCGGTGTTCGCCCAGGCGATGCAGATCGGGCTGCTGGAGACCGTGGGCCTCGACTGGCGTCTGGCGGAGACCTATCTGGAGCGCCTCGCGGCGGTGACCCCCGAGCAGGTGCAGGCGGTGGCCCAGAAGTACCTCACCGATGACAACCTCACCGTGGCGGTCCTCGACCCCCAACCCCTCGACGGTAAGTCGGAGTCCAAGGCCAGCAAAGGAGGCCGTCATGAGATTCACTAAGGGTACGCGGCGCTGGCTCCTCGGCGTCCTCTGGGTCCTGGGGGTCTCGCCCCTCTGGGCCGGGCCCCAGATCCAGTCCTGGCAGACCCCAAACGGCGCCCAGGTGCTGTTCGTCCAGGCCCCGGAGCTGCCGATCCTGGACGTGCAGCTGGTGTTCGATGCCGGTAGTGCCCGGGACGGGGACAAGCCGGGTCTGGCGGCCCTCACCAATGGCCTGCTGAGCCAGGGGGCAGGGGACTGGGGCGCGGACGAGATCGCCGAGCGACTGGCGGCGGTGGGGGCGAAGCTGGGAGAGGGGTCCCTGCGCGACATGGCCTGGCTCTCCCTGCGCACCCTCACCAGCGAGCCAGCCTTCAGCGTGGCCACCGAGACCCTGGCCACCCTCCTCGCCCGGCCCACCTTTGCCACGGAGACCTTCGAGCGCAAGCGCCGCAGCGCCCTGGTGGCCCTGCGCCAGGCCGAGCAGGACCCCGGCTCCCTGGGCATGAAGGCCCTTTATCGTCAGATCTACGGGGAGCATCCCTACGCCAGCGACCCCCTGGGCACCGAGGCGAGCCTCAAGGCCCTCACCCCCGAGGCCCTGCGCGCCTTCCACGGGCGCTATTACGTGGCGGCCAACGCGGTGGTGGCGATGGTGGGGGATCTGAGCCGCGAGCAGGCGGCGGCCCTGGCCGAGCGCCTCGTGGGCGCCCTGCCCGGCGGGACCCACGCC
Organism: uncultured Chromatiaceae bacterium; assembly: GCA_964519095.1. Lineage (GTDB taxonomy): Bacteria > Pseudomonadota > Gammaproteobacteria > Chromatiales > Chromatiaceae > JAEHCY01. Next base: position 10,947 of record CAZFHV010000082.1, on the reverse strand, counting down.
GAGCCCTTGCCCCCTGTGGCCGGCTTGAGCGAGGGGGTCACCCAGCGCCTGGAGTTCCCTTCCACTCAGACCCACGTCTATGCCGGGCAGCCGGGTATGCAGAGGGTCGACCCGGACTACTTCCCCCTCTATGTGGGCAACCACATCCTGGGCGGTAGCGGGCTGGTCTCCCTGCTCAGCGACGAGGTGCGGGAGAAGCGGGGGCTCTCCTACAGCGTCTATAGCCACTTCGTGCCCATGAGCGCGGCGGGGCCCTTCGTGCTGGGCTTGCAGACCAAGAACAGCCAGGCAGCGGAGGCCCAGCGGGTGCTCCTGGAGACCCTCGGCCGCTTCGCCGCCGAGGGGCCTTCCGGTGAGGAGCTGCGGGCGGCCAAGCTCAACCTCACCGGCGGCTTCCCCCTGCGCATCGCCAGCAACGCCAAGATCCTGCAGAACCTGGCCGCCATCGGCTTCTACCGGCTGCCCCTCGACTACCTGGACCGCTTCAACGAAAAGGTGGAGGCGGTGACGGCCGCGGAGATCCGCGACGCCTTCCAGCGTCGCATCGACCCCGCGCGCCTGGCGGTGGTCATCGTCGGTCCCCAGCAAGAGACGCGGGTCGCCCACGCGGGGGACTGAGGCCTTGGCCGCCGGCGGGGGTGAGGTCCGCATCATCGCCGGGCGGCTGCGGGGGCGAAAGATCCGCTTCCCCGGCTACCCGGGGCTGAGGCCCACCGGGGACCGGGTGCGGGAGAGCCTGTTCAACTGGCTGCAGCCCTGGATCGCCGGTGCCCGCTGCCTGGACCTCTTCGCCGGCAGCGGGGCACTGGGATTCGAGGCCGCCTCCCGCGGTGCCGCCGAGGTGGTGATGGTGGAGGAGGCCAGGGAGGTGCTGGCGGCCCTCAGGGCCAATCGCGACCGGTTGGGGGCGCCGGAGGTGGAGCTGGTCTCGGCGGAGGCCCTGGCCTGGCTGGCCCAGCCCGCGCGGCCCTTCGACCTGGTCCTCCTGGATCCCCCCTTCGATCGGCCGCTCCTCCTGCCCTCTTGCCAGGCGCTGGTCGCGGGGGGCTGGGTGCGACCGGGCGGTCTGGTCTATCTGGAGACCGAGGGGCGCGCCGGCCTACCACCCCTCCCGGTGGCCTGGTCCTGGTACCGCCAGGGGCGGGGCGGTCAGGTCGCCTTTGGCCTGGCCCGCACCGCCGAGACGGCCCCTCGGGGTAGCGGGACCCCTTGACCAGGGCCGCCCTCTGCTATGATTGGGCCACGGACCCGCCATGAAGCACAGCCTCGCCCTCTACCCCGGCACCTTCGATCCGGTGACCCTCGGTCACACGGACCTGATCGAGCGCGCCGCCTGCCTGTTCGATCGGGTCATCGTGGGGGTGGCCGCAAGCGCCGGTAAGCGCCCGGCCTTCTCCCTGGAGGAACGGGTTGGGCTGCTGCAGGAGACCGTGGGCGGACTTGGTAACGTGGAGATCCTGCCCTTCGCGACCCTACTGGCGCACTTCGCCCGGAGCCAGGGGGCCCAGGTGATCATCCGCGGGCTGCGGGCCGTATCGGACTTCGAGTACGAGGTCCAGCTCGCCGGCATGAACCGGCGTTTGGCCCCCGACCTGGAGACCCTGTTCCTCACCCCAGCGGAGCAGTTCACCTTCATCTCCTCGAGCCTGGTGCGTGAGATCGCCGCCCTCGGGGGTGACGTGTCCCCCTTCGTCCATCCCCTCGTGCAGGCTGCGCTGCAGAGACGCTTCGGCTAACATGCGTCCCCACCCGCCCCATCCCTGAACACCTGTGTTTGATCTAGGAGTACGAACATGGCGCTTCTCATCACCGATGAATGCATCAACTGCGACGTATGCGAGCCTGAGTGCCCCAACGGGGCCATCAGCCAGGGTGACGAGATCTACGAGATCGACCCCAACCTCTGCACGGAATGCGTCGGCCATTACGAGAGCTCCCAGTGCGTCGAGGTCTGCCCCGTGGACTGCATCATCAAGGATGCGGATCACGAGGAGACCCACGACGAGCTCTACGCCAAGTACCTGCAGATCACCGAGCAGTAGGCCCGGCGACTCCCCCGCCTTCTAGCCCCCCCTGCACCGGGCAGCGGCCGCAGGCCTGCCCGGGATTGCAATTGGGGCAATTTGATTCCATTTTTATCCCCAAGGCCCCTTGCCCTGGCCCACAGCCGGCAAGGTCTGCCCTGAGGACTAGGATCGCGCAGACCCCTTCGAAGCGAGGCGAGCAATGAAAAAGTTGGTCTTGTTACTGGTGACCCTGTTCGGCGTCGGACTCTTTGCCCTGGGCGATGCGGAGGCGCGGCGCATGGGTGGCGGCTCCAATCTGGGCAAGCAGTACAGCGTACCCAGCCAACCGGCACGACCGGCGGGACCAGCGGCCGGGCTGTCCAGCCCCACCAAGCCCACCCCCTCGGGCGGGATCTCCCGCTGGCTCGGTCCCCTCGCGGGTATCGCCGCCGGCGGTCTGCTGGCGTCGCTCCTGTTCGGCGATGGCTTCGAGGGGCTCCAGCTCCTGGATATCCTGGTGGTGGCGGCGATCGCCGTCGGGGCCTTCCTGCTGTTGCGGCGCCTGCGCCGCGGTGCAACACCGGCACTGGCAGGGGCGGGGGCCCCAGCGGCTCCCTACCAGCGCCGGGGGACAGACCTGAGCCTCGACACGGGGCCTGTGTCCTCGTCGGCACCGGAGCCTGGAACCGCCGCCCCATCCTGGTTCGATGAGGCCCGTTTCCTCGATGGGTCCAAGCGCCATTTCGTCGCCCTCCAGGCGGCCTGGGACCTGGGAAGCCTCGAGAGCCTGCGCGAGTACAGCACCCCGGAGATGTTCGCCGAGCTCACCCGCGAGCGGGAACGGCTCGGCGCGGAGCGCCAGGAGACCGATGTGGTGACCCTCGAGGCCCGGCTGGCGAATCTCCAGCGGGACAGGGATCAGGTGGTGGCGAGCATCCTCTTCTCGGGTCTGATCCGCGAGGGTGCCGGGGGCCGTCCCGAGCCCTTCCGCGAGATCTGGCACGTGGCCCACGACTGGGCCAGCCCGGCGGGCGACTGGCACCTGAGCGGGATCCAGCAGATCAACGACTAGGCGGGAGTCCGCCGCCTCAACTCTGACAGCGGGGGCAGAAGAAGGTCGAGCGCTGACCGATTCGCCCCCGCTGGACCGGCTCCCCGCACACCGGACAGGGCTGCCCACCCCGACCATAGACCCTGAGCTGCTGGGCGAAGCAGCCGGGCCGGCCGTCCTCCCGGACGAAATCCCTCAGGGTGGTGCCGCCCGCGCGCAGGGCCTCTCCCAGCACCAACCGGATCGCCGCCACCAGGCGGGCATATTCCTCTCGATCGAGACTCTCTGCGGGGCGCGTCGGCAGGATGCGGGCGGCGAACAGGGCCTCGCTGGCGTAGATGTTGCCTACCCCCACCACCACCGCTCCGTCCATGATGAGCTGCTTGACGGCTACCCGGCGTCCCCGGCTCGCCCGATACAGATGCGCCCCATCGAGCTCAGGCCCCAGAGGCTCAGGCCCCAGGCCCCATAGCAGGGGGTGGTGCAAGGGATCGCCCTCGCTCCAGAGCAGGGCGCCAAAGCGGCGGGGGTCCCGCAGGCGCAGCATCTGGCCGTCATCGAGGACTAGATCCAGGTGGTCGTGCCGCTCCGGCGGCCGTCCTAGGGGCAGCACCCGCAGGCTACCGGACATGCCCAGGTGCAGCAGGAGCGCACCCCGCTCCAGGCCGATCAGCAGGTACTTGGCGCGCCGGCCCACCCTGTCGATGGCCTGCCCGGTGACGCGGGCCTCCAGCCCCTCCGCCACCGGCCAGCGCAGGCGTCGCTCGCGCACCACCAGAGCCGCGATGCGCCGGCCCTCCAGGTGGGGGGCAAGGCCGCGGCGCATGGTCTCGACCTCGGGGAGCTCAGGCATGGAGGCTGGGCATCAGGGGTGGGCGGGGGTTTCTCGCCGCAGGGGGATCGGCTCGCGAAAGGCGTAGACCAGACCCAGGTCCGGGCGTGCCAGTCGGCAGCGATCGGGGGAGAGCACCAACGTGAGCCCCTCGGGGTTGCCCGCCAGGGCCACCACCAGCTCCACGCCCTCGGCCGGCTCGGTGAGGGGCTCGACGCGGTCCGCTCGCAGCTCCAGGAGCTGGTTGAGGTCCAGGGGGCGCAGGCTGGACCGGGCCCCATCCACCTGGATGCCCTGGGGCAGGACCCGGTGACTGACGAAGTCCTCCGCGGGGGCCCGCAGCTGGGGGAAGGAGCCATCGTCGATCAGCCCCACCGCTTCCCCGACCAACACGTAGCGACGGAAACGGGTCGGCGCCGTGCCGCCGAAGGCGATCTCCACCCCATCCAGGGTCAGGCGGAGCTGGGGCGGTGCCAGGCCGAAGCCGGTCAGATCGGCCCCCTGGGCCGGGAACCGGCGGCGGAGCGGCGTCTCCGCGATGGGGAGGAGCCGGGTGACCCGCTCCATCTCCGCCGGCACCCGATAGGGTTCCTCCAAGCGCCAGTCTCCTTGGCCCCGCACCAGGAGGACCTCCCGCCCCTTGGGATCCTGGATGCGCACACGCTCGATCGCCTCCGGCCGCAGTGCGGTGAGCCGGGGGAGTCCAGCGGCCGGCGGGGCGTGGAGGTCGCGGTAGGCGAGGAACGCGAGGGCCCCTACCAGGACCAGCAGGAAGAGGTTGATCAGGACCCGGCGTCCCATCTCAGACCCGCCCCCGCCACCAGGAGATCAGCAGCCCGCTGAGGAGGAACAGCCCCGGCAAGAGCCCCAGCACCGTCACCCCCAGCCAGAGGGCCTGGCGGTCGCTCAGGTTGAGCTCGCTGTCGGTGACCGGGGGTGGGGGAATGTCCAGCAAGGGATCGGCCCCCGCCAGCCAGCGCACCAGATTCAGGGCCAGGGGCAGATTACCACTGCGGTCGATGTGGGCGTTGGAGAGGAAGTCCCCGTCACCGATCACCACCACGCGCTGTTCCCCGCCCCCCCCGGCGGTCCCCACCTTGCGCGTCAGGGCGAGGCCCAAGGTGAGGGGGCCCCGTTCCTCCCCCTGGGCCGCATCCCGCGCCAGGGTACCGCGCAGGGGACTGGTCTCGTTCCAGGTCCGCTCCTCGGTGAGGAGCAGGGGGGTCGCCGTCCACTCCGAGGCAGCGGTCACCCGCAGGGCGGTACTCCCCGGGAAGAGGCTTAGGGTCCGCAGGGCGCGGGTGATGGGGTGGTCCGGGTAGCGGGACACCAGGACGATGCTGGGGTCGTCGAGATTGAGGCTCCGGGCGCCGGGGTCCACCACCAGGCCGGGCAGGCGCTCGATCTGGAGGGCGACGGCCAGGGGCTCGAGACCCTGCCAGGGACCGGGGTCGAGCAGCCACAGCAGGTTACCGCCCCGCTCCAGGTAAGCAAGCAACCGCTCCAGCTCGCCCGGGAAAAGGGCGATCTCCGGGTTACTCAGGAGCAGGGCCTGGGTGTTGTCCGGGATCGCCGTGAAGGTGGCAAGGTCGAGCCCCTGGAGCTGGAACCCCTCGGCGTGCAGCCGCTTGGCAAGCTCCGCCAGGTCCTGATCGGCGCGAGCGTCCACGCGCCGCTCCCCATGACCCTCCAGGGTGAGGATCCAGCGGGGCCCGCCCAGCAGGAGCCGTTCGATGGCCTGGGTTATCCGCCGCTCGTCGAGCTCCCGGAGCGAGGCGCGCTGGCCCTGGTACTCCAGCACCAGCTCACCGGCCCCTTGCACCCCCGCGGCCCGCGCCTGCTCGGGGTCCAGCTCCGGGTCGACATACTGGACGCGAATGTCCGGCCGTTCCCGGACATAGCGCTCCAGCAGTCCCTCGGCGCGCCCCCGCGGTCCCCGGCGCTCGGGGACGAAGGCGGTCATCGAGAGCGGTCCGTCCAGCTGCCGGAGCAACGCGCGACTGGTCTCCGTGAGGCTGTTGCGGTGAACGGCGCTCCAGTCCGCCACGCGGTCGTGGCGGGCGGTGAGCCAGCCCCCCAGTACCAGGAGGCTGAACAGCAGCAGGGCGTACAGGCCATCCTGGATGCGGCGACCGAGCGAGCTGGGGGGGGACGAGGTCATGGGCGGGCCCGGCGCTCAGCGGAGGTCCCGGTTCTCGAGCTGGCGCAGGGCCAAGAGCAGGAACACCAAGGTCCCGCCCAGGAAGTAGAAGAGATCGCTCGCCCGCACCATACCGAGCAGGAAGGGCAGCAGGTGCTCGTTCCAGGACAACCAGCGCAGCAGGCCAACGGCCTCTTCCCCCCCCAGGGCACCGCTCTGGCTCATCACCGACAGCAGCAGCAACAGCCCGTAGCCGGCGGTGACGGAGACGGCAGGCTGGGCGCTGAGGGTGGCGGCAAAGGTCGCCACCGCCGCGAAGTAGCCGTTGACCAGCCCGAGCCCGAGGGCCGCGCTGGCCAGGAGGCCCCAATCCAGGGGGGTCGCGGTCCAGAGGCTGCCGGCCATGAGGAGCGGCAGCAGCACCAGGGCGGCGAGCAGGGCGCCCAGGGCCAGGTACTTGCCGAGGAGGATGGCCGCCAGGGAGACGGGTGCCGCGCGCAGCAACCGGTAACTGCCGCTTCGGAGGTCCTCCGTGAAGAGACGCGTGGCAAGCAGGGGAGTGGAGAAGAGGGCGAGCACCGCGGCGAAGCTGAACAGGTTCAGGCTCAGCTCCAGGGTCACGCCGCCGGCCCGCTGGGTGGCCTCGAGCCCGGTGAATCGCTCCACTACCCGAAGGAAGATCCAGCCGAGCACCAACTGGTTCACCGCGAGCAGGGCCCAGGCCAGGGGGGAGAGAAAGAGGGCCCGGGCCTCCCGCCGGGCGATGAGCCCCATCATGGCCCAGGCTCCCGGCTGAGGATGTCGAGAAAGACTTGCTCTAGCTTGGGCCGCTCGGCGGTCAGCTCCCGCAGGCCCAGCCCCAGGGCCACCAACTGTTCCGAGAGGATCTCCACCGCAAAGTCCTCAGGGAGCCGGACCTCCCACTGGTTGGGGCCGCCAAGGGGCCTCGCCCCGGCCACCCCCCGCAGGCCGAGCAGCAGCTCCGCGGTCGCGGGACGGGCAAGGGTGAGCTTGAGGTAGCACTCGGCCCCCTGCGCCCTCCCGAGGGGGCTGTGGTAGATCAGCCGGCCGGCGTTGAGGCTCTGCACCTGGGTACAGAGGGCCTGGATCTCGCTCAGGAGGTGACTCGCCAGGATGATCCCGCAATCCTCCCGCAGCTCCCCCACCAGCCGGCGCATCGCCTGGATCTGCAACGGGTCCAGCCCCTCGGTGGGCTCATCGAGGACCAGCAACGGCGGCCGGTGGACGATGGCCTGGGCCAGCCCCACCCGCTGCTGGTAGCCCTTCGACAGCTTGCGGATCAGCCGGCCGCCCACCTGGTCGAGACCGCAGCGGGTGCGGGCGGCAGCCACCGCCGTCTGCTCCTCGCGGCTCGGCAGCCCGTGGAGTCGGGCGCAGAAACCCAGGTACTCATCGACCCGCATCTCCGGGTACAGAGGCGGGCGCTCCGGCAGGTAACCGAGCTGGCGCTTGGCCCGGATAGGCTCGCGGGCCAGGTCCGCCCCTCCAATCTCCACCCGGCCCGCGACGGGGACCAGATTGCCGCTGAGGATCTCCAGACAGGTGGTCTTGCCCGCACCGTTGGGACCGAGAAGACCCAGGACCTCCCCCCGCTCCAGGCGGAAGTCGATCCCCCGCAGGACGGCACGGCCGTCCCGCCAGTGGCTCAGATCCGCTACCCGCAGCAGTGGTGCCATGGCCGGGCAAGATAGCGCGGAAGTCGGGGGTTGCCAAACGGGGGTCTGCGTTGCCAGGGGAATGAAGGCGCGCTATGGTCGCGACTCCGCGGCCATTCGACCCAGCTCCCTGGCGTGACGCTCATCGGCATCGACACCGGCGGCACCTTTACCGACTTCGTGGTCCGGGAGGGAGATCGCCTGCGCCTGCACAAGGTGCTGTCTACGCCTCGTGCCCCGGAGGAGGCCATCCTCCAGGGGATCGCCGAGCTGGGCCTCTCCGACCAGGGACTAGGGGTGATCCACGGCTCCACTGTGGCCACCAACGCGGTGCTCGAGGGCAAGGGGGTGCGCACCCTCTACGTCACCAACCGGGGCTTCGGGGACCTGCTCAGCATCGGCCGCCAGGCCCGTCGGGACCTCTACGATCTTCAGCCCCCGCCCCTGCCACCGCCGGTCCCGCCCGAGCTCTGTTGGGAGACCGGCGGTCGCCTCGGGGCCGATGGCAGCCTCCTGGAGCCCCTTACGGATGCCGACCTCCTCGCCCTGCGGCGAGAGGTGGTGGAGCAGTGCCCCCAGGCGGTTGCCATCAACCTTCTCTATTCCTACCTGGACGATCGCCCGGAACGCGCCCTGGCCGCCACCCTCCCCGAGGGGCTGTTCGTCTCCCGCTCCTCGGCGGTGCTGCCCCTGTTGGGCGAGTACGAGCGCGGCATCGCCGCCTGGCTCAACGCCTGGGTGGGGCCCCTGGTCGCCGGCTATCTCGATCGCCTGTGCCGGGGATTACCCGGGGCGCGGGTATCGGTGATGCAGAGCTCCGGGGAGGCGGTGGCCGCCGCCCAAGCGGCGGGGCAGGCGGTGCGGCTGCTGCTGTCGGGACCCGCCGGCGGGCTGGTAGGGGCCGGCTTCGCCGCGGCCCAAAGCCGCCAGGCGCGACTGCTCAGCTTCGACATGGGCGGGACCTCCACCGACGTGGCACTGATCGAAGGGACCCCCCAGTTGACCACCGAGGGGCGCATCGGCGGCTATCCGGTGGCGGTGCCCATGGTGGACATGCAGAGTATCGGGGCGGGCGGCGGCTCCATCGCACGCCTGGACCCCGGCGGGCTACTGCTGGTGGGCCCCGAGTCCGCCGGTGCCGACCCCGGCCCCGCCTGCTACGGGGGCGGCGGTCGGCAGCCCACGGTGACCGATGCCAACCTGGTGCTGGGTCGCCTCCCCGCGGAGGGATTCCTCGGCGGCCGCATGAGCCTGGACCGGCGCGCAGCCCGCGAGGCCCTGCAGCGGCTCGCCTCCCCCCTCGACTGCTCGCCGGAGGCCGCAGCGCTCGGGGTGATTGCCGTGGCCAACGAGCACATGGCCCGGGCCCTGCGGGTGATTTCAGTGCAACGGGGTCTGGACCCCCGGAACCACACCCTGGTCTCCTTCGGCGGCGCCGGGGGCCTGCACGTCTGCGCCCTGGCCGAGGCCCTGGGGATGGGGCGGGCCCTGGTGCCTGCCAACGCGGGGGTGCTGTCCGCCCTCGGCATGCTGGTCGCCCGCCCCGGCCGGGTGCTCACCCGCACCTGGCCCGGCCTGCTGGGCGAGATGGAGGACCCCGCCGTCAGCCGAGCGCTGCAGACCCTGGCGGAGCAGGGTGCGGCAAGCCTGGCGGCGGAGGCTGTGTCAGGGGATTCCCTGGAGGGGACCAATTCCCTCGACCTGCGCTATCGCGGCCAGTCCTACTGCCTCAACCTCCCCTGGCAAGGACGCACGGCCACCCTCGCCCAGTTTCACGCCCTCCATGAACGACGCTACGGCCACCGTCTGGATCTACCCGTGGAGCTGGTGAACCTGCGCGTGGTGCTCAAGGCGCCGGCCCCCAAGCTTCGCCTGGTCGCCGCACCCCGGGTGCTTTCCCCCCTGGTGCAGGTGCGGGTCCATGGCTGCGCCGAGCCGGTGCCGCTGGTGTCCCGCACAGCCCTCGGTATCGGCGAACCCCTGCGGGGGCCCGCGGTGATCACCGACGCCGAGTCCACGACCTGGCTGGCTCCCGATTGGGTCGCGACCCGGGACCCCAGCGGGAATCTGGCGCTCGAACGAGGCTGATATCCTCGGAGAGCTTATGGGGTTTTCGAGCAGACCCCGCCGTCGGTTCGGAACGCCCCCATCGAGATCACATCCCCTTCACACTGTCGGAGAACTTCCATGCCCTACGTGAATATCAAGATCACCAAAGAAGGCGCCACCACCGAGCAGAAGTCACGGCTCATCAGCGGCGTGACCCAATTGCTGGTCGATGTCCTCGGCAAGAACCCGAAAACCACCTTCGTGGTGATCGACGAAGTGGCAACAGACAACTGGGGCATCGGCGGCGAGAGCATCACGGCCAGAAGGGCGAGAGGGGAATAGGCGGGTCGCTGAGCCTCTGACGGAACCCCCGCGGGACTTGGCATTCACCGAGGGGGAGCTGGCTCCGGGGCCCCTTGGGCCTGAAGCCTCGCCGTTGGGATGGGCTAGGGCGCCTTATCGCCCCCTGGGAAGTGCCGCAGCAGCGGTGCCAGGAGCACCCGCGCCGTGTCCCGATAGAGCAAAGCCCAGGCCAGCACGGGAATGATCCGCGGGACCAGGGAGAAGCCGATGAAGTGCAGGTACTTGATCGCGAACTCATTGGTTTCCGGATCTTCCGTCATGCGAAACACCTGTACCCGCGGATCGCTGTCGAGCGCGAAGCACACCCCACCTCCCACTATCAGCAGCCCGGAGCCCAGCCGGGGCAGGGCGTCGTGGTCTCGGGCACACGCCACTCCTGGAGCACAGCCTGGCGCAGGGCTTCGGAGTGGTCCCCAACGTGGGTATTGACCTGGGTGCCGCGCGCTTGGGCGCCAGCGCCGGCAACGGGATAGAAACGGGTGTGCTGCGCCAGTTGCAGGAAGAAGTCCCAAGTCTCCAGGGGGGCCAGGTCCGCCTCGAACCGGCAGCCCTCTCGCACCAGGGCCCGGGAGAAGAGCAATGCCTCAGCGGCCACCCAACTGGCGCCGAGCAGCCCCTCGCGGCTCTATGCCTGCGCGGCGGTGGTGGACCAGACTCCATCGCCGCCCAGGACCTCCGCGTCGCTATCCGCAGCGAGATAGTCTGGATGCTCGATGCGAGCCCCGACCAGTCGTTCGATATGGCGGGGAAAGAAGATCCCCTCGTCGTCCAAGAGAGTAACAATCCCCCTGCAAAGCCGTGGGCTTTCTTTTGTGAGCCGCTCAAAGCGG
>CAZFHV010000081.1:0-14596 GCA_964519095.1 uncultured Chromatiaceae bacterium | reverse complement strand
AGGCGTAGAACTTCAGCGCGTTGCCGCCGGTGGTGGTCTCGGGGTTGCCGAACATTACCCCGATCTTCATGCGGATCTGATTGATGAACACCACCACGCAGTTGCTGCGCTTGATGTTGGCGGTGAGCTTTCGCAGGGCCTGGGACATGAGCCGCGCCTGGAGGCCCACGTGGGAGTCGCCCATCTCCCCCTCGATCTCTGCCTTGGGGGTGAGGGCGGCCACCGAATCCACCACCACCACGTCCACGGCGCCGGAGCGCACCAGCATGTCGGTGATCTCCAGGGCCTGCTCGCCGGTGTCGGGCTGGGAGACCAGCAGCTCCCCCATGTTGACCCCGAGCTTCTCGGCGTAGATGGGGTCGAGGGCGTGCTCCGCGTCGATGAAGGCAGCGGTGCCCCCCTGGCGCTGGGCCTCGCCGACGATCTGCAGGGTGAGGGTGGTCTTGCCGGAGGACTCGGGACCGAAGATCTCCACCACCCGGCCCTTGGGCACACCGCCCACGCCCAGGGCGATGTCGAGCCCCAGGGACCCGGTGGAGATGACCTCCACGTTGCGCACCGCCCCGGTGTCCCCCAGGCGCATCACCGAGCCTCTGCCGAACTGGCGCTCGATCTGCGTCAGGGCGGCGGCTAGGGCCTTCTTGCGGTTGTCGTCCATTAGAGGCTCCTCAAGGGTCGGGGCTTGGGCGGATCAGCAGGGATCTGCCCGCCAGATTCGCCGGCGGATTATTCCACAGCCCCGGGCGGACGTCATGAGCCGGGCTCGCTGCCCTCCAGGGGCCAGTGTCGGACCACTTGGTAATGGGGTACCGACTGGGGATCGGAGCGCACCAGCACCAGCTCCCGCGCCGGCCAGGCCAGGGGGGCCTCCAGGCGGTAGGATCGGACCGGGTGAGCGCGCCGGGCGAGGGTGAGGTGCGGGGCGTAGGGACGGCGCTCGGGCTCGAAGCCGCAGCGGCGCAGTCCCTCGTTGAGGGCGGCGACCAGGTCCAGGAGGGCCTGGGGGACCAGCGAGGGGGCACACCAGAGGATCTGGGGCCGCGGCCAATAGCCCACCTGGTCGAACAGGAGATCGAATCCCCTGGCGCGGAGGGTTCCCGCCAGGGTCTCGGCACAGGTCCTTGCCCCGGGCCGGCATTCCCCGAGGAAGACCAGGGTGAGGTGCAGGTCCTCGGGATGGGGCTCCCGACCCCCGTGGGGGGGCAGCCCCCGCATGAGGGCCTGGAAGCCCTGCCGGCAATTGGGGTCCGGCCAGAGGGCGAAGAACAGCCGCTCAGTCATCCCCACCGAGCAGATCGACCAAGCGCTCGATGGCAACCCGCACCGCCTGGTGCCGCACCTCCTCGCGGTTGCCGGCGAACTGCACCCGCTGGATCCGGACCTCCCCGCCGGTCAGGGCCCAGGCGAAGCAGACGGTCCCCACCGGCTTGGAGTCGGTCCCGCCCCCGGGGCCCGCGATGCCGCTCACGGCCACCGCCACCTGGGCGCGACTGCGGGACAGGGCGCCGGCCACCATCTCCCGCACCGTCTCCTCGCTCACCGCCCCGTAATGGGCCAGGGTGGTGGGGGAGACCCCGAGCATCTCCTGCTTGGCCTCGTTGCTGTAGCTGACGAAGCCCCGGTCCAACCAGGCGCTGCTCCCGGGGATGTCCGTCACCACCTTCGCCACCCAGCCCGCGGTACAGGATTCCGCGGTGACCAGTCTCCAGCCCCGCTGGCGCAGGAGATCACCGAGCCGTCGGGCGAGTCTGTCGAGATGCTCACTCATGAGAGGGAGTGTCCCCTAAAGCCCGCGCCGCAACAACCCCCAGCTGGCACCTCGAGGGGCCGACAGGCGGATGCGCCAGCGGCCTGCTCCGAGTGGCTCCACCACGGCCTCAAGGTCCAGGAACTGCTGGATCACCGCCAGGTTGGTGCGGGTGTGGAGGCTGGGCTCCAGGGTCACGAAGGAACCGCCCCCCGCCAGGGCGAGAGGGGCCAGCAGTTGGTCGGCCAGATGGATGCCCACGGGCACCTCCGTTGCCAGATAGGCCCGCGCCTCCCCGACCAGGGCGGACGCCACCCTCTCCGCCGGCACCCCCCGCTGGCCGATGCCGGCCACGACTTCGGTGATCTCCCGGCTCTGGAGCACCAGGGTCAGGGCATTGCCCGGTCCCAGGGCATCCACCTCGCGCACCGCCAGCGCCTCCCCCGGGAGCCCCAGCTCCCTGGCGAGCAGGGCGAGCTCCCGCTCGGCGATGTGGCGGGGCAGGCGCGACAGCAGGGCCTCGACGCGCCGGGACCAAAGCTCTCCCCGCCTTTCCAGGTGGATCGGCCGCAGGGGACGGGCCGGGCTGATGCTCAGTCGGACCACGCCGCCGCCCCGCGGGTAGAAGCCCGGACGCTCCAGCGCCGCCTGGACCCCCAGGCCCATACGCCGGAGGAGGGGCAGCAGGGCCTGGTCCAGGAACTCGAAGCTGGGTGCCAGGGGGTTGTGGGTGCCGCCCACCAGCTCCAGGATCGAGGGGGCGCTGGCCGTACCGAGGGCGGGCAGCAGGGTCTCGGCCACCAGGCAGGTGCTGCCGGCGGTGCCGAGGTCGAAGCGATAGGCGCCGGGGCGGACGGGGCCCGGTCGGAAATCGACCGATCCGGAGCCCAGCTCGGCGCCCTCCACCGCCGCCCCGGAGATCTGCGCAGAGGCCAGCACCGCCGTGAGGTGCTGGGGCCTCAGCCCCGGCGGTCGGCGGTTGGCGCGCAGCTGCTCGATGCGGAAGGGGCGACCGAGGCACATGGACAGACTCAGCGCGGTGCGCAGGATCTGGCCACCGCCCTCGCCGAGTCGGCCATCGAGTGTCAGGAAGTCCTTCAAGGGGGTCCCTTCTGAAGTGACCCCGACCCCCGCGGCGCGGGTGCGGTCGGCAGGCCGACGCCCCGCCCCTCAGCCCTTGAGGCGGGTAAAGAGCTCCCGGCGTGAGACCTCCCGCTGCAGGGGGCAGTCTCGCTGGGCGCGCTGTAGATTCTCATCGCGGATGCGGATGACGCGGCCCCAGGCCTCGAGCGCGGCCTCAACGTCCGAGTAGGGGGTCATATCGAGACAGATTGGCTGGAGAAGGTAGTGGCCCAGACGGGGGTGGTAGCCCAGGTGGGCCTGCTGGTCCTGGCCGAGCAGGCGAAAGCCCAGCCGCGGACCCAGCACCTGGTAGGCCGCATCGCGCCGCTCCTCGGCGGACCAGCCCGGCGGGACCAGGGGCAGGGGGGGCTGGTCCGGAAAGAGGAGTCGGGCGAGCATCCAGGGGGTCAGGAGCAGCATCACCCGCCAGCCCTCGATGCGTCGCAGGGCCCGCTGCTCCAGGTCCAGGGCCAGGTTCAGCAGGGGATCGCCCCACAGCTCTCGCTCCAGGATGGCCTGATGCACCTCCAGCACCGCCGCGGTGAGAGCCCCATCCTCCGCGAGCTCCGGTGGGCAGAGCTCCCAGGAGCGCTCAGGCATACCGAACCCCTTCTGCGAGTCGGGCCAGCTCGGCACCGAGCAGGCGGTAGAGGAGGAGGTCGCTCTCGGCCTCCAGCTCCTGCGCGAAGCGGGGCAGCCAGCGCAGTAGGTGCTCGCCCCATAGCTCGGGCAGAAGGCCCTCGGGGTCCCCCCGCTCCTCCAGATACGCGGCGCACTCGAGCAGGGTGCCCAGGTAATCCGGTGGGGCGCCCGTGGCCTGAAGACCGGCCCGCTGGTAGAGGGAGACCAGTTCCCTGGCCGCGACCCCCCCCATCTGGCCGTGGCGATAGGAAGACTCGAACGGCGGACAGGGGGTGGTCGGGTAACCGCTGACGAAGAGGCGGGTATGCTCGCCCTGCCACTGCCCGAGGCTGAGCCCCTCCAGTTCGGCGATGGCTGGCTCCAGCCAGGGTGCGAAGGGCTGCAGGTCCCGCAAGGCATCCAGTCCATCCCCCTCCGGGACGGCCAGCAGTGCGGCGAGGACGTAGAGGGGTGTCTGCTCGCGACCCCCCTCGGGCGACCTGCCAGTTGATAAGCGCATTATCAAATACTAAAAAACTCCTTTGTTAATCCCACTCAGCTGTACGAGGAACTCCCCATGGAAGCCTTTCTTGGCCTTGCCGGCGCAGCGGTCGGCATGCTGATCCTGTTCGTCCTCTATTTGGGCAGCGCGGGTGCCGCGCTTCGCCTCATCGAAGGGTTCAGGGCCCGCAAGGGCCCCGCGGACTGAGCCGTCCCTCTGCCCCCTGAAAAGACACCGGGCCAGCGCCCTTCCGGCGCTGGCCCGGCATGGGGGCGCCGACCTACCAGGGATAGGCGTAGACGCCAGCGTACATGAAGTAGTGGCGCAGCAGGTATCCGCCCACTAGCACCAGCACCGAGGCGGTGATGATGGGCACGTGACTGGTCCAGCCCTTGACCACGCCCTTGAGCTCGAGGAAGAAGGGCACGATCAGGCCGAAGCCGATGAACCCGATCAGCCAACCGAGATCGGTAAACAGCAGCTCCCAGGAGCGCATGGCCGACTCCGAGCCCCGCCGGAGGTAGAAGAAGAAGGAGAAGAGGATCACCAGCTCGGCAGAGATCAGCACCAAGTCGATGCGCTCGTAGAGCACCCGTATCTTCTCATCGGCCGCGTCCTTGATGACGGTGTACATGATCAGGAGCAGGAAGGCCATGGCGGTGGAGAAGGCCGAGACGGTGAAGAGCAGCGGGACCCCCGGATTGGCCCAGAGGGCCACCGCGGGAAAGGACTGCAGCAGCAGGCCCGTGTAGACCGCCACCCCCGCCCCATTGATCACCGCCATCCAGCCGACGAATTTGCGGAAACGGGTCACCAGGTCGCACAGTTTCACCACCAGGCCCCATTCCAGGAGCCTGTTCACCAGCGGCATCCGCTGGAAGAGCTGGGTCTGCCGGGCATAGGGCAGGGCGTAGAGCACACCCCAGACCATCATCCAGATGATGAACTGGGTGCCCCAGGCGATCCAGGCGTTGGGCTGCAGGATGAAGACCAGGGGGTTGAGGACGTAGATGGCCGCCACATGGTGCAGCAGGTGCCAAAAGAGCATCGCGGAGCCCAGGGCGAGCAGCACCACCCCGGCCCCGGCGCCCCAGAGCACCAGGTTGCGGTGGGGCTTGAGATACATGTCCGTCAAGAAGGTCACCGCGAGGGTCGCAGCCCCCAGCCCGCCGGTATAGAGGTAGACGGCCAGCCACCAAGTCCAGAGGTCTTGGGTCGAGTAGGTCATGGTGACGTCCATCTCAGCCCCTCCACTTGAGATCGTCGATGTAGAAGACGTTCGGCCGGGTACCGATATGCGGCATCAGCGGCCGGGCCACCCCGCTGGCCACCATCTGGGCCACCGGGTCCGAGGGGTTGTCGAGGTCGCCGAACATCCGCGCCGAGCCCACGCAGGTTTCCACGCAGGCGGGCGGCAGGCCCTTCTCCACCCGGTGATCGCAGAAGGAGCACTTGTCCATGCTGGGGCTGGAGCGGCGGTAGTCCGAGCCGTAGAACTCCCGCCCCTTGGCCACGTCCCCGTAGGTGATGGGCACCCGGGCATGGTAGGGACAGGCCATGGCGCAGGCGCCGCAGCCCATGCACTTGTCCTGGTCCACCATGACGATGCCGTTGGGTTTCTTGTAGGTGGCCCCGGTGGGACAGACGCTCATGCAGGAGGGGTTGTCACAGTGGTTGCACAGCCGCGGGAAGAAGCGGCGGTGCACGTCGGACCCCACGCCAATCTCCTTGTCGTGGACATAGGTGCGCCACTTGTGGTCGTCCCAGACCGGGGTCTGGTTCTCCATGGCGCAGGCGGCCATGCAGGCGTTACAGCCCACGCAGGTGTTGAGGTTGATAACCATCGCGTAGTGGGTCATCTGGGTGCTCCTCCTCTAGGCCTTGGCCACCTTGATGGTGAACTCCTGGGAGCGGAACCCTGCCACCACCGGCTCCACCTGGTAGGGGATGAGCTTGTTGGTGGCCGTGCCGTCGCCGTAGGTGCGGGACAGGGCCTTGTTCTCCGCCCCAAAGGAGGAGTAGACGAACAGGGTGTCGGGGTGCACCAGACGGGTCACGTGGGCGCGCCCACCGGTCACCTGCCCAGACTTGGCGTTGGTGAGCTTGAGGGGATCGCCGTTCTTGATCCCGAGCTTCTTGGCTCGATCGGGGTGGATCCAGACCCCCTTGTAGACGTCGTCCTTGAACTTGTTGATCCCCGCCAGCACCGGGTTGTTGCTGTTGGTGGAGCCGTGGGACACCGTCGGGGTCTTGCCGTAGGTGAAGTAGAACTCGTCGGGGCCAAGGGCGGCGGTGACCGGCTGGCCGTCCCGATACTCTGGCGCGATCCAGGTGGCGAGCACGCCGAAGTTGGGCTGGGTATGGCCGCTGTCTCGTAGGCCACGGAACAGCCCGCTGTAGAACTCGATCCGGCCGCTGTCGGTGGGAACCGGCATCTGGCGCGGCATGCCCCAGTGCTCGATGAGGTGCTGCTTGTCCTCCTCGGGATAGATGCCCCGCTCCCGCAGCACCTGGTCGATCTTCTCCGGGGTGGTGCCTAGCCGGGCCGCTGTCTGGGCAAAGGACACCCGGCGACAGGCGGCGGCGAACGCCCCTTTCTTGTGGGTCTTCTGCGTCTCGGCCAAGGCCGCCTTGACCGCCGGGGCGCTGAGGCCGGTGAGCTTGTCCACCCAGGTGAGGAACCCTTCGGTGTTGCCGCTCACGATCTCGGTCAGCTTCAGCAGGACGTCCGCCGTTTCCTGGGTGTCGTAGAGGGGCGGGATGGCCGCATAGCGTGTCGTGAGCGCCAGGTCGTGGTTGACCCCGTTGCCGTAGAGGGTGGGCTCGTCGCGCTCCAGATAGGTGCTGTTGGGCAGGATCACATCCGCGTAAGGCGTGGTGTCGGAGGGTAGCACCTCCACCATCACCACCAGATCCACGTTCGGGTGACTCAGGGTCTCCTTCCAGTAGGTGTCCGGGTAGTAGTGGCGCACCGGGTTGGCGGCGTTCACGATAAAGGCGCGGGTGCGGTAGGGCTCGCCCTTCCACATCACCTTGCCCTCGACCGATTCCCGCATCCCCGTATCGGTCATCACCGGCACCGCCACGTTGAACCGCCCGGCCGCCTTCTGTTGGGCATTCCAGGCCCAGGTCCAGCCCGGATGGCCGTGGGAGAAGTTCTCTCCCTTGGATAGGGCGCCGATGACCATCTTGGCGAAGGCCATGCCGGCGAGGTTGGCCAGGGGGGCGCCCATCTCGTAACCGGCCTCCATGGCCCTGTACATCTGGTGGGCCTTGTGGTGGAGCTCACCGGAGTTCATCCAGCCGCCCACCGAATCGATGCCGCCGGTCAGGGCCTGCACCATGGCCTGGACACGGCGCAGCATCATCACATTCTGGAAGCGGGCCCCATGCCAGCCGGGGTCGACGATGGCGGGCCGAGTGTTGCCAAACTCCCGGGAGATGCGGGTGATGGTCTGGGAGGGGACGCCCGTGATCTCCGCCGCCCACTCGGGGGTGTAGGTGGTCAGCTCCTCGAGCTGGGCCTGGAACACGGTCTTGGCCGGCCGGCCATCGTAGGTGAAGTTGTCCGGCACCCTGAGACCGGGGGTGAAGCTGCGGCCCTCGGCGTCCTTGTGGTTCTGGTGACTGAACTTCTTGAGCACCCGCACATCGGCGGTGTCCTCTTCCACCACCAGGGGGCGGCCCTCGCTGTCGTTGAGCAGCCGCCACTCCCCCTTGTCATCCTTGCTGATGAGGAAAGGCATGTTGGTATGGCGCTTGAGGAACTCCGCATCGTAGAGCCCCTCCTTCATCAAGATGCGCATCAGGGCCAGCATGAAGGCCAGGTCGGTCCCCGGACGGATCTGGATCCACTCATCGGCCTTGGCGGCGGTCTCCGAGCAGCGCGGGTCGAGGGCCACGATCTTGGCGCCGTTCTTGCGGCCCTGGGCGAAGCGCACCATGCGGCAGGTGGACACCGCGCCGATGGAGGCATTGTTGGCCACCAGCAGGATGTACTTGGCGTTATCGAAGTCCGGCAGGACCTCGTCGTGGATGTTGAAGTTGCCGGTGACCACATCCGTACCCAGATGCCCGGTGGTCACGCAATGCTGCATGGGCGAGGCCACGATGTTGGGGACCTCGTTGGCCATAGCGAAGGGCACCGCCCAGTTCATGTAGAAGACGCAGGAGGTCCATCCGCCCACCATGGTCCATTCCCAAGGCTTGATGTCCGCCGCCTTGGCCTTCTTGGCGATGTAATCCCAGGCCTCCTCCCAGCTCGCCTGGCGGAACCTGTACTCCCCGCGCTTGCTGCCCTCGACCCGGATCAAGGGGGTCTTGATGCGGTCGGTGTCGTAGACCTGGCGCAGCCCCGCCTGGCCGCGGGCGCAGATCTTGCCGCGGTTGAGGGTGGAGCTCGGATTGCCGTCGAGCTTGACGATGCGCTTCTCCCCACCTTTGGTGTGAGTGGTCACCCGCAGGTTGCACAGGGAGGAGCAGAAATTACAGATGCTGAAGCTCACCTCCTCCTTAACCGCCTCGTCCTTGGCGATGGCCTGGTTCATCAGGCTCGAGACCGGAGAGAGCAAACCCAGACCGGCAGTTCCCACGCCGGTGGTCTTGAGGAACGCACGACGGGAAAGACGCGGTAGGCTCCAGGCCATAGCGTAAACCTCCTCGGGTGGATGCTGTCCCGGTGATACGGCTACCGGGTCCTTAGTAATTCGGTTGCCCTGGTTACAGCATCGAGCGGGCGCTGGAGGGGTGCTCCAGATTTTTCAGTTTTTATAGCGGAGCGATTGCGGGAAATCCTTGACAATTGTCAACGGATCATAACCTCAATCGAGGAGAGGGATTTTGCCCCGAGAAGGCCCCTCACCAACTGTTGAGGCCGAGCACTTCCCGGACCTTGCTAGAGGAAACCCGAATTCCGTGATCCAGTGCCAATCGCTCCGCGATTGCCTCGGGGGTGGGAGGGCGGTCCGGCAGGGAGCGGATCAGCGTGCTCAGGTCCTCGACCTGCGCCCAGGGGTAGATGAGCCAGCGCCACTTCACCAGCTTGCGCCCGAAGTAATCCGGAACGAACGGTGAGACGGTCTTATGGTGCAGGGCGGCGGTGCGGATGGCACGGGGGGTGCCCAGGCTGCGCAGGTGCTCGATGGCCACCCGAAAGCTGTCGCCCGTATCGGTCACATCATCGACGAGGAGGATCTGGCGATCCGTCACCGGCGCGCTGAGGGGATAGCGCACCCGGGCCGCGGGCGCCTTGCGGGTACCCCGGTAGTGCTCGACCTTGACCTCGGTGAGATCCAGGATCCCCAGGTAATCCGACAGCAGCCGCGCCGCTGGATAGCCACCCCGGCCGATGGCCACCAACAGGTCCGGCGCGAACCCGCTCCCGCGCACCGCAATGGCCAGACGCCGCGCCAGCCGCTGCACCTCTCCCCAGGTGATGAGCTCGCAGGGTAAGGGATGGGTGGTCATGGCGGCCCCTCGCACTGGTCCGACGCCTCGCAGCACACTGTCCCATGCGGGCGGCCGGGGGACAACCGCCGCTCCCCGCCCAGTGGCGAAGTGAGCCTGCTCCGGTATACATTGGCTCGGTCAGAGTTTCACTCGCGGGGAAACTTCATGCGCTGGAGAACCGGTCGCCGTAGCGACAACGTCGAGGATCAGCGGGGGTCCAGCGTCGGCCGAACGGTGGCCGGCGGCGGTATCGGCACCCTCGCCCTGGTGCTCATCGCGATGTTCATGGGCGTGGACCCGAGTGTCATCCTCAATCAGGGCATGGTGTCCCAGCAGCAACCCGCGGGAGGCTCCGCCTACCGTCCCAGCGGCGCCGAGCAGGAGCTCGCCGATTTTGTCTCCGTGGTCCTGGCCGACACCGAGGACACCTGGCACGCCCAGTTCCGCGACCTCGGGGGCACCTACCAGGAGCCCAAGCTGGTGCTGTTCTCGGGCGCGGTACGCTCGGCCTGCGGTTTCGCGGAATCCGCCATGGGCCCCTTCTACTGCCCCGCCGATCACAAGGTCTACATCGACCTGCGGTTCTACCAGGACCTCAAGAACCGCTTCGGAGCCCCCGGAGATTTCGCCCAGGCCTACGTGATCGCCCATGAGGTAGGCCACCACGTCCAGAACCTCCTCGGGATCTCCGACAAGGTCGAGAAGGCCCAGCGACGGGCGGGAGAGGCGGGGGCCAATCGGCTCTCCGTGCGGCTGGAGCTCCAAGCGGACTGCTTTGCCGGCCTCTGGGCCAATCAGGCGGACCGCGCCCGCCAGATCCTGGAGCAAGGGGACGTGGAGGAGGCCCTCAACGCGGCCCATGCCATCGGCGACGACCGCATGCAGAAACGCTCCCAGGGCTATGTGGTCCCGGATGCCTTCACCCACGGGAGCTCCCAGCAGCGGGTGCGCTGGTTCAAGCGCGGCTTGCAGAGCGGGAACCTGCGGGAGTGCAACAGCTTCGAGGTGGCGGAGCTCTAGGGAGCGCCGCCTCGCGGGCGGCGCATCAGGATTCGCCGCCTTGACTCGACGGTCAAGCCGCTGGGAGCGGCCTTTTCCGCCCATTTGCTGGAATCCTTAGGTCCCGCAGGCCCTTACCCCGGCGATCCCCTTGGTCCCCATACCCCAAGCCATACCCCTGCGCTGGGACGACCTGATCGGCATGGTGACCGGGCACCGCCGGGAGCTGGTGCTGGCCAATCTGATCGCCGTCCTCGGCACCCTGGTCAGCGTCCCCGTGCCCCTGCTGATCCCCCTCCTGGTGGATGAGGTCCTGCTGGGCAAGCCGGGCAAGGCGGTGGCGGCCCTGAACGCCCTCTTTCCTGCGGCCTGGCAGGGACCCATCCTCTACATCGGCGCCATCCTGCTCCTGACCCTGGTCCTGCGCATGCTCGGGCTGGTGCTCGCGGTGTGGCAGACCCGCCAGTTCACCGCTGTTTCCAAGGACGTGATCTTCCAGATCCGCAAGGCCCTGCTGGAGCGCCTCGAGCGGGTCTCCATGGCCCAGTACGAGACGCTCGGCAGCGGCACCGTGGCCTCCCACCTGGTCACGGACCTCGATGCCCTGGACCAATTCGTGGGAACCGCCACCAGCAAGTTCCTGGTGGCCCTGCTGGGCCTGATGGGTACCGCCGCGGTGCTGCTCTGGATGCACTGGCCGCTGGCCCTTTTCATCCTTCTCATCAATCCCCCGGTGATCTATGTCACCACCCGCTTCGGCCAGAGGGTGAAGACCCTCAAGGGGGCGGAGAACCGCGCCTATCAGGCCTTCCAGGAGGCCCTTGCCGAGACCCTGGAGGGGATCCAGCAGATCCGCGCCAGCAACCGCGAGGGCTTCTACCTAGGCCGCATGATCGAGCGGGCCAGGGGCATCCGCGACTACTCCACCGCCTACACTTGGAAGAGCGATGCCGCCGGGCGGCTCTCCTTCGCCGTGTTCCTGTTCGGCTTCGACCTCTTCCGTGCCCTGAGCATGCTGATGGTGCTCTACTCCGATCTCACCATCGGCCAGATGCTGGCGGTCTATGCCTATCTCTGGTTCATGATGGGCCCGGTCCAGGAGCTCCTCGGCGTCCAGTACGCCTACCACAGCGCCGGGGCGGCGCTGCAGCGGATCAATCGCCTCCTCACCCTGGAGGGGGAACCGGAGTATCCACACCAGCGCAACCCCTTCAGCGGCAAGAGGACCGTCTCCGTGCGTTTGGAGGAGGTGAGCTTCGCCTACGGCGCCGGCCCCACCGTCCTGGATCGGGTGTCCCTGCGCATCGAGGCCGGAGAGAAGGTCGCCCTCGTCGGTGCCAGCGGTGGGGGCAAGACCACGCTGGTGCAGATCCTGCTCGGGCTCTATCCGCCCCGCTCTGGTCGCGTCTTCTACGACGAGGTCCCAGTGGAAGAGATCGGCATGGACGTGGTGCGCGAGCACGTGGCCACCGTGCTGCAGCACCCGGCGCTCTTCAACGATACGGTGCGCATGAACCTCACCCTGGGCAAGGACCTCCCCGATGAGCGCCTCTGGGCGGCGCTCGGGGTGGCTCAGCTCCGGGAGACGGTGGCGGGGCTTGCGGAGGGGCTCGACACCCTGATCGGCCGCGACGGCATACGACTCTCCGGGGGGGAGCGCCAGCGCCTGGCCATCGCCCGCATGGTGCTCAGCGACCCCCGCGTAGTGGTGCTCGACGAGGCCACCTCCGCCCTCGACATCGAGACCGAGCGTCACCTCCACGAGGCACTGGGGCGCTTCCTTGCGGGGCGCACCACCCTTATCATCGCCCACCGCCTGAGCGCCGTGAAGCAGGCGGACCGGGTGCTGGTGTTCGAGGACGGGCGGGTGGTGGAGCAGGGCCGCCACGAGGAGCTTGTCCGCGGCGAGGGGCTCTATGCCGCCCTCTACGCGAGGCAAGAGCGCTGAATCCCGAGGTCCCAGGCCTCGCGCGCCTTTCGGGGCGCGGGGCGGAGCCAAGGCCGCCTCCGATGCCCATCCGCCGCCCAAGGGGGTCTCCGGCGTGACATTTTTTTGTGGAAAGCGCCGTAACTGCGCACGCGGTGTGGACGTTCACAGGGTTATCCATATAATGCTGGTTTTGCATCCGGGCCGAAATCCCGGGTGCTGATCCGTGGCACAGGCGATCCTAAGCGCCTCGTTAGAAGAAAGAGCGTATGAAGCCTACGGCAACCCATCATCAGCTCCCGCTGAGACCCGGAGACTTCCGCAGCCTGACCGAGGCCCTCGACTATGCGGCCCAGGGCCAGACGGGCATGAACTTCTACAATGCCCAGGGGAAGCTCTACGCGGCGGTCAGCTACGCGCAGCTGTGCGAGCAGTCGCGGCAGCTCGCGCGACGCCTCATGGCGCTCGGCCTGCCCCAGGGATCGAGTGTCGCCCTGATCGCCGAGACCAACCCGGACTTCGTACGCTTCTTCTTTGCTTGTCAGTACGCGGGGCTGGTCCCCGTCCCGCTGCCGGTTTCCGTCAACCTGGGAAACCACCGGGCCTATGTGGACCACCTCCGCGGGATGCTCATCGACTCCCAGGCCAAGGTGGCCATGGCCCCCACGGACCTCCTGCCCCTGGTGCAAGAGGCCACGGGGGGCGCCGCCCGCCCCGTCGTGGGGGATGCGCGGGCATTCGATGGGTTGCCGGAGTCGCGCACCGAGCTGATCAGCCCCGAGCCCACCGATCTGGCCTACATCCAGTACACCTCCGGCAGCACCCGTTTCCCCCAGGGGGTGATGATCACCCAGGCGGCGGTCCTGGATAACCTGGTGGGGATCATCCGCCACGGTGTGCAGATCCGCGCGGGGGATCGCTGCGTCTCCTGGCTCCCCTTCTACCACGATATGGGCCTGGTGGGCCTGGTGCTGGCACCCCTGGCCGCCCAGCTCTCGGTGGACTACCTCGACACCCGTGTCTTCGCCATGCGTCCACGGCGCTGGCTGGAGCTGATCACCCGGAACCAGGGCACCATCTCCTTTGGCCCCCCCTTCGGCTATGACCTGGTGGCGCGCCGCCTGCGGCCGGAGGACGTGGAGCGCTATGACCTCCGCAGTTGGCGGGTCGCCGGGGTGGGCGCCGAGATGATCCGCGCCGGGACCCTGGAGCGCTTTGCCCGACGCCTCGCCCCGGCCGGCTTCGATCCCAAGGCCTTCCTCGCCTGCTACGGGATGGCGGAGGTTTCCCTGGCGGTGAGCTTCGCGCCCCTGGGGCAGGGGCTCCAAGTGGACCGCATCGATGGCGAGCACCTGGCCCGACAGGGTGCGGCGCAACCCGTCACCGCCGAGGCCGGCCAGGCCGAGGGGACCTATGTCAACACCTATGTGAACTGTGGTACCCCCTTGCCAGACCACGAGGTGGAGGTCCGCGACGCCGAGGGTCGCCGGCTGCCGGAGCGCCACTGCGGGGTCATCCACGTGCGTGGCCCCAGCGTCATGACCGGCTACCTGGGCAAGCCCGAAGCCAGCCGCCGTGTTCTCTCCGACGACGGCTGGCTGAACACGGGGGATCTGGGCTACCGGGTCGGCCAGTCGATCTACCTGACCGGGCGCGAGAAGGACCTGATCATCGTCAACGGTCGCAACGTCTGGCCCCAGGACCTGGAGCACATCGCCGAGCAGCAGCCCGAGGTCCGACCCGGCGATGCCCTGGCGTTCGCCGCACCCGCGGCGGACGGCACGGACCAGCCGGTGCTGGTGGTGCAGTGCCGGGAGACGAATCCGGACAAGCGCTCTGAGCTGGTGCATCGGCTCAAGACCCGGATCAGCGAGGAGCTCTCCATCGACTGCCTGGTGGACCTGGTGCCCCTGCACACCCTGCCACGGACCTCCTCGGGCAAGCTGTCCCGCTCCGAGGCGCGGCGAAACTTCATGCACACCCACCCACGCA
This sequence comes from uncultured Chromatiaceae bacterium, assembly GCA_964519095.1. Classification (GTDB taxonomy): domain Bacteria; phylum Pseudomonadota; class Gammaproteobacteria; order Chromatiales; family Chromatiaceae; genus JAEHCY01. The sequence goes on along the minus strand of CAZFHV010000081.1, from coordinate 238 downwards.
ATACCCTCGAGCCTGCCAACGAGGCCTCCGAGGTGCTGGAGGAACCCTGGGTCCAGGGGCGCGGATTCTACAAGTCGAGCCGTCGGGCCCTGCACGGCGCCACCTGAGCCGGCCCACCCGGCCGGCTCGGCCCTTCCCATCGCCCCTTACCACCCGCTGCGCGACGCAATGGGGTAACATCCGCACTCCCACGTGAGGGGTGGAGGAGCGAGGTGGAACCCCAGGCCCATACCCAAGC